>DOEE01000003.1:425219-425429 GCA_003524095.1 Clostridiales bacterium
TGTGCAACTGGACTTGAGTGTGCTTTTGCACAAAAGTCTCAAGAGAGACTTACCAGCACTTCCGTGCATTGTACTCGGGATCCCGTCAGCCATGAAACATGTCTGCCACCCGAGAATTAACGTCGACAATGTGTCTCCTTAATACAAATCCAGTTATCCGCACCAAAATGATACCTTAATAGGTATCTTTTTTTGTGCAACTGGACTTGA
>DOEE01000003.1:425621-429374 GCA_003524095.1 Clostridiales bacterium
TGTGCAACTGGACTTGAGTGTGCCAATTATGTTTATTTAATCAACACATTTAATAATGTGAAGAATAAATTATAAATATAAGGTGGTTTTTTATTTAAATTTAAAATGATTTGTGATATAATTTAATATCTTTTATGGGGGATAATATGATTCAAATTAAAAATATTACAAAAAATTATTTATCCGGTGAAAACGAAGTTCATGCACTCAAAAATGTAAGTATAAACTTTAGAAATAACGAATTTGTCTCAATTTTGGGTCCGTCAGGTTGCGGAAAAACCACAATGCTTAATATTATTGGTGGGCTAGACAAATACACTTCGGGAGATATTGTTATTAATGGTGTTTCGACCAAGGAATACAAAGACAGAGATTGGGATGCTTATAGAAATCATTATATTGGATTTATATTTCAATCATATAATTTAATAGCACACTTAAGTATTCTTGAAAATGTAGAATTAGCACTAAGTATTGCTGGTATTAGCAAGGCAGAAAAACGAAAAAGAGCGACAAAGGCACTCAAAGAAGTTGGGCTTGAAAACCAAATGAAAAAACGACCAAATCAATTATCTGGTGGTCAAATGCAAAGAGTTGCTATTGCTAGAGCTATTGTAAATGAGCCAAAAATAATTCTTGCAGATGAGCCTACTGGTGCTTTGGATAGCGAAACAAGTGTTCAGGTTATGGATTTACTAAAGAAGATTTCCAGTAAGTATTTAATCATTATGGTTACACACAACGAAGAACTTGCAAAAACATATTCAACACGAATTATTAATATTTTGGATGGGGAACTAACTGGAGATACTGACCCGTATATCCCTGATGAGAAAGAAATTACTGATGATGCTATAACCATTCACAAATCTTTTGACAAAGAAAATGCTCGAAAGAAAAGAAATAAAATTAAAACTTCGATGAGTTATGGTACTGCTTTTAATTTGTCTCTAAAAAACTTGTGGTCAAAAAGAGGTAAGACTTTTATTGAGAGTTTGGCAGGCTCAATAGGGATTATTGGCATTGCATTAGTTCTTGCGGTTTCGACGGGAATGAATAACTACATAAACAAAGTTCAATCCGATGCACTTGGTAATTATCCAATAACAATTTCGGCCATCAGTGTCGATATGAACAAATTTACTAGTTTTGAAACAGATGAGGGACAAACTGAGGATATTGATGATGATGTGCTTATTCCTTACAATCCGGTTGCACAGTATATAACTTATGGTCATTATAATAATTTGACAAGCGGATTTGTAGACAAAGTAAGAGAGTTTGAGAACGACAGGCAAAACAGCAAATACATAAACATGGTGGAGTATGATTATTATATTCCAGTCAAATTGATTACAAAAGACAAAAACAATGTCTATACATATGTGAAACGAGAAAATTCTACAAGTATTATGACAAGCGAGAGCAGTAGTGCACTATATTCTATGGGTACAAATATGGATTTTGTCTTGGAACAATATGATTTGATATATGGAACATTGCCAACGATATCAAGTGAGGAATATAGTCGCGAGATGTTGCTTGTAATAGGAGAAGGAAACAAGATATCCTTTTCCACACTACAAGCATTGGGTATTGAACCAATAATTAATTCGGTTAATGAATTTGAAAATATTCCATTTGAGGATATTTGTCAAAAAGAGTATAAAGTTATATTTAATAACGATTATTATACTCCGGATAGTAATGATTTTGATAGTATAACCAAGTTTGATAAATTAGATACTCAAAATCAAGTCCAACTTGAGCAAGCATATAACAATAGTTCGGTTACTTTGAAAATTAGTGGAATAATACGAATTAAAGAAGATGCAACATCTCAAATTTTGCGAAGTGGATTGGTTTATATGTCTAACTTTGAAAAATTTTATGCTCAAGATTGCAAGAATTCGCTAATTGCTCAAAAGCAATTGGCAAACAAAAATAGTTATGAGTTTTATGATAATTATATGCTGTCTGTTGCAGAGTTTTCGTCAAAAGAGCATCCAATGTTGCCTGAACAGGGTTTTGCGAATGTGACTGCAATAAATACATTTTTAAATACTCAATATGGATACACACTATCTGACGAAGATGCCTTTGATGTAGCAATGCAACAAATTGGTATAAGTTCAATCCCAGTAAGTATCAAGTTTTATCCCAAAAACTTTGATGCCAAAGATAGAATTGTTGCAATGATTGACGAATACAATACTACAGTGGATACTGAGGCAGAAAAGATTATCTATTCGGATACAACTGGATTTTTGACAACTACTCTTGGCTCACTTGTAAATATTGTTTCTTATGTGCTAATAGCATTTGCGGGGATTTCGCTTGTTGTATCGTCTGTGATGATAGGAATAATTACATATACATCGGTTATTGAGAGAACCAAAGAAATAGGGGTTTTGAGAAGTATCGGTGCTAGAAAGAAAGATATTTCGAGAATATTTAATAGTGAAACAATCCTAATAGGTCTCTTTGCGGGAATTTTGGGTGTAACTCTTAGTTGGGTTCTAACAATTCCGCTTAGTGCAATAATCAAGGCAATTGCAGGTGGAACGATTACAACAAATATGGCAACACTTAAATTTACACATGCACTTATTTTGGTTGCGGTTAGTACTGTACTTACAACAATTGCAGGAACAGTTCCAGCAAGAATTGCTTCCAAAAAAGACCCTGTTATATGTTTAAGAAGCGAATAGTTATCAAAGGATTTTGTACAATGAGAGATATAAAAATTGAATTACATAAGCCTAGTGAATATTTGTCGGAGTGAGAGTGCTTGCAGTCAAAAGAAGCGACGACTACCAGGTTCGACAAAGGCATTTGCATTTGGCATTTTTAAAAAATGCTGTCACCGAAAGGAACAAAAAAACACTCAAAAGAGTGTTTTTTTTTCTTATTTAAAGAAAATATACATTCCACCTAATGCAAAGAATAGCACACCACCAACCAATGCAATGGTTGGTAAAACATTTGCAAGAATCAATGCTGTAGTGCCTTTCCCATTAATCTTTCTTTGTTGTTTGGCTAAATTGATTGCTTTTATTTGAATTGAAGGTGTAAAAATCAAAACCAAAACTAAAACAAAAATACCCAAGCCAATATTTACCTGCCATGAACTAGCAACCAATATGAATGCAATCAAATAAACAATGGTGCTGACAATAGTTACAACAATAGATAATTTCCCTTTTTTGTTATCTTTTAATTCTTCTTCTGTTGGATTGCGATTGATTTCGGTATCTCTTTTTCTTTCTATTCTCCAAAGTTTTCCGATAGCTTCAAACGTTGCCTTTAAACCTCTAAAAAATTTCATAATTACTCCCTCATGTAATATTATGATTAAATTATATCATATTAAATAAAAAATCACAATAAAAATTATTTTCGTAAATACAAAATGTTAAATAATTAAAAATAAAACAATAATGTCATTTTTTAGACACTTTTTGCAAATTTTATTAGACACTTTTGAAATTTGGACATTAAAAAACCCCTTATAAATAAAGGGTTTTAGTGGTGCTCCCTCGGGGACTCGAGCCCATACTAAGAAGATAAAATCATAATAAGTATTGGACCCAATGCAATACAGGGGTGTCTGGGGGAAATATCATCAGATATTTGATGAGTGAAAGCGAATATTGGAGTTCCCGAAAGGAGCAAAAAAACACTCAAAAGAGTGTTTTGTTTTTGGTGCTCCCTCGGGGACTCGAACCCCGGACCCACTGATTAAGAGTCAGT
>DOEE01000003.1:429594-457189 GCA_003524095.1 Clostridiales bacterium
TGCTCTACCAACTGAGCTAAGGAAGCATATTAATTGTATCTGATACTATTCTTAAAATTGTCAAATGTTCTACACGTTTTTAGGTAGAGCAATACTTGCTCTTCCGTCGACACCTAAAGTGTCTCCCGCTTTGGCTAATAACTTGCCACTGGCAACTTATTTTAACGCGTCGCGCCAACTGAGCATTGGCAGGCATATTAATTGTATCTGATACTATTCTTGAAATTGTCAAATGTTCTGTACGTTTTTAGGTAGGGGAATACTTGCTCGTACCAATAATACTTAAAGTGTACAGATAAATTTCAAAAATTACTTTGTAAGTATACCTTTATTTTTTGTTTATGTCAAGATTTATAATCAAAATATTTAAAATTTTTGAAGTGAATATTTTTGTCTTTTTTTCAAAAAATATAAGTATTAATTAAATTTCGAGATATTTTATGGAAAAGAAAAAGCATATAAACAAAAGATATAAGAAAAATGACCCGCTCGGAAGCTATACTGGTGTGTGTGAAGATAAATATTCTGAACCTGTTCAAGATGCTGATGATTTGTAATTAAAATTAATGTACCAAAAATAGTATATAGTATAATTGATTTTTAACTAGAACTATGCTATACTACTAATGTTTAAAAACAATGAGAAAACAAAAATTTTAATTTACTTAGGAGAAAATATGAGAAAATTTGAAATTGTCAAAGACGAAGCTATTGAATATGGAGAAAAAGACATTATAATGCCAAAAAGAGCAACCAAAAATTCAGCGGGTTATGATATTTGTAGCCCAACTGATATTGTTATACCAGCGGGTGGGATTGTAACAGTTTGGACTAATTTGAAAGCATGCTGTAATGAAGATGAATTTATTTTGTTATGTGTAAGAAGCAGTATGGGTAGAAAAGATATCTGTCTTGCTAATGATATTGGTGTAATTGATGGAGATTATTACTCAAACCCATCAAACGATGGAAATATAGGTGTTGCGCTTAAAAATAGGGGTACAAAAGACTTTCAAATTCACAAAAACGATAAGATTGCTCAAATAATATTTGTTCCTTATCTTAAAGTTGATAACGAAGAAGAAGTAAATTCTACTCGAAGTGGTGGTTATGGTTCAACAAATAAATAATTGAAATATTAGATGCTTGAAAAAGCATCTTTTATTTATTCGTAGAAACGCATAAATATACAAAATAATTTTAATCAAAGTTAATTTGTGAAATGAATATATTTTATATAAATGTAATATTTATGCAAAAAATTATAATACAAATAACATATGTGAATTTCATACAAATTTTCACATAACCAAAATATTTTTCATAAATAGTTTATATGAAAAGTTTTAGTGATTACATAATTAATACAAAAGTTCTCAAGCAAAATGCTATTAATATCAAAACATTGATAGGCAGTAATATAAAACTATGTGCCGTTGTTAAGGCAAATGCATATGGTTTGGGAGTGGAAACTGTTTGTAAAACGCTTTTTGGGATTGTGGATTTTTTTGCGGTTTCTAATGTGTCGGAAGGGCTTGGTATTAGAGTTTTTGATAAATCTACAAAAATTGTTGTGCTTGGTATGACAAGTCTAGAAAATTTGGGAATATGCTCACAGAATGATATTTCCATAAGTGTATCTAATTTGCAAATGTGCAACAAAATTTTGGAATATTGTAGCCAAAACAAAGTTTATTTGAACGTTCATATTCAAGTTAACAGTGGACTTAATAGATATGGTTTTCGAAAAATAGCCGAATTTATCAAAGCAATTAAATTAATAGATAAAAGTGAGTATGTGAGTGTTGAGGGTGTTTATAGTCACTTTGCAACAAAACAAAATGATGTTGAATTTATCAAAAAACAGTTCATGAGATTTAATCAGTTTAAAAAATATGTTCAATCCAAAAAAGTTGTTTTTCATATTGCAAATTCATTTGCGACGACAAACAATAGAATATTTAAACTCAATATGGTGCGAAATGGGTTTCTAATTTACGGGGGAACAAAAAACAATATTGAGAATAAGTTTGTGCTTGAAATTAAGTCTAAGTTGGTCAATATTTTTGAAGTAAAAAAGGGCGATACTATAGGGTATGATAGAACATATCTGGTTAAATCTAATATGAAAATAGGTGTTGTTCCTTTAGGTTATGCAGATGGAATGGATAGAAGATTGTCTAATAACTTTAGTGTATTGATATGTGGAAAAAAATGCCCGATTGTAGGGCTAATTTGTATGGATGTATTTATGGTTGATTTGACTGGTGTGGACTGTGAATTATATTCCGAAGTGGTTTTGTTGGGACGACAAAAACAAAATTCAATTTCTATCGATGATTATGCAAAAGCCATGAATACGTCACCTTACGAAGTTTTGCTCGGATTTAATTATAGACGAATGAACTATGTTATTAAAAAATAAATTGTAAACGTATAAATATTCCATGTTGATTTTTGAATGTTGTTGAATAAATATTACTAATATTGTATAAATATTTATGTAAAAAATTATTATATACTATTTTTGATTGGTACTTGGAATTTGGTAATTGTAAGTTATAATTTTACACTGTTAAATAGTGATAATAGTTGGGATTTTTTCAATTTAATATTAATTTAGTCCAATTTAAATTATATAATGTTCTTATTCGTATTTTCAAAACAACAAATAAAAAACAAAATCGAGTGCTTTTGTTGGCATTTGGTTTTTTTTGTTATATACTTAAGAGTGTTAAATTAGAATTGGAGTTGGTATGCGAATTATAGCGGGGAAATTTAGGGGACTTAAGTTACTTGAATTTGATTATTCAAATATTAGACCTACACTCGATAGGGCTAGGGAGGGTATTTTTAATAAAATTCAGTTTGTTGTCCCTAATTCGAATTGCCTTGACTTATTTGGAGGAACGGGTGCTGTAAGTTTGGAACTCGTTAGTCGTGGGGCAAAAAGTGTTATTACTTGCGATATAAGTCAAGATAGTTGTGATTTAATTAAAAAAAATTTTGCACTTGCAAAAATTAAACCAGATTTATATAAAATGGATTATCTTTTGGCACTTGACAAATTTCAATCTCAAAAATTTGATATTATATTTCTTGACCCGCCGTTTGTGACGGATTTTGGTGCAAAGGCTATCCTAAAAATTGATGAACTGAAAATTCTTGAAAAAGACGGAGTTCTTATATTTGAACATTCCAGCGAGCAAAAGATTGATGACTTGATTGACCTTGTGTCGCTTAAACACTTAAAGATGGTTGATACCAAAAAATATGGTTATATTTCCGTCGATTATTTTGTGGGAGTTTAGTCATGCGAGTAGTTAATATAAAAAAAGATAATCCAAATGCTGATTATGCTTTGTTTCTCATAGATGAAGAAATTAGATATTCAAAAGCGACGGGAAATAGAGTAATTTTGATAATTCATGGATATGGTTCACATGGTCAAGGTGGTGTAATCAAAAATGAAGTCAAAAAATACTTGACAAAACTAAAAAAAGCAAATGTAATTGAAGATTATGTTTTTGGTGAGAATTGGGGAAATCTTAATCCCACAAAAAACCTTATTGAAAGCATTGATCCAGAAACTATACTTAGTCAGAATTTATCCCAGATAAATAGCGGTGTTTCTGTAATTTTGATATAAAAAATTGAATATTATCTTATTTTGAATTATAAAAAAACTAATACTTAACTAGATTTTTCGAGTATTAGTTTTTTTGCTAAGATAATTTTTGGAGTACACGAAATACTTTTAAAAGTTTATTAATATAGTCTTGCTAAAAATTACAAAAAATTTTTGAGTGAGTTTACAAATTTTTCTTCGCACTTGACTATTTCGTCAACAATCTTATTTAATTCAGCATTTGAACTAACAAATTCGCTTTTGGCTTTGAGTGTATCTGTTATTCCCATAGTTGTGCCTTGCACAAGCATTTCGGCAAGGTGTGGGGTTTCGTTGTTAATTATCGACTTGGTTTTTATGCTTGCAAAAGACATTCCTTTTAGCATAAAATTAATGTCCTTTGGAGTGTGCTTTAATTTTTCGGATAGTTTTTCAATTTTTTCGACGTAGTTAAGATAACAATCATTTTGTTTTCTTAGTAGGTCTTCCAAAGATGGGTCTTCAATTTTGTCTATTATGCAGTCTATTGCAAAACTTCCCATTCTTACATTTTTGTATGCTTCATCAATTAAATTTGTTGTTGTTTCATAATCTTTTCTTTC
The DNA here is from genome assembly GCA_003524095.1 of Clostridiales bacterium. Classification (GTDB taxonomy): domain Bacteria; phylum Bacillota; class Clostridia; order Christensenellales; family UBA1242; genus UBA11490. Next base: position 433,825 of record DOEE01000003.1, read on the forward strand.
CATACTTAATTCCTTAATTAGTTTTATTCTGTTTAATTTTGAGTAAATCAATATTTTTTATTCGCTAATTTAGGTGTATTTGAGTATTCCTATATTTATTATATATACAAAATATTAAAAGTTTTTAGGATTTTTTATTGACAAAATGTATTTTGTGTGGTAAATTTATCTTGTACCACTTGGAATAGGTTTTAAATAGCCATTTGCTATGCCTATACAGTGAGTTTGGTTAGAGGAGGTTTACTTTAAATGTACGCTATAGTTACAACAGGAGGCAAACAATACAAGGTTTGCGAAAATGATGTCATAACTGTTGAAAAGTTAGACGCCAAAGTTGGTGACAAGGTTAACTTGGACGTTCTTATGCTAGTTGACGGTGACAAAGTTACAAATGGAAATCCATTGGTAAAAAATGCAGAAGTTGTTGCAGAAGTAGTTGAACAAGGAAAAGAAGAAAAAGTTGTTGTGTTCAAATACAAGGCAAAAAAGAACTACCGCAGAAAACAAGGTCATAGACAACCATTTACAGCATTAAAAATAATTTCGGTTAAATAATTATGACGAAAATTAAAATTTTCAAAAATTGTGATAACATTGTTGGAGTGGAATGCTCAGGTCACACTGGATATTCTAACTTGGGCAATGATATCTTGTGTGCATCGCTTTCTAGTATTGTTCAAGCATGTTATTTGGGACTCACAAGAGTTTTGAATATTGATGCTAAACTCAAAAGACTAGATGATGATGGTTACATAAAATTTGAGTTGCCAAAAAATATTGATGAAACAAAATTAAATCAATCACAAATTTTGTTTGAAACTCTAGTTGAATCAATCAAAGATTTGTGCAAAGGCTACTCTAAGTATATTTCAATGGAGGTAATAGAGTGATGTTTATTAATATTCAACTGTTTGCTCATAAGAAAGGTCAAGGTACATCAAAAAATGGTCGTGACTCAAATAGCAAACGTCTAGGTGTTAAATGTGCAGATGGACAAGTAGTATCTGCTGGTTCTATTATCGTTAGACAAAGAGGAACTAAAATTAATGCTGGCAACAATGTCGGCATTGGTAGGGATTATACCTTGTTTGCTTTGACTGACGGAAAAGTAGCATATGAACATGAAACCAAAGATAAGAAGAGAGTAAGTGTTTACCCACAAAAGTAATTTGGTTTAGTATTTTGCCAACTAATTAATTAGTTGGTTTTTGCTTTTTAAAGGGGTTTAGTTGGTTTTTCAAAATTAAAAATGCTCAAAGGATGACCTTATGAATTATTTGGAATTTGATAATTATATTGAACTAGAAAATAATGATAGTTTTGATATAAAACAGACGCTTGAGTGTGGTCAGGTGTTTAGATACAAAGTACGGGATTTTGGCTACACGGTATATAGTTCTGACCAGAAAGCGGATATTTATTGTCAGAATGGTAATACAAAAATATTTACAAAAGATAAAAAATATTTCATTAAATACTTTGATTTTTGTACAAACTATGATAGAATAAAATCAAGTTTAAGTGTATATCCTTACCTTAAACCTGCAATTGAACACGGCAAAGGTATCAGAATACTTCGTGGCGACCTACTTGAAATTATAATCGAGTTTATAATTTCACAAAATAATAATATTCCTAGAATTAAGACCATAATTGAAAAAATATGTGAGTCTTATGGGAAAAATATGGGTGACTATTTCGCTTTTCCAACACTGAGTAGTCTAAAATCAATTCCTTTGGAATTTTTTAAAAAAATCGGGTGTGGATATAGAGACAAGTATTTGTTTGATACAATATCGTGTTTGAGTTATGAATACTTAGATAACCTAAAACTTATGTCTACTATTGATGCTAGAAATTCGCTCTTAAAACTCAAAGGTGTTGGCAAAAAAGTTGCAGATTGTATTCTACTTTTTGGGCTTCACAAAACTGACGTTTTTCCAACAGATACGTGGATTGTTAAGGCTTACTGTAAGTACTACAATTCAAATGAGTCTGATGCCAAGAAAATTTCTTGCAAATTAGAAAGCGAGTTTGGAGAGTTATCGGGATATGCACAACAATATTTGTTTTATCAAATGAGAGAAAATAGTTAGGAGAGAAATTATGAAAGAGAAAAAGATTGCATTGTTATTAGATGTAGATAATGTAAAAATCGGTGCAGACGCTTTTGACGAGTTGTACCAAAAATTACTAGGAATGGGAGATGTTGTATATTGTAAGTTCTATGGCTACAATGATAGAAAACATATTTACCTTAGTGATGTTATTTCACAATATGGATATGAAACTGCTCCATTTATGAGATTCAAAAAGAGATTTAGTCAACTAGATACAAGAATGATAGTTGACGCAGTTAGACTTTGCTACACAAAACCAGAAATTGATACATATTGTATTGTTGCTGGCGAAGGCGATTTAATTCCGCTTCTTGTTGAACTTAAGAGTAGTGGAAAAACTGTTGTTGATGTTAATACTGAATATCAAGAAATGAATACACATATGTTTGATGAACATATTACACTTTCTAGAATTAATTCAAGTAACGACGCTTACTCTTCAAAAGCAAAGAAAGTTACAACAACTAAGACAAAAACAACAAAAACCAAAACTTCAACTCCAAGCAAGGTGACAACTACAACAACTACTAAAACCTATACAAAACAAGCACCTGCTAAACAAGATTATTACGAAGAAACTGTTTATGATAACGACCAACTAAGCGATATGCTCAAAGATATTACTGATAGATATAGTGAACTAGACTTTAGTGATAACAGTGATATTGACAAGAAAGTTGAACTTATCAAAGACATCGAAGTTTTGATTGATGATGAAACCAAGAAGGGTGAAGGTCTTAATTCCAAAAATGCAGATATTCGTCAAATCTTTGTTGAACTTCAAAACATTGTTGATGATATGAAAAATGCTCTTTAATTAGAATAAATGTTTATAATTATAAATAAATCATTGTCTTATATGTGGACAATGATTTTTTGTAATTCAATTAATAAAATTTGCAAATTATAGGAATTATAATTAAATATTTTAAATTTCAATTTATCAAAATGCAATGTGTTTTTTGATTAACCGACACTTATTAAATGAATATATATTACTAAAATATAATATTTATTCATTTTTAAAAATATATTTATTTTTTGATTCTTATATGATATAATACATATGTATAAGTATATAGTTCGTGGGGGTTAACATGAATTTACTTTTGGGCGTAGGTCTATGGGTAACAGTTGGAATTCTGCTTGCAATTGTTATTGCAGTTGCAATATTTTTTGCAATTGTACCCGTAAATGTTTGGACTAAGACACTTCTTAGTAATGCTTATATTCCAGCAAGAAAATTGGTTGGAATGAAACTCAGAAATGTAGATGTAGGGCTAATTGTTGGTTGTTATATTAATGCCAAAAAAGCTGGAGTGGATATATCCATTTCGGACTTGGAGACTCACTATATGGCGGGCGGAAATGTTGATAGAGTGGTCGAAGCATTGATTGTGGCACATGGGGCAAAGATAAAACTATCAATTGACAATGCCAAGGCTATTGACCTTGCAAACAGAGATATATTGCTTGCTGTTCAAAACTGTGTAACACCAGTTGTAATTACAACTCCGCCAATATCGGCAGTTGCTTGTGACGGAATTGAACTTATTTGCAAAGTTAGAATTACACTTCAGAGTAATATTGAAAAACTTATCGGTGGTGCGGGCGAAGAAACAATTCTTGCTAGAGTTGGTGAAGGTGTTGTAACAGTAGTTGGCTCAGCCAAGACTCATCAAATAGTTCTTGAAAATCCAGATGCTATAAGCAAGACTGTGTTGGCAAAAGGACTAGACAATGGAACAGCCTTTCAAATACTCAGTATAGATATTGCAGATATTGATGTGGGAAGAAATATCGGTGCAAAACTTCAAGCCGAACAAGCCGAAGCAGATGTTCAGATTGCCAATGCCAAAGCCGAAGAACGAAAGGCAATGGCGATTGCGTGTGAACAAGAAATGCGTGCAAGAACACAAGAAATGAAAGCCAAATTGGTTAGTGCCGAATCAGAAGTTCCAAAGGCGATAAGCCATGCATTCAGAAATGGGAATTTGGGTGTCATGGATTATTATAGAATCCAAAACATTAAGGCAGATACAAAAATGCGAAACACAATTGGGGAAAATGGTGGAAATAACTCTTAAGGAGTAACAATGATTATTTTGGAAAACCCCGTTATATCTTTGATAATTGCGCTAAGCGTTCTTGCTTTTGTGTTGTTGTTTTTCAAGGTCATAAATTCACTTGAAAGTACAAAGCCAAAAGCAAAAACCGATTCAAAGGATAAAAAATCCGAATCAAAAAATGATGGCATAGACAAGAGTGCGGATTCAAAAAAAAGCGAAGAACAAAACACTTCTTCAAAAGACTTTGATAAATCAAAATCTACAAAATCAGATAGTAGTAATTATTTGTATGAAAGATTTGTCGTAAGCCCAACCGATGACGACAAAACAATGCTAGATAGCAATATTTGTTCGGCATTTCTAAATTCAAAACAAGAAAAAGATATTCACGATAAAAAAGTGGATATTCATGTTAGTCCGGTAGTCGATATAAACGATTCAAATCTAAGCACCACGGATATTGAAAAACAAAAATTAATCAAAGAATTTGAAGGATTGTCAAAAGAAATGAAACTTTTAATCCTTGAAAATATCTTAAAAAAGATGTGATAATTTTCTTGGATTAATTGACTAATTTTAATTAAATATCATTAAATAAAAACACTTTTATTTATTTCAAGTTTATCAACTGGAATATGTTAAAAGTGTTTTTTTACTAAAAAGTTTCCCATAAATGATATGTTTGAAAACCTATAATTGTAATTTATTTAATCAGAATTTCATATAAATAGTTTTGAAAATTACAACCAAAGGAATTAAAAACATGAATAATTTAATTGAAGAATTATTGGATATTGTAAAACTGCCATTTAATGAGATTTCAAATGATTTTAAACTTGTAATTTTGTCAAATAAAGTACTTAATATTAGCAATTTTTTGAAAATTTTGGATTATTCAAACGAAAAGATTGTAATCAAAGTCAAAAAAACCAAGAATATTGCTATAATTGGCGAAAATTTGCAAATTTGTCAGATAAACAAAAAAGAACTAATAATCAAGGGGCATATTTGCAGTATAGAGTTGGGAGATATTGATGAAAAAACGAAATAGTTCAAATGTCAATGCTAAATTAAAAGTTCTGGGCTACAACCTAAATAATTTAATAAATATATGTGTCGAAAATGGCATAAAATTAATTGACGTCAAAAAATACAGTCCATGCGAAATGGAGTTTTACATAAATGATGCAGATTTAAAAAAATTCAAAACCATCAATACACAAAACTACGAAATATCTTTAATTACTCCAAGTTTAAGTCAAAGAATACTTCATTTTTTGAAATATAGGATAGGGCTTATTGTTGGGCTAATTGCTAGTTTTGTGTTAATACTCACAATGCAAAATAGACTAATTAATATTCAGGTTTTTGGAACTTCAAACGTGGATAAGTCTCAAGTTGTTCAAAAAATTAATGAATTTGGACTTACTAAGTTTTCATATATGAATTTTGATAAATCTAGTTTGGAAAAATATTTATCCGACGAACTCAAATTGTCCTTTGTTAGTATTATGACCAAAGGCAATTCGCTTATTGTCAATGTTAAGGAAGAATTGCCAGACATAAATAATTCTTATTTGCCAATTGTGGCTGAATATGATATGGTTATAAACTCAATAAATATTTACTCGGGAACAGCAGTTAAATCCAGTGGAGATATAGTTTTCAAAGGCGATATAATTGTTGAACCATACAATATAGTTTCGGGCGAAAAACTTGAAATTTCCCCATGTGCCGAGATTGTGGCTGATGTCTACTTTTCCGAAAAGTATGAATTTCAAAATCAAGAAACCAGAGTATTCCAAACTGGGAAAACCCAAATTATTAGTGTTGATTACAAACTTGGAAATATAAATTTGTTTTCAAAAAAATTTGAGTGTAAGTTTGAAAATTACGAACTCCAAAAATCTTGTACACTTCTCAGTGAATATTTTTTGCCATTAAAAATAAATAAGATTATAGCATATGAGACTTTTAGCGAAACTGTAGATTTGGATTTTGAAAGTTCAAAAGAACAAATAGTTGACAATTTAAAAGAAAAAGTATACAAAAAAGTTCCAGATAATTTGAAAGTCGAAAGTGAAAATGTTAAAATTTCTTCTACAAATTATGGAAATATCGTTACCATTTATTTAAAAAGTAGTGTATACTTAAAGTACGGAAAGTAATAATTTTATTAAAGGATAAAATATGATAATAAATTTTAATAAAACAACATTTAACAAAAAATATATTCAAAGTATAACCAAGGCATACAGTGAAGCACTCAAAATTCTCAAAGTTAAATGCAAAGACTTGGAAGTTAATATTAGTTTTGTGTCTAAAAAAGAAATTAGAGATTTAAACAATAAGTTTAGGTCTAAAGATAGTGTAACGGACGTTTTGTCTTTTCCAAATTTGTTAGAACCGGGGAAGACCGACATGCAGTTAATAACAGACACGCTAACAAGGGAAAATTTCAAAAGCGAAATTAATCCAGACACTAATGCAATTTTTGTTGGGGATATTTGTATTTGTAAGGCAATAGCATTTAAACATGCCAAAGAATATGGAAATACCAAACTCAGAGAAATGACATACATGGCAGTACATGGATTGCTACACTTGTTGGGATATGACCATATGCAGGATAACGACAAGGTTTTGATGCGTGAAATGGAAGAAAAAATTATGAAAAAAGTAAACTTGGAGAGAAAATAATGAAATCGGGATTTGTTGCAATTTTGGGCGAGCCGAATGTGGGGAAGAGTACGCTTTTGAATTCAATTTTGAAAGAAAAAGTTTCTATTGTGTCTCCAAAACCACAAACAACACGAAATAAAATACTTGGAATTTACAATGACGAAGAAAGTCAAATCGTTTTTATTGATACTCCCGGAATTCATAAATCAAAAAACAAACTAGATGATTACATGTCAAAAGCAATTACAACAGCAAAATCTGATGTTGATGTAATTTTGTATGTAATAGATGGGTCAAAAAAGATAACCGAAAAAACATTAGATAATTTGAATAAATATACGAACAATGCAAATGTAATTTTGGTTGTAAATAAAATTGACGATACAACTTATGTCAAACTTTATCCCGAACTTACCAAATGTAACACTTTGCAAAACATCAAAGATATTGTTCCAGTATCCGCATTGAAATCCAAGAACTTGGAAGAACTTATCAAAGTGATTAAATCCTACTTGCACGAAGATATTAAATATTTTGATGACGATGTATATACTGACAAATCAATCAAATTTTTGGTTGGTGAAATCATAAGAGAAAAAACTTTGTGGCTTTTGCAAGATGAACTTCCACATGGAATTGCTATTGAAATAGCCAGATTTGATGAGTCAAACCAGATAGTGGAAATTGATGCGGATATAATTTTGGAAAAAGCAAGCCACAAATCAATTGTAATTGGAAAGAATGGTGCAATGCTTAAAAATATTGGCACAAAATCCAGACTAGATATAGAAAAGTTGCTAGATAGAAAAGTAATGCTTAAATTGTTTGTTAAGGTTAGGGAAGACTGGCGAAACTCAGCTAGTACTGTCAAATCGCTTGGCTATAGTCAAGAAGATTTATAAAATCCAAATTGCATGATATGTTTAATTATTGAATTAAAATTTGAAAAATTAAATAATTATACACTCATAATTTATCGTTGATTATTTAAAAACTAGCATAAACCTAGATTACTCACATAAAATATAAAAAACGCATTTAAGGGGTTGTCATGGAAGATTTGTGTTGGAAATTATTTGAAAAAACGGGAAAGATTAATTATTACTTGTTGTACAGTGCATTAAAAAGGAAAAAATAATTGGAAGAACTAACGGTTACTGGCATTGTTTTAAGTTCGATGCCATACAAAGACAAAGACAAATTGATTCACATATTTAGTGTTGAATTAGGTGTTGTTACGGGAATACTTAAAGGAGTTTCGGCACCGACTTCAAAACTAAAATTTGCTTCTCAGCCTTTTTGTTTTGGAAAATTCGATTTGGTCAAGGCAAAAGATTTTTATGTTGTCAAAGGTGTTGATTTAGTTGACACGTTTTTTGATTTGACTAGTGATTATGAATCATACAAATTATGCAGTCTTATGCTTGAAATTTGCAAAGTAGTTATGAAGCCAAATATCATTTCCGAAAGTCTATTTTTAACATTGCTAAAGTCTCTTCAAAATATCGTTTACTCAGAGAATGTTAATGCCAAACTATGTATTATCAAATTCATGCTAACAGTCCTTAAGATTATTGGATACGAACTAAACTTTGATACCTGCGATAATTGTGGACTAAAATTTATGGGTGATATTAAGTTTGATGTCTACTCGGGAACATTTAGATGTTCAAATTGTTCGGGTGGGGTGATTGTCTCCAAACAAGATTTTGTAACTCTCAAGATTATTCAAAATACAAGTTTTGAAAAATTAAATTCTGTCAAAGTATCTTTGGATTGTCAAGATAGAATTTTTGAACTTTGTTTAAGGGACTTGTCAAGTCGGCTAAACTACAAATTTAAGTCGTTTATAGAGTAATAATCGTTACATACATACAAACAAAGTTTGATTAAATTAACTTAAAATTTTCTTATATAAATAATTATAAGTCATTTTGTATATTTATGCAAAATGGCTTTATTTTTAGATATTTTTTATAAATTTTTTAAATTTTTTCACTGCATTTACTTGCAAGATTTGTGCAAAAAATATATACTAGTGAAGTAGTTTTACATAAAGGAGAAAATATGCAAAAGAAATATGTTTATTTGTTTAGCGAAGGTAACGCTAAAATGAGAGAACTACTTGGCGGAAAAGGTGCTAACTTGGCAGAAATGACAAATTTAGGTTTGCCTGTTCCACAAGGTTTCACTATTTCAACTGAAGCCTGCACTCAATACTACGAAGATGGTAGACAAATTAATGCAGATATTCAAAGAGAAATAATGGAGAATATCGAAAAGATGGAAAAAATCACTGGCAAAAAGTTCGGTGACAAAGAAAACCCACTTCTTGTATCTGTAAGGTCTGGTGCTAGAGCATCTATGCCGGGAATGATGGATACAATCCTTAACTTGGGTCTTAACGAAGATGTTGTTGAAGTTATTTCAGCTAAATCCGGTAATCCAAGATGGGCTTGGGACTGTTACAGAAGATTTATTCAAATGTTCAGTGACGTTGTTATGGAAGTTGGCAAAAAATACTTCGAAAAACTTATCGACCAAATGAAAGAAAGAAAGGGTGTAGTTTACGATGTAGATTTGACTGCTGACGACCTAAAAGAACTCGCTTATGAATTTAAGCAAGAATACAAAACTCAATTAGGAAAAGATTTCCCTAATGATCCTAAGGAACAATTATTTGAAGCTATCAAAGCTGTATTCCGTTCTTGGGATAATCCACGTGCTAATATCTATCGTATGGATCACGACATTCCTTATTCTTGGGGAACTGCTGTAAACGTTCAAATGATGGCTTTTGGTAACATGGGCGAGACTTCTGGTACTGGTGTTGCGTTTACTCGTAATCCTGCTACTGGTGAAAAAGGTCTTATGGGCGAATTTTTGATGAATGCACAAGGTGAAGACGTTGTTGCTGGTGTTAGAACTCCTATGCCTATTTCAAAAATGGCTGAAATTATGCCTGATGTTTATGACCAATTCTTGGAAATCTGTAACAAACTAGAAAGTCATTATAGAGATATGCAAGATATGGAATTTACTATCGAAGATAGACATCTATATATGCTTCAAACAAGAAATGGTAAGAGAACAGCTGCTGCTGCTATAAGAATCGCTTGTGATTTGATTGATGAAGGAATGATTTCTGAAGAAGAAGCATTGATGCAAATTGATGCTAAATCTCTAGATATGCTTCTTCACCCACAATTTGACACAGTTGCGCTTAAGAATGCAGACAAAGAAAATGTTGTAGGCAAGGGTATTGCTGCATCTCCAGGTGCTGCAACTGGTAAAATCGTGTTTACAGCTGAAGACGCTGTTGTTCATGGCAAAAACAAAGAAAAAGTTGTTCTTGTTAGACTTGAAACTAGCCCAGAAGATATTGAAGGTATGAAATATGCTCAAGGTATTCTTACTGTTCGTGGCGGTCAAACATCTCACGCAGCAGTTGTTGCTCGTGGCATGGGTACATGTTGTGTTTCTGGTTGTGGAGACATCAAGATGGACGAAGAAAACAAACAATTTACTCTAAGTGGTCAAACTTTCCACGAAGGAGACTATATCTCTCTTGATGGTACAACTGGTAAGATTTACAATTGTGAAATCAAGACTGTTCCAGCTGACCCAAATAGTGGTTACTTTGGAAGAATTATGAGACTTGCTGACAAGTACAAAAAACTTGGCGTTAGAACAAACGCAGATACTCCAAACGATGCTAAACGTGCCGAAGAACTAGGCGCTCAAGGTATTGGTCTATGTCGTACTGAGCATATGTTCTTTGACCCACAAAGAATTGGTGCATTTAGAGAAATGATTTGTTCAGATACTAAGGAAGAAAGAGAAGTTGCTTTAAACAAAATCGAACCTATGCAACAAGCAGACTTTGAAGCTTTGATGGAAGCACTCAAAGGTATGCCAGTTTGTATCAGATTCCTAGACCCACCACTTCATGAGTTCGTTCCAACCGAAGCTCAAGATATTGAAGCTTTGGCAAAAGCAAAAGGCAAAACTGTTGCTCAAATCAAACAATATATTACAGACCTTCATGAAGTTAACCCAATGATGGGACACCGTGGATGTAGACTTACAGTTACTTATCCAGAAATCGCTGTTATGCAAACCAAAGCAGTAATCAAAGCTGCTATCAATGTTCAAAAGAATCATCCAGATTGGAACGTAGTTCCAGAAATTATGATTCCACTTGTTGGCGAAGTAAAAGAACTTGCTTTTGTTAAAAAGACAGTTGTTGAAACTGCTGACGCTATTATCAAAGCTAGCGGTGTTGAACTTAAATATCAAGTTGGAACAATGATTGAAATCCCACGTGCTGCCCTTACTGCAGACGAAATTGCAAAAGAAGCTGAATTCTTCTGCTTTGGTACAAACGACTTGACTCAAATGACATTTGGTTTCAGCCGTGACGATGCTGGCAAATTCTTGCCATCTTACTATGCAAACAAGATTTACGAATCTGACCCATTTGCTAGACTTGACACAATTGGTGTTGGCAAACTTATGGATATGGCAGTTAAACTAGGCAAAGGCACTCGTCCACAACTTCACTGCGGTATTTGTGGTGAACATGGTGGTGACCCAAGTTCTATTGAATTCTGTCATAAGATTGGTCTTGACTATGTAAGTTGTTCTCCATATAGAGTACCTATCGCAAGACTTGCAGCCGCTCAAGCAGCAATCAGAAATAAATAATAATATAAATAGTCAAGCCTTTGCTTGGCTATTTTTTGCACTAAAAATATCAAAAATAATTAATCGCCAATTAATTATTTAAATTTAATGTAAAATATTTGTTAAACAAATTTTTATTTGATATAATATAATAAGTATTAGATTAGGGGGAAATGTTATGTACAAAAAATCTAAAGCACAAATTATTTGCGATGCTATTTGTGGTATACTTATGCTTGCTTCAATTCTTGTGTTTATCTTAGTTGGAATTTTTGCAAATATTTGGCACCCAACTTGGATTGTTATTCCTTGTAGCGGAATTGTTTGTGGTATTGTATCAATTTCTATAAATACATATGCAAATTTGCATACCGAAACACCAAAAACTGAAGACAAGAGCGGAGATAAAAAAGATAAATCTACAAGCAAATAATTTAGATAAATAAGTTGACTAGCGCGTGGCTAGTTAATTTTTTTGTGTAAATTGCAAAAAAAATTTTAAATAAAAAAAGGATATTGACAATTTTTTGCGTATTAATTAGTAGAATTTTTGTGAGGTGTACGATTGGATAAAGGTTTTTCTCAAGATTTTATAGAAAAATTAAAGCAAAATAACGACATAGTTACAACAATTTCAAAGTACATAAACGTTACTCGCAAGGGCAAAACTTGGTGGGCTTGTTGTCCTTTCCACTTTGAAAAAACACCATCTTTTGCTATTAACGAAATTGAACAATATTATCATTGTTTTGGTTGTGGTGCGAGTGGAGATGTTATTAACTTTGTTTGCAAATATGAATCTCTTGATTTTTATGATGCGTGCAAAAAACTTGCTGAATATGCAAACATGGAACTTCCCGAATACCATAATGATGATAACTTGATTAAACTTAAGAAAAAACGTGATAGAATTTATAACTTGTTAGTTGATGCAGCAAAGTATTATTATGGTAATCTCAAAAAACCCGAAGCGACTCCCGCACTTGAATACTTGGCATCACGAAAACTTGATATGAGTATTATCAAAGAATATGGAATTGGTTATAGCATAGGTTGGCATGATATTGTTACGCATCTAAAGAGCCTTGGATACACCGAAGACGAAATGATTGATGCGGGTGTTTGTGATAGATATGAGGGTGGCAAAATATCTGATGCTTATGGAAAACGAATAATATTTCCAATTTTCAATTTGATGGGGAATGTTGTAGGATTTAGCGGGAGAGTTATTGGCAAGGCTGATTTTGCTAAATACAAAAATACCGCACAGACTCTTGTGTTTGACAAAAGTAGTTTGATTTATGGAATAAATGAAATCAAAAAAGCCAAAAAACAAGGTGTACTCAAAGAAATCGTAATTGTTGAAGGTCAAATGGATGTCATATCTCTATACAAGAGCGGTGTTCAAAATGCGGTTGCTTGTATGGGAACAGCATTAACTGCCAGTCATGCTAAAAACTTGAAACGTTTTGCCGACAAAGTTATTCTTTGTTTTGACGGGGATAATGCGGGCAAAAAGGCAACACTCAGAAGTATTGAAATACTAGTAAATGCCGGTTTGCTTGTGTATGTTGTAACAATTCCAGATGGCAAAGACCCAGATGAGTTTGTAAATGCTTTTGGAAAGTCTGCTTGGGACGAAATGCTAAGTAATGGACTGTATTGGGTGGAGTTTTTGATAAAGGACTTTGCAAGTAATTACGATTTGAGCAAGCCCGAACAAAAGACAAAATTTATAGCCGATGCACTTAATGTTATTAAGTCACTTGGAAGCGAAAGTGAACAAGAGATTTATCTCAAAATGGTTCAGCAAATGACAAATATTAATATTAGCGTTCTCAAGAGTGATTTGACTAAACTTGGAACTCAAAACGTAACTCAAGAAGACATAGTTGAAACTGTTGATAACAAAATAAACCTAAAAGAAAATTCTTATGTTAAATCTGTTAAGTTTATAATAGCATCACTGCTTTACAAAAAAGATTATGCCAAACTTGACGATAGAATTATATCTAACTTGTATAATTCCGATTATGTCAAGATTTATAAATATATAGAGAATGAATATCAAAATAACCGCAAGCCAATTGTGAGCAAATTATTTGATATGTTTGATGTTGAAAATACATCTGATATATATGATATTGTCAACTACAACTTTGTTGCTGGTGACGATAATAACAAGCACTTTGAAGATTGCTTGAATATTCTTATTAAGACTGGGCTTAGTAGTCAGATAGATAGTTTGACCGCCAAACTAGCAAAAGTAAGCGATAATAATGAAAGAATGGAAATAATGCAAGAAATCAAAAAATTAATCGCAGAAAAAAACAATAGGGGAAAATAATGAATAATTTAGATGAAGAAATTGAGAAGATTATAAAAGATGCAAGCAAGGAAGGAAATACAATAACCGAAGAAGATTTGGGAGAAAGACTTATTAACTATGAACTTTCTGTCGAAGAACTCAAAGAAGTCAAAGATAGACTAGAAGAAGAAGGAATTACAGTTGAGCCACCAGTTGACGAAGTAATTAAGGACGAAGAACTCAAAAGTCTAATTAGTGATGTCAAAGTTGACGACCCAGTTAAAATGTATCTTAAGGATATTGGACAAGCACAACTACTTACTCCCGAACAAGAAGTAGAACTTGCCAAAAAAATAATTGAGGGCGACGAAAGAGCCAAAAAAGAATTGTCCGAAAGAAACCTAAAACTAGTAGTTAGTATTGCAAAAAAGTATGTTAATCGTAGTTCTATGCAATTTCTTGACCTTATTCAAGAAGGAAACTTGGGACTTTTAAAAGCAGTTGAAAAGTTTGATTACACCAAAGGATTTAGATTTTCGACCTATGCTACTTGGTGGATTAGACAATCCATAACTAGAGCCATTGCCGACCAGGCAAGAACTATTAGAATTCCAGTACATATGGTAGAAACTATACATAGACTTTCGCGTGTTAGCAAACAACTTATGCAAGAACTTGGCAGAGACCCAACGAATGCTGAGATTGCTGAACGCATGGGACTAAGTGAAAATAGAGTAATTGAAATTCAAAAAATTGCCCAAGACCCAGTATCATTAGAAAGCCCTGTAGGCGAAGAAGACGAAAGTAGAATAAGTGACTTTGTTGAAGACGAAAGCATCAAATCTCCAACAGACAATGCTGCACAAGATATTTTGAAAACACAACTTTTTCAAGTTATTGAAACCTTAACCCCAAGAGAACAAAAGGTTATAAGACTAAGATACGGACTAGATGACAGTCACCCTAGAACTTTGGAAGAAGTGGGCAAAGAATTTAATGTTACAAGAGAAAGAATTCGTCAAATCGAAGCCAAAGCCCTAAGAAAACTTAGACATCCAAATCGTAGCAAAAAGTTGCAAGATTTTTATGAATAAACTATCTTTTAGACTAGAATTTATTTCAAGTCTTGTTGACGAAAGAATTATAGCGGATGTTGGTTGTGACCATGGAAAATTGGTTCGTAAGCTTTTTGACGAAAATAAAATCGATTTTGCATACGTTTCGGATATAAGCAGGGGTAGTCTTCAAAAAGCGATTGATTTGTTGAAAGACAAAAAGGACAAAATCAAAGCGATTTGTTGCGATGGACTTAGTGGCTATGACGAAAGTAAAATCGATGAATGTATTATTGCTGGAATGGGCGGATATGAAATTTTGAACATTATCAAAAATTCAAAGGTTGATATTCAAAAATATATTCTAGCACCACAACACGATAATCTTGTTCTCAAGGAATATCTAATAAATAATCAATACAAAATTACTTTTGATATTATTATCAAAGACAAAAATAAGTTCTACAATATTATTAAATGTGAAAAGTGTAATAATCCAGATAAATTGTCTGAATTTGAACTATGGTTTGGAAAAGATAATTTTGAAAATAGTTATAGTGCTATAAAAGATTATGTTGAAAATAATCTTATTAAACTTTATTTAATCAAACAAAATCAAAAAACAATAGATGCAAAAGTGGAAAAGAGTATAATGCTTTTTGAAAAAGCAAAAAAGGAATTGAATTATGAATAAAATACTAGAATATCAAAAATTAGACTTGGAACTAAACAAACTCAAAAAAGCCAATTTGAATAGTGCTGAAAAGAGTAATATGAACAAACTCAAAGGTTTTATAGTTGAAGCACATGATAAGGGTGTTAAACTAGAAAATGATGCAAGTGACTTGCTTAACGACTATGAAAAACTAAAAAAACAATATGACGCTAATTCTCAAAAAATCCAAAAACTAATTAACAAAGATTTAAACACGGTTGAACTTGATGATGTAGACAGCATCTTGGCTACAATTAATTCACTTAGTAGCGAATTGTTCTTGTTGGAAAGAAACATTAATATAATTATCACAAAAATTAAATCTAGCCTAAAAGATTTTGAGACAACAAAGAATAATATGATTAAAGCCAGAACAAAGTATAATGAATTCAAAGTTGCTTATGAAAAATCCATGAAATTGGTTGAGCCAAAACTCAAGGAAATCGAAGACAAAATGAAGACTTTGGAAGGGGAAATAGATGGTCAACTTTTAAACAAATACAAGACTATGAAAGCGGACAAAATCTTCCCAGTTTATGTTAGTTTTGACAATGGCCACTGTTCGGGTTGTAGAGTAGAAATTCCAACCGCTAGAGTTAACAAACTCAAAAATGAAGGCACGATTGTTTGTGAACAATGTCATAGAATTATTTATATGAAATAAAGACAATAAATTGTCAAACATATTTATATTTGTTAAAATACTTATAAATTAAAAAAGGTTTTTATGTTATTTTTGATTAATTCTTATCAAGGGTGGGACTTTGTAATAGTTTCACTAGCTTATATTTTAGTTATACTTATATCACTTAGTTTGCACGAATTTGGTCATGCTTTTGTTGCCTACCAATGTGGGGATATGACACCAAAAATGCAGGGAAGAGTAAGTCTAAATCCGCTTAAGCACATTGACACTATTGGCTTTGTTTGCTGTGCTGTTTTTGGCTTTGGCTGGGCAAAACCAGTTCAATTTAATTCGGATAATTTTAGAAATATCAAAAAAGGCATTGGACTTACAAGTATTGCTGGGATTTTTGTTAATTTGATACTTGGATTTTTTGGTTGTGGGTTTTTCTATTTGACTTTGCTTATTAGGTCTACAAGCATATTTGTATTATTTTTACAACAATTCTTTTACTTTATGTATTTTATAAATATTTGTTTGGCGGTATTTAATTTGCTTCCAATTTATCCTTTAGACGGATTTAAACTTGTTGAAAATTACACAAAGTATGATAATCCCTATGTTAAATTTATGTATAGATATGGGTCAATTATTTTGTTAGTAGTGTTGTTGTTTTTGGATAGAATACTATTTAACTTAATTGCACTTATATCTACTCCAATTGAATTATTTTGGAGATTGTTCTTTTGACAAAAATGCTAGGAAATTAGCGCTAGTCAAGATATTGCATAGTACTATGTAAAATAAATTTATGGAAAATTTTTTATGATTGAAGAAGAAAAAAACGAAGAATCTATTATAGATAAAAATATTGATTTATCAGAAGATAAAAATATTGAAAATCAGGATGAAAATGATAGTGAGTTTAAACTAACTTTTAAGTTAGAAAATTTTAGTGGTCCACTTGACTTGTTACTTACTCTTATCAAAAAAAGCAAACTTGATATCGAAGATATTCAAATTAGTGATTTGACTGAACAGTATTTGGATATTATGAAAGACATATCAAAGGTTGATATGGAAGTTGCGAGCGAGTTTATTGAATATGCTGCCTTACTAATTGAAATCAAAAGCAAAAAGTTGCTTCCTAAGATTGTTGACACTGAAGAAGACGAACTCGACCCTGAATATATTTTGAAACTCAGACTTAGAGAGTATCAGATGTTTAAGGAAGTTAATGAAAAATTGGGCAAACTTGAAAGCAATGATAAGTTCTACAAAGCACCTGAAAAAGAAGCGAATAAATTTAGAATTATTATCAAAGATATGGAACTTGACAAACTCCTTGATGCTTTTGTGGGAATTATGCACAGAGTAAACAAGATTGAAAAGAGTAAGGAAAGTAAGGAAATTATCAAGGAAACTTTTACTGTTGAGCAAAAGATTTCGTCTATCAAAGACACCTTGATTTCGCGAAGTAAACTTAAATTTAGCGAACTATTTTTGGACACATCAAGTAGAGACGAAGTAATTACTACTTTTATGGCACTGCTTGAACTTATCAAAATGCAAGTAATTAGAGTATCTCAAGATGACTTGTTTTCGGATATTCAAATAGAAAAAACGGGAGATGAAATTAATGGAGAACTTATCTAAGATAATTGAAGGAATACTATTTGTTGCTGGCGAGGGAGTATCTTTTTTGGATATTGCTGAAAAACTTGAAATCGATAAGTCGGAAGTAGTTGAAGCGGTCAAAGACCTTCAAAGACAAAGACAAGAAAATAATGACGGAATTCAAGTAATTATTTATAACGAAAAAGCGCAACTATGTTCTAACAAAAATTTTGCTGAAACAATATCAGTTGTGCTTAATCCTATCAAGGAAAAAATGCTTACTAAGATTGTTTTGGAAGTGTGCGGAATAATTGCTTACAAACAGCCTATTACAAGGCTTGAAATTGAAAATATTAGGGGTGGTGCTAATTGTGATTATGCAATTAATACTTTGCTTGATAACAATCTTATTGAAGTAGTTGGCAGAAAGGACGCAGTCGGCAAGCCACTTTTGTTTGGAACTACTGATACATTCCTCAAAAAATTTAATATCTCAAGTCTTAAAGATTTGCCAGATTATGAGCAACTTCTCGAAAGAATCAAAGTGCTTCATGAGGAAAGCGACAATTCATTGTTTGACTTTAGAGAAATTCCCGAAGAAGAAGATATTGCAAAAAATATGTCAGATGAGGAAGCAGAACAGATTATTAAAGGTATCAAAGAGACCAAGGAAGAGATTATGGAAGATAGAAATCGTCTTGATGATATACTTGGCAAATTTAGTGACGACCTATCAAATATTCCTACAATCGACATTAACGCCGAAGACAATTAATACATATAATAAATAATTTTGATAAAAATAGTAGTATGAATAATACTATTATTTTTTTGTCACTTTTGATTGTGTTTTTGAGTATTATGTTGGTTTTTCAAATCAATATAATTTTTGATTTGTATGGAAATTTTATTGATATTACAATTAGACTTTTTGGAATAAAATTAGCAACTATTAGCATTAGCCTTATTGGATTGTATATCCAAATTAACAACAAAAAGAAACTAAAAACATTAAGTGTCGTGTTTGACAAAAATAATGAATATTTGGCGATGGAAATCAAGAAAAACATTTTGGATAAACTATATTTTGATGATATAAGACTATTTTCACGACTTGGAGTAGTCAATTCAAGTTCAAGTGTGCTTTTTGTAAGCATTCTTAATAATATTTGTTTTTTTGCAAAAAATAAGTTGAAATATTCAAACAAAGATTTAAGTTTTAGTTATTTAAATACAGTTGATTTTTTGAATGACAATATAATCTTTAATTTAAATATAAAGGTGTATTTTACTTTGTTTGATTTGTTGTTTTCAATTATATTAAGTTTTTATAGGAGAAACAAATATGTCAAAAAAAGAAAAAATAGAAAAGTCTCAAATAGATGATATTATCGAAAATACTTTTGAACATATCAAAGATATAGTTGACGCTAATACTGTTGTGGGAAAAATTATTGAACTTGGCAAGAATATGTATTTAATTCCCGTAAGCAAAATTAGTGTCGGGCTTATTTCTGGTGGTGGTTCAATGCCAAAAGGCAAGGAGCAAAATGTAAGTGCTGGAAGTGGAACGGGGTTTAATATTGTTCCAATTGGATTTGTTGCGGTGTCAAATTTGGAATTTAAATTTATATCAGTTAATTCAACTCAAGATATGTCAAAAAATATTTTGGATTTAATGTTTAAACTTTATGAAAATTATTTTTCTAACAAAAAGGATATAAGTGATGAAAAAGAATAATGTATTGAGTTTGATAATAATTCTTATTGCAATTTTTGTGAGTAGTTTCAAAATAAGCGTTATGGCAAAAGAAACAAATTCAATTGCCAAAGGCATGGTTGTAATCGAAGGCAATTCGGGTGATGTGTTATACTCAAAGAATGAAAATTTAGAACTTCCAATGGCTAGTACAACCAAAATCGTGACTGCAATTGTTGCAATTGAGAATTCAAGTGACTTAGATGAAAAGTTCGTAGTAAGTGAAAAGGCAATTGGAATCGAAGGCACAAGTATTTATCTAAAAAGTGGCGAAAAGTTAAGTCTTAGAGAATTGTTATATGGACTAATTTTGGCTAGTGGAAACGATTGTGCTATTGCAATTGCTGAGCATATTGCTGGACTAGACAACTTTGTAGGGCTTATGAATGAGTTTGCAAGTAACTTAGGACTTAAGCATACAAATTTTAAAAATCCACATGGACTTGACGAAGACGGACATTATACTTCGGCTTATGATTTGTCAATGATGACAGCTTATGCTCTCAAAAATCCTATTTTCAGAGAAATAGTTTCTACCGAACGTATGGTTATTGAAAAGAATGATTTGTATCAGGCTAGATATCTAAAGCACAAAAATAGATTGTTATTTACTGACGAAAATTGCATAGGCGTTAAGACTGGATTTACAGATAATGCAGGCAGATGTTTAGTTAATGCCCACGAAGAAAATGGTCTTCAAATAATTTCGGTTGTTCTTAATTGTCAACCTATGTTTGAAGAGTGCGATAGATTAACGAAACTTGCCATGAGTGAATACATGATGAAAGAATTTGTTTTGCCATACAATTTTGTAAGCAATGTTGAAATCGACAAATCTCCCAAAACTGAGATAGGGATTATAACTATTGCTGGATTTAAAAAACCAATTTTGAAATCAGAAGAAAATGAGTACGAAGTTAAATACATTCTGCCAGATAGATTGGTTGCACCAATCGAACTTAACCAAGGTGTTGGCAGTGTTCAAGTTTTGTATAAGGGCGATGTGATTTATCAGGGTGAATTAATCACAATTGAAGATGCACAAAACAATGATATGAAATATCTTTTTGATAATATAATTGACAAGTGGTTTTAAGGTTTTTTATAACATTAATTAAATGTTTAAAGCATATTAGGTTTTTTGTCTAATATGTTTTTTATTTAAAATAATTTCACTTAGTAGTTTTCTAAATTACAAAAGGATAAATAATGTTTGATTAATTATACAAAATGGAGTAAAATATATTTAGGTGAAAATATGAGAATAAATAAATTTTTGGCAAGTTGCGAACTTGGAAGTCGAAGACATGTTGAAGAGTTTGTAACTTCAGGAAGAATTAGTGTTAATAACAAGATTATCAAAGAATTATCTTTTGACATAAGCGACGAAGACGAAGTTGCCTTAGATGGCAAAATTGTTAAACCTACTAGCAAAAAAGTCTACATTATGCTTAATAAACCACGTTGTTATATTACATCTTTAAAAGACGAAAAAGATAGAAAAGTTGTAACAGATTTATTAAAAAAAGTTAAAGAAAAAGTGTTTCCAGTTGGGAGACTTGACTATAATACCCAAGGACTACTATTACTTACAAACGATGGAGACTGGGCAAACAATATAATTCATCCTTCCAAACATATTTACAAAACTTACGAAGTTAAACTCAAGGTAATCCTTACTAACAAGGAATTAGGTTTAATTAGAAAAGGCATGTTAATAGACGGAATAAAATACTTGCCTGCCAAAATTGAAATGAGTCATAATGACGAAGATTATTGCTATTATCATATAACTATAATGGAAGGCAAGAATAGGGAGATAAGAAGAATATTTGAGAGCATGAAAGTTACGATATATTCTCTTAAAAGGCTTTCGATTGGCGACTTAGAACTAGGGGATTTGCAAGAAGGAAAGTATGTATATTTAGATGATAAACAAAAAGATTTAGTTTTTAAGGGGACAATATGTTAACAATTGCAATTGATGGAACATCATCGTCGGGAAAGGGAATTGTTTGTACAAAACTTGCTCAAAAATTAGGAGTTGTACACTTTGATACTGGTGCTATTTATAGGGCGCTGGGAGTGTATGTAATGGATAATAATATCGATCCATACAATGAAGGTGAGGTTGAAAAATCTCTTAAAGATATTACCATTACTCTCAAACATAATAATGGCGAACAAATCACTATTTTAAATAATATAGATGTTTCAAACAAAATTAGACTAAACAAGGTTAGTGATATTTGCTCTATTATTGCACCTTATCAAAAGTGTCGTGAATTCGTGCTTAATATTCAAAGAAATTCAGCCAAAAAATTTGATTTAATTATGGAAGGAAGAGATATTACTTCACATGTATTGCCTAATGCAAAATTCAGATTTTTCTTGGATGCAAACATTGATGTAAGAGCAAAACGTAGATATGACGAATTGATTTCAAAAGGTCAAAAAGTTTTTATGGAAGATGTCAAGGCGGATTTGATAGAGAGAGATAGACGAGACAAAGAACGTTCGTTATCACCGCTAATTTTGACCAAAGGTACAATGTATATAGATAATTCGGATATGACTATTGACGAAGAAGTAAATTTGCTTTATAGAATAATTAAGGAGAAATAAATGTTTTATTGGATTTGTTGGATAATAGCAGTACCATTTGTGTTTTTGTTGTTTCCGCTAAGGATTATGGGCAGAAAATATTTCAAAATTACAAAAGGACAATCAAAAATTGTTTGTGCCAATCATCAGACTAATAATGATGCTGTTATATTAAAAGCACGTGTTGTGCCAAATGCCAAAATAATGGCAAAAAAATCATTGTTCAAATGCAAACTTGGAGGCTTGATACTCAAAAAATATGGTGCTTATCCAGTGGATAGGGGTGGGAATGATATTGGTGCTATCAAGTACACCCTCAAACTCCTTAAGTCCAAAAAAACTTTGCTTTTGTTCCCAGAAGGAACAAGAGTCAAAAATAACGAAGCAATTGACGTCAAAAATGGTGCTGTAATGTTTGCACTCAAGACAGATAGTTATATAATTCCAACTTATTTCAGAAAAATTACCATGCCATTTGTATTTAATACATATCTTATTGGAAGACCTTTTAAATTATCCGAGATGCCCGAATTCAAAGACAAAAAAATAGACAAAGAGCTTCTCGATAGTGCTTCCCAAGTTTTGCAAGAAAAAATAATGTATTTAAAGAATATTTCTATCAAACAATACAAAATTGAATACAAACAATACAAACAAGAAATAAAAAAGTCTAAGAAGACTAAAACCGCATAAAATTATTGAAGTAAGTCTACAAAAACAATCTAAAATTGTAGGCTTGCTTCATTAAGTTAATAAACAAAACAATTTTTGGGTTTTATTTTTGACTGCTGAATATATCTGATAGCACAAAAAAATTTATTATTTTTTAACAAAATTGTTGACAATCATATTATTTTATAGTAGAATTAGTTTGTTAATCGTTTGAAAGTGAAAGACGGGGTGTAGCGCAGTTTGGTAGCGCACTTGATTTGGGATCAAGGGGCCGGGAGTTCGAGTCTCTTCACCCCGACCATTATTATTTATAATGGGCCTTTAGCTCAGTTGGTTAGAGCAACCGGCTCATAACCGGTTTGTCCGGGGTTCAAGTCCCTGAAGGCCCACCACTTTTCTCCCCTTAACACATATATTTTATATTTGGCCTGGTAGTTCAGCTGGTTAGAACGC
>DOEE01000003.1:457420-610878 GCA_003524095.1 Clostridiales bacterium
ACGCTAGAGGTCGTGGGTTCGAGTCCCATCCAGGTCGCCATTATATGTATGCCTCGGTAGCTCAGTCGGTAGAGCAGAGGACTGAAAATCCTCGTGTCGGTGGTTCGATTCCGCCCCAAGGCACCATATACAAAATTATGTTGCTAACCACTGATTACCGAGTTTTTGGTTACAACATTCCATGCTGGTGTGGCTCAACGGTAGAGCAGCTGACTTGTAATCAGCAGGTTGTAGGTTCGATTCCTATCACCAGCTCCATGCGGGAGGGTTGCAGAGCGGTCAAATGCAACGGACTGTAAATCCGTCGTCTCAGACTTCGATGGTTCGAATCCATCCCCTCCCACCAAAAAATGACCTATCAATGGTCATTTTTTTGTGTCTCGGGGATGGATTTGCATGCTTGATAGCATGCGCATGGCTAATAGCCATGCGAACCATCTAAGGTAGTCGGGAACCCGTCAGTTGACACTGCCACCCGACAAATATGGCTATGAGTTCAAGCGATATTATATTTATATTTCAGCCATATTGACGAATCGCATCCCATCCACCAAAATGACCTATCAATGGTCATTTTTTTGTGTCTCGGGGGATGGATTATGCATGCTTGATAGCATGCACATGGCTAATAGCCATGCGAACCATCTAAGGTAGTCGGGAACCCGTCAGTTGACACTGCCACCCGACAAATATGGCTATGAGTTCATGTGATATTATATTTGTATTCCAGCCATATTGACGAATCGCATCCCACCCACCTAAAAATGACCTATCAAGGGTCATTTTTTTGTGTCTCGGGGGATGGATTTGCATGCTTGATAGCATGAACTATGATAAGTTTTTTTTTACTACATTATTTGAATTGCTAAATTATCTAACAGATAATTTTCTACAAAAAAACAAATCATATGAGCTATCTTCTAATTTTTTGCAATACTAAATGTGTTAAAATTATAAAAGCAAAACATGGTAATTGCTTTTTGTTTTTAAGTATTATAGGAGAATGGTATGGATGTTAAGTTTAGTTTGAGTAATGGAACATTGAGAGTTATGCTAATAGGCGAGCTTGATGATTGTAGTGCTAGCTTTGTAAGGCAAATTCTTGATGATGCTCTGCGTAAATATAATTATGACGATGTGGTTTTTGATATGTCAGAACTCAATTTTATGGACAGTACGGGCATTGGTGTACTTATTGGAAGATATAAATATTTAAAGAACAAAAATAAGAATATTTATATAAGTAATCCCTCAAATACTGTTGACAAAATATTTAGAATGTCGGGCATTTTTGAAATAATGCCCAAAATATCTTAATGGAGAGAAATTATGGAAATAATAAATAAAATGAACTTGAAATTTTGGTCAAAAGGTGAGAATGAAAGTTTTGCAAGACTGGCAGTTGCTAGTTTTTGTTCTAATATTCCGTTTGATGTCGAAGAAATTTCGGATATTAAGACTGCTGTAAGTGAAGGTGTAACAAATGCTATTGTTCATGGATATGACGGGACGATGGGCGAAATTGAGATTAATTGTGAAGTGTATTCCGACCATGTAAAAATAGAAATTGTTGATTTGGGCAAAGGTATTGATGATGTTGAAAAGGCATTAACACCATTTTTTACAACAAAGCCAGACAAAGAACGTAGTGGAATGGGCTTTACAGTAATGGAAGGTTTTATGGACAAAATGGTTGTTGAATCTGCATTAGGGAAAGGCACTAAGGTAACACTTATCAAAAAAATAAAAAAATAAGGAGATAATATGCTTGATTTAGAGACGACAAATAGTCTTATTGTTCTTGCAAAAAATGGTGATGAACAAGCCAAGGAAAGATTGGTCACCGAGAATTCTCCACTTATTAAAAGTGTTATCAAAAAGTATATGGGCAAAGGGATTGAATTTGATGATTTGTATCAATTGGGAAGTTTGGGATTCTTGAAAGCTATTAGCAACTTTGATGAAAGTTTTGGTGTAAAATTTTCAACTTATGCTGTTCCTATGATTGCTGGTGAAATCAAAAGATTTATAAGAGATAATGGAATTATCAAAGTTTCGCGTAGTACGAAGCAACTTAATCTTCATATAAATAGGTTTATTGAAGAATACATTTCAAAACATCATAAAACTCCAACAACTTCTGAAATAGCCAAACAATTTGGAATACTTGATACAGAAGTTGTATATGCAATGGATAGTTCAATTAAGCCGATTTCTTTGTATTCACTAGTTGGAGATGAAAATGGGAAAGAGCAATATTTAATAGATAAAATCGAAGATGACAAGCCAATTGATAAACAATTGGATAATGAACTATTGTATAAGATTATTAGAGAATTGCCAGTTAGAGAAAAAAAGATAATAATTTTAAGATATTTTAGAGACAAAACGCAAAAAGATATAGCACTTGAGCTTGGCGTTTCACAAGTTCAAGTTAGTAGACTTGAAAGCAAGATTTTGTCAAAATTAAAAGATAAATTAACATAAAAAATGACCAACAATTCAAATTAGAATCGAATTGCGGGTCTTTTTTTGTATTTTAGGCTGAAACTTTGAGAGTATTGATACCGTTATTTACTGTGCCACGATTGATACTATCAACTAGTGTGTTATATTTATAGGTATTAACATTGTTATTTCGTTCGTTAATATTGTTAAT
Organism: Clostridiales bacterium; assembly: GCA_003524095.1. Taxonomy (GTDB): domain Bacteria; phylum Bacillota; class Clostridia; order Christensenellales; family UBA1242; genus UBA11490. The sequence continues at coordinate 460,080 of DOEE01000003.1, forward strand.
AGAGCCATTATTGTATCCGTTTGTATTGTTGTATAATGTTCCATTTCCGTCATATCTATAACTATTGTTTCCAAGGTTATTGTTGTCCAGATTATTTTGACTAATTATTGTGTTATTATAACCATTGTTTAGTCCGTTGTTATAATTGTTTCCAGCAACCCCAAAGTTATTAGTATTGTCTACCATTTGTGGAGTATTATTTGGATTAATAATTGTGTCGTTGTCATTGCTAACTACTTCATTTGTTGTATTCTCATTTGTTGTATTTAGATTGTCATTATTATTTACAATATCTGAATTATTGTTAGTCTCTATATTATCACTAATTTTAATATTATCGCTGTTTTCTTGTGTTTGATTAGTTTCGTCTTTTAAAACTATTTTCTTTTTGTAAGTATCGACATTTCCTAAACCTTGATTGTAAGTGTCAACATTACTATAAGATTTTTTATCTAGAAAACTATCGTTGTTAAATTCCTTATTTGAATTTAAATTATCATTATTTTCAGTAACTATAGTTTCCTTGACGATTGTACTATCGTTGCTACTGTCATTGTTTGTTATAATTTCGTTATTATCATCTTCAACGTCTGCTAAAATTGAATTGTCTGGTGTAATAATTTTTTTCTCAACAACTGTGTTGCCATTTTCGTCTATAGTTTTTTCAATTTCAACTAATTCATTTTTAGTTGTTGCACTGTCTTCTTTTTTAACATCGACATTTGGAGTAACGGGGGATATATTGTCATTATCTTCAACTATAATATTTTTGTCGTCAATAACTGTTTCAACTTTGTTGTCAGGTGCATTATTAGAACTATTGACATCTGTGGTAATATTTGTGTTATTATTCAAGTCTTCTACAATTGTTACACCATTATTGTTTTGTGCGTCCTGCAACAAATACTTAATTTGTTCCAAAGTTGCAATTGCATTTTCGTGATAAGAAATTCTAGTATCAATTTGATTTAGAATTTTTAGATAGTTGCTATTTGCAATATCTATACTTTGAGCAAGTCCTGTATTAGTAGATGAAATTTTATTAATTTCGTTAGTTAGAGTTCCATTTGTATTTCTTAGATTTTTAATTGTTGTTTTGATGTCTTCAATGTAATTGTTAAGTGCTGATACTTGGTTTGCGTTTGGTGTACAATTTCCATTTAATATGCATTCGTTTAGTTCTTTGGCATCATGAATATTGTCAAGAATTACTACTTTGTAATTAGCCAAGGTGTTGTTGGCTTGGACAACATCGGCAGTCATAGCATATAACTTTTGAAGTTTTTCTACATATTTATTTAGTGTACTATTTGCACTATCATAATTAATTGAATTAATAAATCTAGGATTGTATTTTAGTAAATCTGGCGTAAATGAACTTTCACTATAATAGATAACTTTGTATGGTTTAAATCTAACTATGTTGTCTGTATTAGTGTTGTTATTTGCCTTATCGTCAGTATTATCGTTCAAAACAACATCGGTATTTGTTGTCTCGTTATTCATTGTGTTGTCTAAATTTGAATCGTTAGCTTCTACAGGTTTTTTGTTATCTGAGATGATTTGATTATATAAATTGTTTGATGTGTCAGTAGAATCAGTAGTAACATTAATTTCTTCTTCAGGTAAATCTAATGTGTTTTTAACATTAATATTATCGTAATCAGTAATATTGTTTTTTGTGCTGTTTATGTCATTATCATTTAAATTATTGTTTATATCAATAAGGTTATTGTCAATAACATTATCGTTTGTGTCACGAATAGTAATATTTGCGTCGGATAAAGTGTCAACTTTGTCGCTATTGTTTTTAACAACTAAATCGTTATTGTTTGTTGATAGTAATTCAACATTTAACTTTTGATTGTTTGCGGAAATTTTTTGTAAACAACTTTTTGTTTGAGAATTTAGATTTGTATTTGGAGTAGTTGTTACACAAGATTTTTTGCAAGATGAACAATTATTATTGTTATCCAATATCAAAGTTTTTTTGCATGAAGTACAGTTTCCATTGCTATCGCAGATTACTGTTTGATTACAACTATTACATACACCATTGTCGGAGCATGTATATTTCTTTTTGCATAGTTTACAATTTCCATTACTATCGCAATATAGTCTATTAATTAGTTCGTTCTTGAGTGCTTGAGTTAAGTCGTCTTTCAAACTTATTTCTTCTGCATTTAATTCTTGTGTTGATGTTAATTTTTCATTCTTGTTTTTCAAACTGTCTGAGTTTTCTTGAATAGCTGTATAATTTACTTGTGGTTCATTAATATTGCTTATTGCTAATACTCTAGTTTGTGTTTTGTTTGGTGATGGAACAGTGTTTGTATTAATTTTATTCAAGTCATAAATGTCGTTACTAACAAGATATTCATTGTCAACTGTGTCGAGTCTATTAACGGTATTATATAATAAGTTTAAGTTTTTATTTAATTGCTTGCTAGCTTGAATTGTTGCGTCTGTTGAATTACATCCAATTAACATTACACAAATAAGCAACAAACTAGTAATTATAATTAATGTTTTTTTCATTTTTGTCTCCTCAAATTTTTTATTAATTATATTTTGCGAAGAAAATTAAAAATTATTTATTTTTTATTTAAAAATTGTTTAAAACTTTTTTTTTGTGAAATATTTAAATATATTGATTTTTGGAGAAGTATGATGGATGCAAAAATAAGAAACAAAAAATATAATGAATATGTTGACGCCAAAAAGCCTCAAACAAAAAATTTTCCAACACTTATATATGCCTATCTAGTTGGTGGACTTATTTGTATCATCGGTCAGGCGATTCAGGATTCGCTACTTGCAATCTTTCCGACTATGAGTATTGAAAGTGCTGGCACATGGATGTTAATTATTCTAATTTTTCTAGCGAGTTTTCTAACGGCAGTTGGTGTGTATGATAGAATTGGTGTTTTTGCAGGTGCGGGTTCTATAGTTCCAATTACGGGATTTTCTAATTCTATTACTAGTCCCGCCATGGAGTTTAAAAAGGAAGGTATAATCTTTGGGCTTTGTGTTAAAATGTTTTCGGTTGCAGGCCCAGTAATTGTTAATGGTCTAGCTATATCTGTCATTGTTGGAATTATTTATTTGTTTTTGTGATTTTCTCAAAATCTTGATTGAATGAATATGGGTTTGTTGGTATAAAAGATAGTATTATTTTTGATTATTAATATTATTTTAAGGTATTTATCTTAAAAATTGTATTAAAATTTGATATATTTGATAACAATACACGGATTGTATTTTGACTTTTGGTGACTGATAATAAATTTAATAGGTGTTTATATGAAAAAAAGAAATCAGACAATATTCTTTAAAAATGCGCCAAAAATAATCGGAAATTACACGATTGTTGGGCAAAAAGAAGGTAATAGTAATTTCAAAGATTACTTTGATTATGTTTTGAAAAATGATTTATTTGGAGAAAAAACTTTTGAAAAGGCAGAAAGAAAAATGCTTGAGCATTCGGTTATAAATGCGATAGAAAATGCAGGATTGAGTAGTAAGGATATTGATTTGCTTGTATGTGGAGACTTACTTAATCAAATAATTTCTTCAAGTTTTACGGCGAGAGAATTGGATATTCCTTTCTTGGGATTGTATGGTGCGTGTAGCACAATGGCAGAAACTTTGGCTGTCGGGTCTGCACTGATAAATGCTGAATATATTTCAAAAGTTGCATGTGCGACAGGTAGTCACTTTAGTAGTGCTGAAAGACAATATAGATTTCCTTTGGAATTGGGAAATCAACGTCCGCCTGTGAGTCAATGGACAGTAACTGGTGCGGGTTGTACTATTCTTGGAGACAAGGGTGGTGACAAAGAAATTGTTAATGCAACCTTTGGAAAAGTGACGGATTTTGGGATTAATGATGTTAATAATATGGGTGCAGCAATGGCACCATCGGCTATGAGTACGCTGATTGCCCACTTTGAGGACACAAACACAACACCTGACGACTATGATTTGATTTTGACTGGCGATTTGGGAAAACTTGGCAGTGAAATACTAATGGACTTAATGGAAAACAAAGGGTATAAACTCAAAAGCAATTACAACGACTGCGGACAAATGATATATAATAATAATCAAAAAAGTTATCAAGGTGGAAGTGGTGCAGGATGTAGTGCTGTTATTCTTAATTCATACGTTATGCAAAAAATGAATGAAGGTAAATATAATCGTGTTTTATTTTGTGCTACGGGAGCATTGCTGAGTACACTTAGTAGTCAACAAGGCGATACGATTCCGGGAATTTGCCATGCTGTTGAAATTAGAAAATCAATAAAGTAAGGGGAATTATTTATGTTGTTAACTTATTTAAAGGTGTTTTTGGTTGGTGGATTTATATGTATGCTTGGTCAGATACTTATCATCAAAACCAATATGACAAGTTCAAGAATTTTGGTTTTGTTTGTCTGCATCGGTGCTGTCATGGAGGCTTTTGGACTATATGACCCAATAGTGAATTTTGCTTCAGCAGGTGCAACAGTGCCAATTACAGGATTTGGAAGAAGTCTTGCAAAGGGTGCTATCGAAAGCATAAAAGAAAAAGGACTGTTGGGAGTCTTGACGGGAGGGTTGACAGCAACAGCAGGGGGAATAACTGGTGCAGTTATATTTGCTTATATTTTTTCTTTGATATTTAGTAGCAAAACCAAAAAATATTAATTTAGATACTCGTTATAATTATTACCAATTTTAAATATTTATTCATAAATTAGGTGTTCACAATTTAATTATCAGAATCAAATATATTTATAAATATTTATTTATATCTATAATTATACATTATATACAAAAGATTTTTAATCATATATTTTCTATTTAGTATCCAAAAAATTTGGAAACTTGCCAAATTACGCAAACTAATATCCAATTAATTTAAAAATAGTGGGAAATTTTAATTGAGAATTAAAATAGCATAATAAGTACTTTTTTAATCATATAATGTTATGTGAAAAATTTTTTTGTTAATATAAACAAAATATTAAAATTCAATAAAAAGAAAGTTACAAAAATAATCGTAATTCTGTGTATTATTACTTTTGTTTTTGTAATTTTTGCTTATATGATTAATCCTGTTATTATGGATACGGTAGAACTCAAATCAAAGGCTCTGGCAACTAAGGCTATGAATAGTTCTATAGCAGATGTTGTAATGAATTCAATTGTCTATGATGATTTGGTCAATATTATCAGTGATGAATTTGGAAATATTAGCATGATTCAAGCCAATTCTTTGGAAATTAACAACTTAAGTAAAGATTTGGCACAAACATGCGAAACACGAATTCAAGACTATGGTAAAAGTGGTGTAGCAATTCCTATTGGAACTTTTACGGGCATTCCGTTGTTTGTGGGTCGTGGGCCTAGAGTGAACGTCAAAATGACTCCAATCGGGAGTGTAATATGTAAGTTTATGTCTCACTTTGAGTCCGCAGGAATTAATCAAACCATACACAAAATCTACGTTAATATTAGGGCAAATGTTGGTGTTGTAATGCCACTTAGCAGTCGAACATTTACAGCAGAACAAGAAGTTCTTATTAGTGAAAGTGTAATTGTTGGACAAGTCCCCGAAGTTTATTTGTATTCGGATACTCTGGATACATTGCTTAACTTTGTTCCATATTGATATGTATATTTATACAATAGTTTTTTAAATTATTCAAATGTATACTAATAAACATTTATAATTTAAACTTTTGTTTAAATCGAATGTTGTGCCAATGGTTTATTTGTATTATAAATATAATCAATCTAAAATTTGTACATAAAATCAAAATATCAGCTTAAAATATTGAATTTTTTGACATTTTGTGGTAGACTAAACTGATAGTAAAATTAGTTTAGGAGAAAATTATGCCATTTGATACAGTGTTTTTTGATAATGCAAGTACAACCAAAATAATGCCTGAAATAGTCGATGAACTGTCTCAATTTAATTCCGAATATTATTTTAATCCTAGTGCTTTGTATAATAATGTTTATAAAACACATGATTCAAGTAAGCCTACGTTAGAAAAAATGAGAAAGAGTTTGCTTGCTTGCTTGGGTGGAGAAAATGGCAAGATTGTTTTTACAGGGTCTGCTACAGAAGCGAGTAATCTGGCACTTTTCGGTTCGGTCAAAAAAAATACTCGAAAAATTCTTGTTTCAATGGGTGAACATCCAAGTGTATATAATTCTGCTTTGGAACTAAAAGCTCGCGGATACGATGTAGTGTTTGTAAATCTTGATAAGACCGGCAAAGTTGATATTAATGATTTTGAAAGAAAGATGACTTCTGATGTGGACCTGGTCTCAATCATGCATGTAAGCAACGAGACGGGGGCGATTAATGATATACTTAGTCTAGTTGAAATTGCAAAGTCGGTTAATCCAAAAGTGATATTCCATTGTGATGGAGTTCAGGCATTTGGAAAAATTGAAGTAAATGTTGATGATTTGGGAGTAGATATGTACACAATATCTGCACACAAGATTTATGGTAGCAAGGGTGTTGGCGCGTTGTATCTTAAAAACACTGTGTCTCTAAAGCCAATAATTTTTGGCGGTGGTCAAGAATCGGGCTTGCGTAGTGGAACTGAAAACATGCTAGGTATTTATACTTTGTATCGTGCTAGTCAAATTGTCACAAGCAATCTTGAAGTTAATTACAAAAAAATTGCTAATCTTAAAAAGTTGTTTTTGGACAAACTTGGTCAAACAAATCTGAAATACACAATACATTCATTTGAAGACAATTCGCCATATATTGTGTCGATAAGTTTTGCGGGCTGTAGGGCAGAAACTTTGCTTAATATGCTTGGTGATTATGACAATATTTTTGTAGGTAATGGTTCGGCATGTTCAGCAAAAAAGAGTGGCAATAGAGTGCTTGAAAGTATGGGTGTTCAAAAATCGGAAATTGAAGGTAATTTGCGAATAAGTTTTGGAATATATAATACTCCAGAAGAAGTTGAATATTTGGTCGAAAAACTAAATGAACGTGTTAGTGCTTATCTAAAACATACTATTAAACAAAATTAATTTTGCAGTATTAGCACATTCAAAATTGGCATTAATTATTGTGTTTTTGACATTCTATCCATAACTTTTTGACAAAAACATATTAATTTGTGTCAATAAGTTACATGTTTTGTAAAAAAATTAATTTATTAAAAAACAATAAATTTTGTACAGTTTTTATTGTAATAGATGATTATTTGAGTTGTCTGATTACAAAAAATATTTAGTAAAACAAATGATATTTAAAAAAGGATAAACATATGAATGACTTAAAAAAAGTAATTGTTATTAGGTATAGTGAGATATTTCTCAAAGGAAAAAATTTTGCTTATTTCGAAAAAAAATTGCTTAGTAATATCGCCGAAAAATTAGAGGGGTTGGCAGAAGTAAAAAGAACAAACAAAAGATTTTTGGTTGAGAATTTTGATGAAAAAAAAGAAAAGAAAATTATAGAAATCTTAAAGACTGTTTTTGGCATTTGTTCTATCAGTGTTGCTGTTATGCTTGATACTGATTTAAAGGCTATTGATGATTATGTTGCTTCACTCAAATTGAAGTGTAATACATTTAGAGTAACTGTAAATCGTGCTGACAAAAGATTTCCGTTGACATCAATTGATTACTCAAAATCTCTTGGTGGGTTGGTACTCAAAAGCAATCCACATTTGAAAGTAGATTTGCATAATCCAGAAGTAACTATTTATGTTGATATTAGAGAGAGTGGCTACACTCTAGTCTATACTGACGTAATTGAAATGTCTGGTGGTATGCCTGTTGGAACTAGTGGTAGTGGATTGTTGCTTTTGTCTGGAGGTATAGATAGTCCTGTTGCTGGATATATGATGGCTAGGCGTGGAATGACTATCAATGCTTTGCATTTTCATAGTTATCCTTATACTAGTCAAAATGCAAAAGACAAAGTTATTGAACTTGCCAAAATCATGAAAAAATACACTGGTGGGTTCAAACTACATATTGTTTCCTTTACCCATATTCAAGAGAGTATTCACAAGTTCTGCGATGGTGACTTTATGATAACTCTTATGCGTAGAATAATGTTTAGAATTGCTGAACGTTTGGCTAAACAAAATAATTATCAGTCGATTATAACTGGTGAGAACTTGGGTCAAGTCGCTAGTCAGACTGTCGAAAGTATGACTGTTACAAATGCGGTTGTTAATGACCTTCCTATATTTAGACCGCTAATTTCATTTGACAAGGAAGACATTTCTAGGGTTGCTCAAAAAATTGGAACTTTTGAAACGTCAATTCTTCCATACGAAGATTGTTGTACAGTATTCTTGCCAAAGCATCCAGTAATCAAACCAAAACTTGAAAAATGCTTGAAAGAAGAGAGTAAACTGGATATTGAAGCCCTTATTAGTGAAGCAATGGAAAATATCGAAGTTGTTGAAATTTAATCTATGTAATGTTGCTTTGCTCATTACATTCACAAACCAATTTGCTGTCGCAAATGCCACGATAAAATCGTGGTTACATAGATTGAAAACGTCGTCAGATTAAATCAAGGTGTCCTAGCGGACTACTTTGTTTAATCTTCCTAGATTATAATCCATGAAATGTTGTGTTGTTAACCTTGCTCACAAATCAGTTTGTTTTCTCAAATTCCACGATTTAATCGTGGTCATATAGATTAAATAAACATAAGTTTTTCCTGAAAATGAACTACGTCTCTTTCTGACAAAACTTTTGAATACTTCATTTGTTTAAATGTATAATTTAAAAATCTGTGCATTCAAAAATCTTAAAATATCCGCCTGAAATGGCGGTTTTTTTGGTTTTGTGCTAATTATATGACAAAATATTTGTAGATTTTGAAAATTACATTTTAAAATAGTTTGACGAATAAACAAATTTGTTATATAATTAAAATCGTATAATACAATCAGTAGTGTGTGCAATTTTCGTTTTGCACAACTTTAATATTATATAAAATTATATTTTTTATGAAAGGAGTAACCTAAATGTTAAACATAAGTATGATGCTTATGTCGGGTTGGGTTACTGGTCTAATTGGTGTTTTGATTGGACTTGCTGTTGCTATTCCTAGTACATTTTTCGTACTAAGAAAGGTACAAAAGGACAAGTCCGAAAAAGATAAATCCAGTGCAAAAAATTTGTTAGAAGAAGCTAAAGCTGAAGCTAAAAACCTAAAAAAAGAAGCGGTTTTGGAAGCTAAAGAAGAAGCGTTTAGACTAACAAGCGAATGTGACCAAGAACTCAAAACTCGTCGTGCAGAAATGCAAAAAGCAGAAAACAGAATTAACCAAAGAGAAGAATTTTTGGACAAAAAAGAAGAGTTAATCGAAAAGAAAAACGACCAAATCGAAAAAATCAAAGAAGATTTGGCAGAAAAAGAAGCGATGCTCAAAAAATCTCAAGACGAACAAAACATAATAACCGAAAAAATGACCAAAGAACTTGAGAGAATCTCAAAACTTACAAAAGAAGAAGCGAAAAAGGAACTTATTTCTAAATACGAAGAAGATGCAAAAAAAGATGCTGCAATTCTTGTTAGAAATATAGAAAACCAAGCAAAAGACGAAGCAAACAAAAAAGCAAAGGAAATTGTAACCCTTGCCATTCAAAAAACAGCGGTTGACCATACAAGCGAAGTAACTGTTTCGACAGTTCCACTTCCTAATGACGAAGTCAAGGGAAGAATTATTGGCAGAGAAGGGCGTAACATTCGTGCTTTGGAATCTGCAACAGGGGTTGACTTAATTATCGACGATACTCCCGAAGCGGTTGTTTTATCTTCGTTTGACCCAGTTAGAAGGGAAATTGCGAGAATTTCTCTTGAAAAACTCATACTAGACGGACGTATTCATCCGGCAAGAATCGAAGAAATGGTGGATAAAGTAACCAAAGATATCGAAAATACTATCAAAGAAGAAGGCGAAGCTGCTGTTTTTGATGCGGGCATTCATGGTATGCATCCCGAACTTATCAAACTTCTTGGTAGACTTAAATATCGTACAAGTTATGGTCAAAATGTTCTTAAACATAGTTTGGAAGTATGTTATTTGGCTGGACTCCTTGCTGCCGAAGTTGGTGCTAATGTTCAAATCGCCAAAAGAGGTGGTTTGCTCCACGATATTGGAAAGGCTATTGACCACGAAACCGAAGGTACACACGTTACAATTGGTGTAGATTTGGCTACAAAATACAAAGAAAGCAAGGAAGTTATCCATTGTATTGCTGCTCATCATGGAAATGTTGAGTTCGAAAGTTTGGAGGCAATACTTGTTCAAACTGCCGATGCTATTAGTAGTAGTAGACCGGGCGCAAGACGTGAAACCTTGGAAGCATATATTAAACGTCTAACACAACTCGAAGAAATTGCAAATAGTTTCAAGGGTGTAGATACAAGTTATGCTATCCAAGCCGGTAGGGAAATTAGAATCATAGTCAAACCTAACGAAGTTACTGACGAACAAGCATTGTTTATGGCTAAGGATATCGCACAAAAGATTGAAAAAGAAATGGAATATCCGGGTCAAATCAAAGTTAATGTCATTAGAGAAACACGTAATGTGGATTATGCAAAATAAACAAAAAAGTCCAAAACGGACTTTTTTTGTTTTACAAGGATATTAAAAATAAATTTGATTAAAATTTTGATTATTGCTTGACAATAAGATTAAAATTGTTATACAATGTCTTTGTTATTTTATTTAGGGGTGTGGCTCAATGGTAGAGTAGCGGTCTCCAAAACCGTAGGTTGTGGGTTCGAGTCCTACCACCCCTGCCAAAACATTCAAATAAATTTATTTTTTGACAAGGGTGGTAGGAAGTATGCTTTGCATACCCAACAAAAAACCCTTGTTTTTTTGTTGCTCGAACCGTGACGTTCGCTTATTTGTGCAAGCACACGCTCACTAATTTGATTACTTTGTAATCTGCACCGATGTTTTTTCTTGCCAACACAATTGTTTTTTGTTAACATATAGGTGTTTAAATTTTAAATCGGAGTGAAAAATGGCAAAACTCAAAAAAGTCGAACTTTATACTGACGGTGCTTGTAGCGGGAATCCCGGAAAAGGCGGTTATGGTGGGATTCTCATATACAAGGGGATAGAAAAAGAATATAGCGGTTTTGCCGACAATACTACAAACAACCGCATGGAATTGACGGCAGTGATTATGGGTCTCAAAATGCTCAAAGAACCCGTTGAAATAGATATTTATTCGGATAGTGCATATACTGTCAATGCTTTTTTGGAAGGCTGGATAGAAAATTGGATAAATAACAATTGGCGTACTGCCGGCAAAAAACCAGTTCAGAATGTTGAACTTTGGCAGGAATTACTCGAACTCATACATCCGCACAAAGTCACTTGGCACAAGGTCAAGGGTCATGCGGATAATGCATATAACAATCGTTGCGACAAGTTGGCAACAGGCGAAATTGCAAAGCATTTGGATAACAAAACCTAAATTTGATTGTACTCAAGTTTAGGTTTTTTTATTTAATAGTTTTTCAGTTTTTGTCGATTTTTGTTTGACGGGCTTAATTATATTATATATAATTATATATGGAAAATTATATTTTGCGTACGTGCGTGTACGTGCATGCGAGATATGTGTATACTAGTCTAATAGTTTTCTTAAATTCAAATCTAGTACTTTTCAAAATAATATGCAACAAATTATATTTTTTACAAATAATAATTTTAGGAGAAAACCATGCGAAAAAGTGTTAATTCAGAATTAAAAGTAAAACATCCTTATTCGTATTTAATAAAAGTTATCCTTTTGGGAATAGTTATGCTGTTCTCAGGAATTTTTTCTGCGGTAATGATAAATGAGATTTCGCATAGTCCTGATAATGGTGTTTATGCTTCATGGGGTACTACTTGTCCTAATTGTGGAGCCGCTTTAAATATTCATACTGACGTAGCTAATGCATTGCATGATTATAGTTCAGATGGCACAACTCCTTGTTATCAATATGGATTATGTTCTGTAGTTTCTGAATGTCCTAATGGCGATTTTATGGGTTCTCATGATTATTGTCAAAATTGTTCTTATGATTATTGGGATGATGGTTCAGGTGGTAGTTCTAGTTATAAGACTGTCACATACTATTGGGCTCAAACTGGTATTGGCGGTACTACAACTGGTCCCGAAAACAATTTTACTGGTACTTCAATAGAGTGTACTGATGATAGTTCCACTAGTGGTCCTTCTACTACAGAAATTCATGTAGAGTGTTCCGATGGATTTACTGGAAAAATTGGTTTATCTTCCTACTATTTCAGTGCATATGATATTGTAGTAATATTTTCAGATCATAGTTATTATAACTGTTCTTATAATGGTGCGACTGGTGATTTGTTTGATCCTGATGGAAAAATTTCATATACATCAAGCAATGGTTTTTATGTGTATGCTTCATCTTTTTCGAAAACTATAACGAAAATTAAGGCTACGTTTTCTGGCGGTCTTCATTATTATTGCGGTTTGCCTTCTCTCTACTTTGGCGAGACATATTACTTTGTATATGATTCTCCAGGTGTAGGTGTGGAACCGCCAGTTGAAGAAAGATACTACTGGTTTGGAATAGTGACTAATGAAGGAACTCCAAATTTCATAGGTGATATTGGTCAATCTCTATATGCAACATTTGACTTTAAAAGTGATGCTAGTGGTTATCAGTTTAATAGCAAAGGAACTTGTTATTTATATAAGATTCCCGAAGATAGAATTGAAGATTCTTGGGCGGATGATTATAATATTATCGATTTTTATACAGATGCTCTGAGTAATATGTATGATGGAGGAGGTACTTATTTTGTATCGATAGATGCTATCTCGGGCATATCTAATAGGAGCTATTTGACTTTGCACAAAAATTATTATACATCTTGTTACGCTTATTGTGCGGGGGAATCCGGTTATTATATTCCTAATCCTACTACTAGAAATTTCATGAGTTCGCCGATCGATGGTGTTTATATGCAAATTAAAAAATCAGATTTGTATTATGGTCCTGCTGAAAGCGAAGTTATATATGCTTCAGGTAAATATAATGCAGAAAACCCTATTGATTATATTACTGCAGAGAATGGACGTGCTCCTGGTGCAACTATGACAATGTTTTTCCCTGAGGGCGATACTGAAATTCTTACCCGTGTAACATCTGCGGATAGTTCAAACAAGTTTAAATATTATTACAACTCAAGCACTAGTTCAAGTCTTACAAACGATTTGTTCTGTTATTTGGGGGATACTGGCACAACTACAACTTGGTTTGATGTAAGTAGCGGTTACAAAGCAAATATGAAATTAACTGCCGAACTAAGATATGGTAGTGCTACCGGAACTGTTGTTCATAGTGTATCTAGCACAAGTTCGTCGGGAGTAAAACTAGATTGTTCAAATAGAATCGAATCTAGCGGAACAACTACTAATGAAACTAATCAAAGATATATTAAATATAGTTGGGAAAACATCGATGCTTACTTTATGGTCGTACTTGATAGTTATGCATATAATTCGATGAATTTGGCGAAACCAAATGTTTATTTGAATAACTCGAGTTCACCTATGACTGCATATACTTCGGAAGTCTCGGTTAATGCGGGGATAGGCTGGGTGTACAAAGTCTCGGGATATTCGGCATCAGATACTATTAAGATTACTTGGAGTAATGCCTTTTCAGGTGATTATTTTGTGCCAGTCGGTACGTATACGTGTGATTATCTTAAGTATTATCAAAACTGCTATCTGAAGGGTAGTAATTCGGGCTCTGCCACTACAATTTCACATTATGGAGCAAAAAACAAAACAGTATCATTTACATTTGCTAATTCAAGTTACTTTAGTTCGTCTAGTAATACTAGTTCAATGCCGGAAATTATAATGGCTTATTCCGGTGACCCAGGAAAAGTTTTGACAAAAGTTACATCTACTGGTGGAAACTTTACATTCTACTACAATAGTAGCAATTATTCTAGTAGTGTAAGTAGTCTATTCTGCGATTTGAGTAGTTCTTCTTCGTGGTTTTATATTGGTGGAAATTATACTGCTGGACAGACTTTGAAAGGTGTGCTTAAATATGGTTCGACAACAATAGATACTCAAGAGTATAAGCATAGCACAGCTCAAGCCAACATGAAACTTACTAACAAGGTTACGTCAAGTCTTACAACCCCGAGAACAATTACAATTACAAAAGGTACAGATAGTAGTTATCAATTTAGTATCGCAATAGATAGTGCAGGTGACTCTACTAGTGGCTCGTACAAGTTTAATAATGGGACTAGTTATAGTACTGGACAGACTTTGTCTGGAACTCTTAGTGGAAATAGTATTAATTTAACATTCCCTAGCAAAACATATTATGCTCTAGTTACAATTACAAATGGTAACAGTGCAGGGAATTATTATGTAGTAAGCAGTGGTACTCTGATTAATACAACATCTACAGGTCGTGGCTCTGCACCAACTACAAACAACTTCACAATGTTAGCAAATGCAATATCTGGAATAGCAGGTAATAGTTCAAGTGCTGTTAATATTACTATCAAGTTTATGAAGTTAACTTGGACAGATGTCGCTAGAAGCAGATATTCTAATTTAACAAGTTTAAGTGCTACAAATATTACAACACCGCTTCAATTTGCGTACTTTGTCAATAATCCAACGACAAACTATACAATAGGTGCAGATATTGACTTTTCTCCACACTCTATACTTGGAATTGAGTATGATAGTAGTAGTGGTTTGTGGGATTACGACTTTGTAGGATTTAGTTCATTGTCGAGTTCAGGAACCCTTAACGGGGGAAATCATACATTAAGTAATATGGTGATATCTACTAGTTCTGGAACAGCGATAGTCCAAACAAACAATGGAACAATCACTAATTTATTTGTTGGAAGTGGTACCTGTAGTGTTGGTGGAAAAGCTATGCTTTGCCAAACAAATAGTGGAACTATTGAATATTGTGGACTGGTTGGAAATACAAGTGGCTATTCTAGTTTTGTTGGTACAAATAATAGCGGAAAATATGTTAAGTTTGTAAGCCTTGATGCTGGCGTAAATGATAGTTTCTTTTTGATTAAGTCAAATTCAGGCTATCTTCAAAATTCATATTTTGTTGTGGCTAGTGGTACAAGTGAAAAAAATATTGGACTTACAGATACTAATTCGGGAAGTACAACCAATGTTTACTTTGTGTCCCACGGTGTTGGTACAATGTACCCAGTTAAACGAACGGGTAGTGGTTCGGTTGGAAATGCTTATTATTACATAGGTTCGGGAACTTTGGGTACATCTAGTTATGGTACTCGCAGAACTAGTGAAGCTCAAATGAAAGACAGATCCAATTTTAGTGGCTTTACATTTGGTCAAAATGGTTGGTTTATTACTCAAAGTGGATTGAACACCAACATAGATTATCAATACAATCGTGGTTATCCACTTATTAATTACACTCAAACATATCATGATATTTCTATCAAATGGTACATGGACGGTAGTAATGTTTCTAATAATACTACGACATTTACTTGTGACGGCTGGACTATTGCTACTGTAAGTGGTGACTTTGAAGTTCTTGGTGGCGAAACAGCAACTTTTACTGTGACAGACAATGGCAAAGCAGTATTTTCGCATATGGAAGTAGGTTCAAAGAGTTCTTCTACTTATACGTTAACTACAAATGCTATTTCTTCTAACCAAACTCTTGAAATATATTATACTACTACGCAAGTTACAGTTAGTGAGTTAATTTCGATTTCAGGATTTACTCATAATTTAACTGATTCTAGCCTTTATTATACTGGTAGTGGAAATAGTCTAAAATTCTTCTTGGGTAGTACCAGTGTAACGATTAACAAAAAATATGGTGCTGTGCTTTTGGGAGACATTAGTGTTAATGGAACTAACAAGTCGTCATCTCCTGTTGCAAGCAAGGAAATAGCCTTTACAGTAGGTACATCTAATGTAAACATTGTTATTGAAAACTATTACGTCGCAACTAACATGAAGATTGACCAGAACGTAATCGGATTTACGGGTTCAATTGGCAGTTATGACTTTGAAACATTGACCACAGCAGGTATGACCTTAAATATTAAATACACGGGGACTAGTTCACCGAGTTATTCAGTTAAGATTACGGATAGTAATAGTACATATAGGGTTAATCAAGTAGTAGTCGGGGATACAACCAAAACTTATTCTCAAAGTGATGACGGAAACGACATTACAATTCCTTACAACTTTCTTACTTATGCAAAAAATAATTCAAGTGTATCTGTAGTTCAAGTAACAGTCAATCCAACTTTATCCGCTGTAGATATTCCTGTTACTATCAAGATATTGGGCTCGTCGGCTATGAATTCTATAGCCAATCTCAAGGTTTCTTTGAAATACAACACTTCAACTACCAAAACTAGTGATACTCTATCTTCTGTTAGTCCAAGTGGCAATGTTTATACCTACAATACATATGTTAGACAAATTCCAATTGGGGTTAGTTATACACTCGAAACTAAATATGGAACGACTATTGTTTCCAAAACCGCCACAGATACTTCAGGTTATCAGGCATTTAACTTTGGTGGACACAAATACAGAATGTATTGGAACACAAATGGTTCGCCTACAACTGCTAGTTTTGAAGGAAACGGGGGATATTCACCTGGGAATGTTCAATCTACACCTACTAGAATTTATCTATATTTGATTGAACAGGAAACAGTTTCGGTTAATACTAATGATTCAAATGTATACTCAAATACATATTATTCGGCATTATTTAGTAATTTGGGTGCTAGAGTAAAACACAATATTAGTGTTTCACGTAATACATCTTATGCATCTAATGGTGCTAACTCATTTAGCGATAGTACATCTGTTACAGGTAATGGTTCAAAAATTTTGCACAATAATAACAACTACTATTATGTAGACTTTGGTGGTGGATATACTTATTCCCAAAGCAACGGAACAATAACACATTCAGGACAATCTTTTAGTCTTGGTAATCTATTTAATATTCCTAGTGCAAACTCCAAGTCTAGTACAAATGTAAAAGGCAATATAGCAATTCAAAGTTTTGAAGGTACAGATACTAGTTTTACTTATAATCTGACTTCAAAGGTTCAACAGATTTCCAAGTCTATAGGTATTTATATCGAGAACCCTGGCTTGCAATACAACAATTCAAGACATGATTATTTCTATAATTTAATACCTTATGTAAGTTTTTATACTTATACATCTAGTGGTCGAAGTTCTAGTCCTGTTAGTCTAACATCTAACAGTGGAAACGGAACACTAGTAAGACTTGCCAAAAACAACACGTCGTCAATTGGTGCAAATACAATTAATTATAGTTCGAATTTGCTAGCCAATGTGACTTTGCAATCGTCGGGAAGTTCTACTTATGGCTCGGCGGGCAAATACACATATGTTTTGACATCTGTTTATGGAAACTACTTTGAGTTTACTAGGGGTGACAAAAATAGTATTTCAACTGTGGCTGACAGAAACATTCTTATTAGTTTGGAATCTTCGGATAGTGGCTACCCAAATGTTACACATAGTAGTAGTCAAACTTTGAAAGACTTTTTCCAAAATCCAAACCCAAGTACAATTACAATTGATGGAAAGTCTAACCAAAAATATACCTTGAAAGGATATTTGAAGGACGGAAATTCTTCGATAATCTTTACTTATGCGCCTTTTGTTACTCTTAACTTTAATGAAATTAAAGATGCCAAGTCTGTACAAGGTGGAACTGTCAAAGGAATTAAGAGTACTAGTATTAGTGCAAAACTCAACGGCTCAACCTTTGCTCCAGCTAGAACTAATGGACCCAAAGAAATTACATATGACCTTGCGTCAACTTCGTCTGGTGTTAACTTAATAGTCACTGTAACTATGACTATTGATGAAGGGTTTGAATTTAGTAAACTTGAATTTGGAAATTATAGACTTTTTGCTTCAGGAACAAATTTAAAGACTACAAAAGCGCCTTATTCAGAATATATCAGTACAAATGATGCTAATGGAGTAACTAATTATAAGGTTAAACTTACTGCATCAGGAAGCACTTATCTTATTGATTGCAAAACTCTTAAAATTGAAATTGAGCTTAACAAGTCGAGTTATTTGGATAGTGATACTATTACAATCGTTTCGGCTTATACTCCATATTTAGTCGAAAAACAAACTTTTGGTGGTTCAACTGGCAAGAGTACATCGGTTACAGTTCTTGGTCGTGGAGAGATTAAAATCCAAGACAAGTATAATAATACTTATGGCAATGAGTCAACTTTGACACTATCTAATACTAATACTAGTGATACTAATTATACACTTAGTGCAAGTTCTCTTAATATCTACTACTATACTAACTTGGAAGTTAAATTTACTAATGCTTCAAACTTTTATAGACAATATGCTCAAGTTAATGGACTTACTAATGGTACTTATGCTCAAGACCCATTGACATGGTATGATACAGCCAACACAAATCTCAAAGGAACTTATACCGGCACGACGTTTAATATTTCGGCTCAGTTTGTGGGAATAACTTTGCACCGAACAAATACAATTAGTCCACAGATGATAACTCGTGATGCTAGTTCACTTAATGGTCAAGGGATAAGTAGTTTTACAGTTTCAAATGAGACTTCGTATGCAAATAATGTGTATACTTTAACTCCTTTAAGTGGTTATTCTCTCAAGTACTTTAAGATTTATGTATATAAAACAACTGGACTAACTAGTACAACTCAAAGCACTCCTTATACTGTATACACAATTTCTTCGGGTTCTAGTAATTTGAAAGTTCCAAAGCAATATACATATACCGGCAATTCATTGGAACAAAACTTTACTGCCACGATTGAAAGAAATTCAAATAACACAAAACTCACTCTTAACTATCTAGTAAACAGCGGAAAGAGTAATTATTATGGCTCTTGTAGTAATATTTTGGTTGAGCCAGTTATGTGCGAAACTGCCAAGACAATTTCGGCTAGTTCGGGAAATAGTCCAGTGGCTTTGAAGTGGGCATCTAATACAATTAGTGCTAGATACTTGAAGTTTAGTGCTGGTACTATGCCTAGTTACACCGTTTACTACGACGGAACTAGTACTACTTCGTCAAGTCCAACGCTAAATTTGGGCGGAAACAAAAATATTACTAGGATTTCGATTAATGGTGCATTTAATGCATTGTACATGAGTACTGACGATTCTACTTGGTACACAATTTATGACTCATATGTTGACGGGGCAGTTACTGCTAGTAGCACTTCGCCATACGTTATTGACTTTGTAGCCGATTATGGTTTGAATTTGGATAACTTTAAGTCGTATACAAATTCGGGAAATCAGTTGATAGTGCCTAATGTTGACGGATATTTCCCAATTGTTAGCGGAAAAACATACAGAGTTAGTAGCAATATGCCAGATTACAAAGTTAAACTTGTAACATTTAATGAAAACTTAGCCCAAGTTGACTCTAATTCGAATTACCAATATATCCAAACTATTACAGCATCAAGTTCTGCTAAATATATGGGGTTATTCTTCCAAAGAACTTCGGATAATAGCAATATTTTGACTGAATTTAATGCTAACTTTAGTGTAAACATTCAAATCAGCACAAACAATGCTTTGAGTGATACTTCGGCTGTTGAACTTATGGTTGGTTACACTGGTAGCCAAGTCAAGAGTACTCAAGTTAGTGGAATTAGACTAATTACAGATAGTTATAGTTATGTATCCAAATTTAATGGGTCTAACCATATCCAAACTCATGCGGTTATTTCAAATACTTCAAACACCGCATATGCACAAAAGTACTATACTACTAGTACTATATCTGGTAATAAATATAATGTATATGTTACACATTATTCTGCTAATGCTACAATGACTAAAGACCAAATTGATAAAATTGTAGGCAAAATTACACATACTTCTTTAGGAAATTCTAACCAAAACACTCCAAATGCTACCAAGTATGGGGCATATAGATATTTCTCTAGTGCAAACTCAAAGGATAAAGCAAATGCTTATGAATTTACCTTTAATACTGGTGTTTTGAATCAGACTAGCATGCGTGGTTGGGAATACAAAGGTATGACCGTTCTTGAAGGCAGTGCTACTGCTAGTACTTCGGATTGTTCGGTAGTATCGGTTGAAGCAAACAATACAACACTTTCTGGTATTTTCCAAAATTCAAGTGCTAATACATTCAAGACTTTTACTATTAGAATAAATATAGCCGAAAAACGATTTACACACACCGTCGGACATGGTTGTAACAATTCAAGTTGTACAAGCTGTCATGCTGGAACAATTGATGTTTATACAACTCTATCTCAAAACGGTGCAAGTGCCAAAGAGATTAAAAATAGCAATGCAAATTTTGCTCAAATAGAACTAAAAGCGGCTGAATCTGCTCGTAGATTTGATACTAGTGCAAGTACTGGTACTTCTACAAATATTAGTTCACAAATTCCTACATCTGTTAGTGATATTGATGCAAGCAAACAAAGTACCTACAATGGAATGGCTATGTATGCTGACCTAGCTGACATTAAGTACACCAAAATTACAATAGGGTACTTTACCAAACTATATTTAATCGCCAAGAGTAATGATGTCAACATCTATACTAATTCGTGGTTCATCGAGGACAATAGTGCGACTACTGGTAGTCCTAATAAGTCCCTATATGCAAACTATACATATTTACTCAATGGTGCGACAAGTCCAACAACAACACCTAATTTTAAACCTGCATTCTATAGCGATTGGATTGAGTATGCTATTCAAGATGGTCTAAATACTGATATTCCAAGCACATATTCAGTTAACTTTAGACACAAATTTGATGGATCTTTCCAAATTTCGTTGTTAGGCGAAGTTAATAGATATAATACCAATACCAAGGCTTTCAAGGAAGCACTTGTAATTGAAAAATTTACCCAAACAAGTTCAAGTGTTACTTATAATATTAAACATGACAATAAGCCTATTGGAACTATAGTTGCTAATATCGAAGGTAAGTTTAGTGCCGGAACGTACACTCTTAGAGTTGTTGCTGGTTCTAAGATAACTATTACTTATTCAGACAACACAATAATGCCTTATGCTATTAATATGGGACAAATAACAGCGGGTTCAACTACAAAAACACTTAGTTCTGTGGGAATCTTGAACAATTTGTCTGACCCAGCTATTGGTAATATTAGTAATTATGACAATTGTTCGATTGAATCGTCGTCTACATGGGTAGCAAATGCCGGTGGTAGGGTTAACCCTACAACTAGTGGTACGATAACTTATACACTTGACAAAAAATCTACTACAACAGTCAATTATTGTGATAATATTGAAATCAAAACGGTATTTGATTATTATCACCAAGTATTCCTAGATAGAGTTGATGTTACTGGCTCTACCGCATCTCAAGCGACTGGTGCTATTTCTGTAACTCAGACTGACAATTCTAATAACACACATGCATTAACTGAAACTGGTACTGGAAATTATGCATCTATTTATCTAAGAGAAGGAGAAAAATTTAAACTTAGTGCTAGTGACCAAATTAACGAGAACACAGCCACTCCATTCTCCAAGGATAAATTCTATGTATTTGGCTTGCTTAAAGGCACAAATTCTTATGTAAGTACAACAGGTTATTCTGCACAAAATAGTTGGTACAAAAATTCGGGTTATTCATCATATTACACGAATGTTTCTACTCCAATAACTACTGCGGTATCTACAAATACTCCATTTACTGTAAATAATGTGCAGATTACTAATTCAAACAACGAAAATATTTATTATTCTGCTTTCTATTCACAAGCAAAACCAGTTCAACTAGATATTAATACGTATGATAACGGCGCTGTAACCAAAGTTGCAACAATACTTACAAGCAGTACAACAAATACCTTTGATATTGGTGCTGATAATATTTATGGACAGGTATCATTATACCAAGACAGTGCATGTTCTACCGCTTTGCCACTTCGCAGTGATGGATATATGATTGTGGGTTGTGGCACTGGAACAGGCAGGAACTTTATTAATAGTTTCAATATCTTTGTTAAGTACGACACATCTGGTCTTGTAAATTATTCATTCAAAGATATGACTAAACATAATGATTCACACTCTGGTACATCGTGTTCATTTGCTTCGATTGATACTACAAACTCGGGTAGTTTCTATATAAATGATACTGGCATACCATTTGATACCACTTATGTTAATGCAAATTTACAGGGTAGTTTCAAAAATCATACCATAGGTCAAGTAAATTTAAATAGACTATATGAAGTAACTATTAAGTATAGAATTAGAACAAGTTTGAATTCTTATGAAGTTTTTGATACTAAAAACAAGGCAGATTTGTATTTGGGTTATGCGGGCGAATTTGCAATCGACAAATTTACTACATTTGGTTCGTCATATCAAAAGAAATTCATAAGTGGTCAAAGCATTACTATTGATGCTTATGTTCCTTTTGAAAATGTTGATTCTTACATTGCACCATTCAGAATTTCCAAAATTGCAACAAATGGTGTATCTTCAGTTCCTTCGTTTACTATCAATAACAAAGGATTTAACAATGCTACTAGTACATTTACAATTACTAGTGCGACAGCTGGGACATACTTTATCGACTTGGTTGAAATGATTAGACTAGATACTGGTGCAACTAATAAGACATTTATTTCTACAAACGGTCAAAACAACTTTGGCAGTATGACTGGTGGCTCAATTGCATTTAGTAGTGATACTGGAAACCAAACTATATATACCCAAATTCAAGCCAAAGACAAGAACAATGTTTCAAAAGTCAACATATCTGCAAACTTTGTAGATAGATTTGACCAAGTAAGAATGACACTTTCGTTTGACCAAGGCTTTGAAGAATACAAACCAAATTCTGCGGGAATGAAAGAATGCTTTACTGGATTTACAAGCGAGAATGTTGTACAACATGGTTATGGCAATTATACATTCATTGCTAATGAAAGCCATATTGATTCTACCAATGGAAATCCAATTGTGCTACATGTAACTGAGAAAAAGACTACATATAATGTCTTCTACGGAATATGTGACCTTAATGGAAATGTATTTACTGATGCTACTAGACCTGATGGCAACCAATTCAAATTGGCTGGTTTGAAAAATAATCAAGGTCTTAAGACTTTGGTTACTAACGATAACCTAAGTGCTACTGGAAGTAATTTTAATAGCAAACCTTTGAGTGATATTCTCGCCATGGAAGGCAACAAAAATTATATTGGCTACTTTGGGTCAGTAACATTTGTAACTTCGGTTAATGATGATAGTAGTTACAAATTTAGAACACACAATGTTGATGATTACAATCCATATGAAGGTATTACAAATACAATTTACGGATATTCTCACAATGGTTTGGAAATTGGCTACAATGCTACTGCTCTTATGAACGGCTCAGGAAGTTTTGAGGGAACACTAAACCTTACAAATAAAACATCTGAACATCCTACCGTTAATTCAAGCACACACCAACAAAACAACAAAGAGATTCGTGTATCTGCTTACTTTACTTATACCAACAAGGTCACAATCAAGTTTGCTTCAACTAGAAATGATGCATTTAATTTAACAAATGGAACTTTCAAAACTAAGTTTGGTGTTGCAGACGGTTATACAACTTCAGATAACAAAGTCTACACTAAGACATTTATTGTTCCTTATAACGGAACAATTAGTGGTGAAACATTCGATGCTGTTGTTGAACCTTCATTTACATCTACTAGTGTAGAGAATTATGTTCCTGGTTATGTTTACGAAAATATTTCTAAGTTGGGAAGTTCAACAATTAAAACTACTGCAGACCAAGGTGGAACTACTTACAGTTTGACAATTTCGAATATTACTGCTAATGAAGAAATTACATTGTTATATAATCCTATCGTACTTGTTACACTTGATAAACCTAATGGTGTTGCCGGTCACAACTCAGTCGGCAAGGGTACTGCAACAACTGAATTTTATTCCTTTAGACGTAATGTGGAAAATAATTTGGTAAAAATTAAACCATTATATTCTCAAGTTATGTATCCAGATGGTTGGACGGGTGGTTCAAACGGAACTTCTTCGCAATCATATTCAATGGTTTACAATGCTACTAATTCGATTTCAACTGGAACTATTAATAGGGATACTAGTATATCTAATATTTTTGAAATAAATCATGAATCTACGGGGAATACTTATGTATTTGTTGTATATCATGGAAATGGTGACAATGGACTTTATTATAAGACAACTCTAACTCCTTATATCGAAAATACTAGTGCTATTGAAACTAGTGAGAGATATATTCCACACGAAATAAAGTATACTAATTATACATCTCAAAATACTTCTCACTTCCAAGTTAATGGTGTTAATTACGAAAACTATACAAGTGGTGTTTATAATAATGCTTTGATTGATAAATCACTTAGAGAAAGTTATTATTCGTCTAACACATTGACCGTTTCGGACAATAATATATATCAAGACAAAAACTCTGTTACTCCATCCTTTGCTAGAGAATATACAATTGAATTTTCAACATATTTATCTAATGCGTCCGATGGAACACCTGCTAGTTTAATTTTGAAGATTGGAACTAGTACTTATACTATTCCAACCGTAGATATTTATTACAAGAATGTTCACGTTCTAGAAAATGAAGAAACAATAGTTCAAGTTCTCTGGGACGATGACAAATTTGACAACTTGTATAATCAAACTCAAATTTATGATAGTAATGTAGTCAATAGCAATACTCAAAGCTTAGGATATATCGCAGGTCAAAGCAATACATCTTATTATAGTGTAAATAATGCTAGTCAAAATCAGATTAAGTTTGAAAAAACCGTTTACTTCTCGTCAAGTAATGTTGATGCTACTACTGGAAAAGAAAAGGTTTCACAAACATCTGACAAGTGGGTTGAAACATTGCATTTCATGGAAAAGAGAAATGTGACATTAACTGTCAATCCAGAATATTTGGACGTTTCAACTCAACCTATAATTGAAATGGATCAAGAAACCAAGGACCCAAAAGGGACAACAACTCCAACGGAAAAATTGACTTATGGTTCGTTTAAGTCCACTAGTTTAACAAGCGGGGAATACAAAGGCAAGAATATTTATGTTTCAAATAATATTTCTAGCAAGCCAAAAACTATTTCCGCCACCGTTCAAGCGACTAAACCTAATGTACCTGAGTTGAAAACTCTCACTCTATATGCTCAAGATATTTCGGCTACAACATCTTACGACTTCAAGGGCTTTAAACTTGCAGGAACTAGTACTTATTTGGTTTTGGCTTCGGCATTGGCTACCAAAAACGGAATGTATGAGTACTCATTATCTGTTCCTAGCGATTCCGAAGGAACTTCATACAATATTGTTGCTGACTATACTTTGAACTCAGACAACGTAGATAAGATTAATATCTATGGAAACGGATACTTCCAATTTGGATATTCTACTTCAACTGATGCTCAAAGTGCTTCGACAAATTATACTTTGTTTGACCAAAACAAGTATGCTAATGAGACAAATGATATTTTTAGAGCAACTAATTCGCTTATAACTAATGGTGCTAAGTATTTGGTTATCAAAGCATATCCACAAGAACATTCAACCTTTGCTTCCGTTAGGGCTAAGTATACTAATGCTTCGAATATGTACTTCTCAAAGAGTGGTCAAAATAGTGCAACTGCCGAAGACGATATTTACTTTAGTAGTGAAAACAATGTATTTGTTTATTCTATTAGAGACTGGACACCTGGTAGTGATGTCAACTACATGCAATATAATACCGAAATTACTTTGGTATTTACATCTGATACTTGGAGAAATCCAAACTATCATACTACTATTTCTGCTACTACCATTACAAAAAATGGAATTTCTAAGGTTGGTTATCATGTAACTACACCTAAGCAACTTGCTTATATTGCAAGCACACCAAGTATTTCTCAAGGAAGTGCTAGTGAAAATACAATTATCTATATTGATAGTGATATTAATATGTCTGCACATCTATGGCTTCCATTGAGAGATTTCCGTGGTCAGATAATTTCTGAAAAATACAAAATTAGTGGACTTCGTACAACTGGACAAGCAAACATTATGCTTAATAGTTCTTTGACTATTGACGGAACTAATAGTACTCCAAGTTATGTTAATTCATATAACAACGAATATACTTATACTAGTTCGGGTAACACTGCATATTACAACTATAATGTTGATAGTTCAATGTCGCTTTTGGATACTACTAATGGTGCTACTATCGAAGGACTTGTAATTGATGATTTTGTAGGAACTTATTACAATTCAAAAAATAAATTTAATGGTTCTTTGATAGGTAGTTCAACAAACACTACAACTTTGGATACTGAAATTAATAATATAACATATTCATCAGTATCTTCGTTGGCATCATCTAGCAATTACTATTTTGCTAAGTTTATAGGAAAATCTAATGGCTTTAATGTCATTAAGAACTCTAAATCTACGGGTAGTTTTGCATGTTTAATAAATGGTGCAAATATTAACGCTTCGTTTGTTATTGGACAAAGCAATTGCAACGTTAGCGACAAGTCAATTGTTACTGACAATGGCATTAGTACTAATGAATACTTGTCAAATATCAGTATTACTGGAGTGGGTAACAGAATTTCAGGTGGAACTAATCTAAAACTTGCTGGACTTATTTCTAATTACTCATCAAGTAGTACATATGCTCAAGATATTTATTTTGAAGTTACAGGTGACAAACCAGCTACTACAAATGTAATATCAAATAGTGATTTGACAACTAATACAACGCTAATATATCATTCGATATTCTCAAAAACATTCTTTGCAACAAGTACAAATACTGAGTTTGCATCAAGCAATCAAACCAGCAACTTTGCCATTCGTTGGTCAAATCCAACCACAACTACACGCAAACTCAAGATAGATAGCAAATATTCAACCTTTACAAATGTTGACAACCACACCGGTGGTACGTCTGCAAACAACCCAAAAATCTACGCTATTTCTAATAAAAATGACTTACTTGGACATCTAAATAATATTGACAGTTCAAAATCTTTTGTTGAATTAAGACTAACCCAAGATATTGACTTTGGATACTCTGTATGGCCAACAGTAGATATTCCAAGCGGATATACTTTCAATGGTGCTGGTTACAAGATTTCGAATATTGTTCTTAATAATTATAGTAGAGACACAAATAGTTATGCGATGTTTGGAACTAACGCAGGAGTTATCAAAAACTTGTATGTAAACAATATCTATATGTCAGTAGGTATATTTGCAACATACAAGCCAAGCAACTATGCTTTGATTGTTTCTAACAACACAGGCGAAATTCTATCTACTAGTGTTCATGGTACAATTGATGCAAATATTAATAATTCTGATTCAAACGAAGTATATATTGGTGGTTTGATTGGAACAAACTCTCAAAACTTGTATGAACTCGAATTTGTTGGAACTATTAATGTTGGCACATTCGGAAAAAATACTACATCACCAAAATATGTTGGTGGAATAGTAGGATTTATGAATGGTGGAGCACTTAGCAAAGTTCACTCGTCTGCTACTATTAATACTTATGGAAACAAGACTAGGGTCAATAATTCATCGTACTTTGGTGGACTTGTTGGCAAACACACAAATATTAGTGTAAATAATTCTTACTATGGAAATTATGCAAATAGTGAGTATATAGCAAGTATTAATGAGTTTGAAAAGACATCTAATTCCAAAGCATACGCTTTGAGTGGTACTGGTACTGGACTTGAGATTAATTGCTTCTATTCAAGTGCAAACTTCAGTTTGGCGTCTGCTAATGGAGTTACAAGTGGTACAAGTTCTGGAAATGGAATTTATATGCTAAATGGCACATTTAGTTCTGTTCCTACAAATATTACTAACGGCATAAGTGAAACTAATCTCAAAAACAAAACTGGTCTAAATGGATTTGATTTTGTTAATGTTTGGTATTATCAGACTATTGAAGAAAATCACACATATCCATATCCAATGCTAATTGGCAACAAAAATACTCATGATGTCAAGGTAGAACTTTCGGTAGAAGGTATTGATTTCACAAATGAAAATATCACTTCGGCATTTGAGTTAGAAAATGACTATGGTTATGAACAAATAATTTATGGTGTAAAAGATGAACACACAGATACTACTAGTATCAAAAATGCTATAGATTATTACGTTCAAGTTTTGCATAGAGATTCTATTGATTCGACAAAAACAAATAATCGTATCAAAATCACTCCAAAAACCAATTATCATATTGTTAGTATTGTTGTTGATGGTGTTCCATTCCTTAATTACAATTATCGCAATAATCCAACTTCATCAACAACCGCTATATCTACAGATTATCTCAATTTGATTTTGTCAAATACAAATTATTCTGGAAATCAAAAGACATATGCTAGAACAAATAATCACACAATTAAAATTGTTCTAAGCAAAAACTATAATTTCTTGGGAACAGGAATTAATGGTACAAAAATGTCACGAGATAGTATAACTAATACTATAAGTAACGAATATGGTACTATGACAGTTTCTTATACAACTGGTAATGGAAAAACCAACATGCTTAAAGGCAATTCAGGTTATTACAACCATAGTTTAGATAATACGACTTATTCTACTTGGTACTTACCTGAAGACTTGCATAATTATTACTACCAAAATACTAGTGGTTTCAATGCA
This sequence comes from Clostridiales bacterium, assembly GCA_003524095.1. Lineage (GTDB taxonomy): Bacteria > Bacillota > Clostridia > Christensenellales > UBA1242 > UBA11490. The sequence goes on from DOEE01000003.1 coordinate 488,949, forward strand.
CCAAATAGTGCTAATAGTTTGGTATCATTCACATTTGAATCAACACCAAGAGTAGGCGACAAAAATTCATATGTAGCAACTAGACTAATTGGCTGGGTTTATGAAACCTATGCTAGTGCAAATTCTAGTAGTAGAAACTGGGAAACTATCAAAAACGCATCTCTAATTAAATACAAGTTTAATGGAGACGGAACAATCGGCTATGAGATTGTTTCAAATAATGATTCTTTGAATTATGCAAAGAATATTACAAACTTTATTGATATCAATTCTTCAACAATTCAAACAAGCGAAATTGGAATGTCTAATGGAAAAGTTTCTTCCAAGTACATCACCAAAGCAACTCTTACCGTTACATCTGACAAAGTGACCGACGGATATTATTATCCAGTAGTAGAATACATCTACACATCTTCGGTTGTTACAGCCTTGCATTATCACAACCATTTAGATAGTTGTTATAACTCAAATGGTGAACTTATTTGTACCGATGATGTATCACATCCATTTGATTACACAAGCACTTGTACTACGGGTGGAAATACTTGTCTAAATTCAAATAACGTAACAATCCAAAATGTTGATACTAGTTCGGATATTACTCCGGGAGACATCTTAAGCGAAGGTAGTAGAGTAAGAATACAAATCCAAAACGAAAAACAAGGTTCGCTTATCGGCAAGTTTGCAAGAAGATTCTATGATACTTCTACAAATTCATTGCAAATCTATTACTACGAAATTGAAGAACAAACTATCAAATCAATTTACAAACTAAATGGCAATTCAAAAGTTTATTTTGATGAGTCTTATGTGGACGAAGCCAACGGAATATTTGATGTTAGCAACTCAAGACTAGTAACCGTTGGCGGGTCAAAAGAATATCAAACAAGAATTGAATTCACTTTGACACGAAGTACAACAAATGTTAACTCGCCTGTGAATACTGATGGTGAATATGCATTCTATATGATTGAAAAATTATATGACTTTACATTTAATATTTTCGATGCAGATAGAATGTCTGAGACACATTTTGAGGTTTCGAAGGAAAGTGTATTTGGAAATGCAATTTCTATCAAAAACGAAAATGGTGTACTTAAATATTCATTTGGTAGCGAAAACAATTATGCAAATATTCCAAGCACTATGGTTTCCAAACTTGTAAGTGTTATGGGTAGAACACTCAAAGTTAGCGTAATGCTAAGTGGCAATGACGTAATTATTACTTCACAAATGCCAGATGGACATGTAGCAAAACTTGTTAGTACAACCCTAGATTCTTATAGGCTTACAGACCAAAATGATAGCATTGTTGCCAAAATGACAAACAAAGATGTAACTAATCAAATTAAATACACTAGTTATCAAGATGTTAAGCATACCGAAACTGACAAACTTGGAATTAGAGACAAGGCATATCTATCATATAAGTTAGCATTTAATTTGATTTCGGGAACATCAACCAAGACTTATACTTATGATTATGGAACTGTTACAATAATTGACGAAAAAGTTGATTTTGATATCAAATTTGCCAAAGACTATTATTCGTACTTTGACCAATTTGGAATTGATACAAATATTCCTAACTATTACACAAGCAATTTGAGTGGAAGTTCGACTGCATCGACCAAGTTTAACAACACAACTCCAATTATTGCTAGTGGTCAACCAACACTTAGCGAAATTTTGAATTCGTTCCAATTTGCAACCAAAGATAGCAATATTACATCTGGCGAAGACGGATTAACCAAGAATACAGCATTTACGATTAATTCACCTTACAAACTCGGCTGGCTTGCACATATTCTTAATAACAATCCTAATGAGACATACAAAGTTAATGGTGTATCTCATAAGTTCAAAGATGCTTATTACAAGATTTCAAACAACTTGAATATGTCTAGCAAATTCTGGCTACCAATTGCACAATTTGATGGCGTTATGTTTAGCCTAAATGATGCTTTGGATAGTGGAAGCATAAGTAATATTAAGATTGAACTCAAATTAAGTAATGTTACAGGTTCGTTTGATACAACTAATGACACAAATTCAAATCATGTAGGTTTGATTGCCAAGTCAAATAATGCTAAGTTTGTAGGACTCAATCTCAATAACTTTGACATCAATACAGATTTGGCTATTAGTGTGGGTAATCTAGTTGGACTTGCAAATTCTTGTTACTTTGATAATATAAATGTTAGAACTTCAGTAATTTGTAACATTAAAAATTCAAGTACATTAGATTCAATTGCAGTTGGTGGTATGGTTGGTAGAACAAACTATATGTTTGCAGTCAACCAAACTGAGATAACTGGTGTAAACTTTGCAACAAATCACAATAATGTGAGTGCGGTAGTTGGCGCTAGCGATTACTTTGGCGAAATATATAATACTTATGCTTTTGTAAATAGAATTACTACTTACAAATCACATACTGGAATTACAACTTCTAATCCAACTATTAAATTTGTAAATGCTAATAATGTTATTCTCAAAAATAACGTTCACTTTGTAAGTTCTGGTGTGGCAAATTCAGATTTAATGTTTGCAAATGGAAACATTTTAGACAACAAAGAGTTCAATTATTTGGTTGGAACAAAGACTGTAGCAGATGCAACAAGTGTTGCAAGTGCGAATGTAAATATTACAACTCTTAATAAATTAGACTCACGTGTTTGGGCTAACAATTCAGATAATACTGATTCAAGGGGTACATTGAAACTTATTTCAACTGCATTTGATATGAGTACAACAAGTACTTCACTTAGTACAACCGAAGCCACAAACAAAGGAACTATTTATAATCCATACTTAATTCAAAATTCTCAAGACTTTGTATTATTTGTTAATAATATGAATAGCAATAGTAATAATACTAACGCTGTTTATTACAAACTTACTGCAGATATTGATTTGAGTGGAAAATATATAAATCCAATTGTCCTATTCAAAGCAAATTTGGACGGAAATAATCATAAGATTTCGGGCTTCTACTTGTATTCAGATATGGGATTAACAATCAATGGTCAAACATATTTTGATAGTGCTTTGATACTTGAAAATCAAGGAAAGATTGAGAACTTGTTTGTTGTTGACTTCCATATCGTCAATTCAAACTTGTATGTTGTAAACAATAATACATTTGGCACAAGTGCATTAGTTGCAAGAAATACAAATTCGGGACTAGTTCGAAACGTATCGGTTGTTGCAGATATAATTTCAACTTCTGAATATACGTCTGGAGTTGTTGCAATTAACACCAGCAAAGTTTCGACAATAATCTCTAATGGTAATATACTAGGACTTGAGTATGTTTCGGGTGTTATCGGAAAGAGTACAACGGGTTCTGAAAGTACAACACTTGGAAACCATGCAAATATTTTAGGATACAAACACATAGGTGGTGTAATTGCAAGTGCCGAAACAATTAATGTTTTGAAAGATATGTATAATGTCGGCACACTAATAATTTCTGATGACGGAAGTTCATCTCAAAGTGTAGCAGGGGTTATTAACTCAAGCACTAATGCGGGTTTGACTATTTCTAATATCTACATTAGTGGGTCAATAAAACTTATATCGAATATTTCAACTCCTACTATCAAGGTTGCTCCACTTGTAATTAGTTTTGCTGGCGGAAACATCACACTTAGAAATTCCGTATGGTTATCTAGTGTAATAAACAACTTAGGTAGTACAGCATACTCAACTGACAAGGCAGTAGTGACAACTGGTACCACAACCCTAGAAAGTGTAGCAAGCAAGACTTCTAATGAAATTATTAGACTTTCTTCAACCTTCCCAGAAGCAACGTGGGATTATGTAAATGTTTGGAGTGTTTACACTGATATAAATGGTGGTCTTCCTGTATTCAAACAATTTAATGACTACATCGTCAAACTTCCACACGATGCAAATCATACAATTGGTTATTCGAATGATTTATTAGATAGATACTTTACTTATGTAAAACCTGATACAAACACTCGTGTTATGATTCACGAAAACTATATTGTAGATATTGATAATAGTGAAACAAACATTCAAGAAACAGGTTTGCAATCAATGATTGTTTCATTAAGACAAGTTGTAATAAATGAAGACGGAACAATTTATATTTACAAAGGTGCAACTGTTACACTTAGAGTTACATCAATAATTTATAGACATGTAACAACTATTACTTTGGGACATGAAAGTTCTCAAGTAGAAAATATAACAAATACTTATTCAAGAACGGACGATGTTCAAGACAAAGACGAATACTTGGGTAGCAATACAACCAAAAATTATACAGGCAAAAAACTTGGTGTAAGATTTGATATGTTGCCATCTGCTAGTGTTCTAGATATGTATGATAGAAATAGATTTGATTATTTTGTTAATATCACCGAAGATATAGATACTTATGATATTTCAGCCGAAGCACTTGAAACAACCGATGATACAAGTGTTAGACTAATAGACAAGATTACTATATCTGATACTACAAATAATAAGAGTGCTTCAAATACAAATCCAACTCTACAAAGTATTCCACATGGAAGTAGAGTCAAGATTGAACTAAGTCTAAATCCTACTATTGTCGGATATGAATATACAAATATAAGAGTAGACTATTGGATGCTTGAAGTTGATAATATTCTAACTGATAATTCGGGATATAACTATTTGTTAGACAACAAGACAATTGTTAATAGTTTGGAAACAAGCGATAATAAATTTGAACTTAACAAACTATATAACCAAGCAAATTACACTATGTTTGAAACAAATGGCTCAACCAAGACTAGTCAATACTCTATATCTAATGGAAAGATTAGTATTGAGTTTGTGGCAACTGCTGAAACTAGTGGTAATTATGTAATATCTCTTATCAAACAATGGCTTGTACAAGTTAAGTTTAAGATTACTACAGATATAGGATTTGATTATCCAGTTGCTTATGTAAATGGTTATGAAAATGTTTCTGCTATCGAAAAAGCAATACTTGAAACTGGAGACTCACAAGTTAAATCTGCTTATCAGATTAATCAAAAGAACTTAGGCGATAAGGATAACAACAATACAATTTCAACTCAAAGTTATAATTTGAATTACTATGCTTATAGCAATGGAGTACTTGCTACAAGATTACTAGATGCTGGTATTTATCAAAAAGAAAGTACAAATTATAATTACAACGACACCAACAATCTAACAAACAAAGATTATATGAATACAACATTCACAGCCAAAATGTTTGTTGACCATAATGCAAGTATAAACTTTAGTAGTTATTCCAAAGAAACATATACTTTCACTGGATTTACTACAAAGTCCGGTTCAAATAATGTAAGTCTTGCGAATGTAACTAATACAATTGTTGTTGGTGGCGAATCTCTTGAACTATATACTTATAGAATAGAAACTCTTACGCATGCTTTCTATGGCGATAGTATGATAGTAGCTAATTATATTCCAAGCAAACACTATATCAATACAATTGTAGATAAGGGTGGCGAACTTGAATATAATACAGAAAATGGTGTTGTATCTGCTCCAAGCGAAGTTCCAAGTACAGTAAGCACAACAACACTAACTGGGACTAATATAACTAGTGAAGTTAGACATGGAACAAGTATCACAATATCTCTACTTCCAAATAACAAATATGTTTATGACAAATGTTGTATAAGATATTATATTTACAAAGATGTAGAAAATAATGGTACAACTACTAGAATTTACTATAATCAAGCCAACTCAACTTGGCAGTCAAATACTCAAAACATTTTAGACAACTATTTGCCAGTAGTTCAAAAGTATGTAAATGGAGTATTGGCAGATAACAAGACAACACTTAAGATATTGGAAACAACTTATAATGTTGAATCTAATGGCGCAACAACTGGCGATACAAACTATAGTTATGAACTCAAGATTGACAACGTAGTTGGAAACATTGAACTTCATGTAAACTATGTAAGATATTACTGGAATGATAAACCAACAACTTCAACATTGCAAGGTGGCGGAACTAAGACAAATCCTTATAGAATTTCTAAGGCAAGCGATTGGGGGTATATAGTTAATACTTCTAATGCTACAAATGAATATTACAAAGATAAATATTTCATGGTTACTAACGATATTGATTTTGCAAGTAGATTTACTCCAACACTAAATAAATTTGCAGGAAATATCTTTGGTAATGGATATACATTTAATAATATTCTACTTGACTCACATAGAAACCTAGGAATTACTACTCGTCATGCAAGTGGAGTGGCTCAAGATTCTGAGTATATTTATGGAATGTCTGAGTTTGATTCAACTACAAGGACAACCAAATATGGCTTGATTAATACTCTTGAAACATCAGGATTAATAACTGGACTCAAATTTGCCGGACTAAATATTATTGCATCCGAAAACAATAACTTTGGTTCAAACAAATCTACAGTTGCTTTGGTTTCAGAAAATAATGGTAAACTTGACAATATTCAAATACTAAGTGATGCAGATAATTCTTCATTATATTTGATTGAAAACAATCCTAGTTTGAGTAGTTCATCAGGCGCATATACAGTTACGTTTGGTGGAATTGTTGGTGTAAACAAAGGCATTATTAGCAATTCAATTAATAATGCAACTCTCAACTATTCTATTGATACTAGTTCTAACAATCAGTCAATTACGCAGTTTGGCGGAATTGCTGGTGCAAACTATGGACAAATTATTAATACAAAGAACTTTGGTTCATTGAGTTATATCAAAAACTCTCTTAACTTTGTTGCAAACAAAGACAAGTTAATTCAAGGCATTTCGTTTAATATTGATACTAATGCAAAAGATGTTTTGGTTTACAATGTTGTAAGTCTAGGTACAATTAGTAATACTACAAACACTAATGTAATTTGTAATAATGTTGGAAATGTTTTAAATGCATATTCTTCTGCAGATTATCCAGAATTTATTTCGGATAAGACTCTAGGTTATGCTACACTTGGAATTAACAATTATTCATCTTCAACCACTGTCACAGACTTTGGTTTGTGGATTGAAAAAGCAGGGGTTGAAAGTATTACTCTAAGCAGTTTGAAAAAGACTATTGGAACTAGCGATTATTATATTTTGGAAAATGCTTTGCATTTGGCTTGGCTATCTAGGGCTACAACATATAATAATGCAGAACTTCAAGGGAAAACATTTGTTATTGCAAGTGCTACACCAATTGATTTGAGTGGAAGATACTTTACTCCAATTAATAGTGGATATAACAATTCATTTAATCTAATTGGAATTGCAAAGAACAAAGATGATATCCTTACATCTGATTTGTTAGAAGATGCTGATGTTGAAAATGTTAAGATTACTGGACTTACAATTGAAAGTAATTCGTATGCTGGAATATACAATGCTAGCATGAACGAAAATTCTATTTATAGTGCATTTATTAACACAATTTCTAATTCGACTATTCGTGGATTGGATTTTGAAAATGTAGACATATTAACATTCAATTCTGGTGCAGTTATTTCGGGACTAGTTGGTGGTACATCAAACATAACTAATTGCAATTATATTAGCGGAAATATCTTTGGGTATAACAATAAACTTATAACCAATAGAAACACATTGATTTCGGGTCTAGTTGGAATAATTAAGGATACAACTAATATTAGTTCAAGTACGGTTACTGGCTATGTAAATGGAACTCAGGTATTGCATGAAAGTTATGAATTTGGAAACGACCTTGGCGGAAATATATCTTCTCTTAATAACAATGTTTATGCTAGTGGTATGGTATCAAGTGTCAACGACAATGCTATTTTGGAACAATCGTATTTCAATGGAACAATTGAAATTTACAATACTGATAGTTCGCATAGCGGATATGTAAATTATCTATATGGTTCAGTTCAAAATAACTATGTCAAAGGCAAGATTATTAGCCATTTTGCAAATACCAATATTGCTGGTCTTGTTTATGAAATTTATGGCAGTGCAAATATTATTAATAACTATGTAGCACTTGACCTAAATTTAACAAGCGGAAATGCATATGTTCTCGGTGCAATTAGTACGGGTGCTTCGGGATACAATGTATCCAAAAACTATTACTTGGTAGATAGTTCTAGTACTCCAAATATTGGACAAGGTATTCAAGGTACACCTGCTAGTATGAGTGGTACTGTAGCTTCAAATGTAATTCAAATTTCAAGTAGTAGTTTGCGTAATCAAAAGACATTCAAAAATGATAGTACTTGGGACTTTGACGATATTTGGATTTATATCAATCATATTAACTGGGATTATCCAGTATTGCGTTCAATCTATGGTGGCGATACAACAGATATTGAAGTAACTATCTACAATCCTTACAAGTATTCAGATGACACAAATCAATTAGGTAATTTAAATCTTGATAATAACGATATATTGTTTAGAAATTCCGATAACAAAGTAGAATCTATCTATGGAAATATAGAAAATTCAACAGAATTTAGTAATACAACCGAACTTAAGTTTACTTATTCGATTATCACAAACGAAGTTGGTAATTTTATAATTTCTAATACATCTACTGGACTTATTACTTCTACTCTATTTGGGGAATTACAAAAAGCAGGAACTGAAGTTGGTGGTGTTACACTAACTAAAGATCAATCTAATTATCAAGAATATGCTGATACTCTAAATAATGCAGACATAGTAATTTCTCAAACTATTGACAAAGTTACTTATGGTTTGGTTATCACATTTAACGAAAGAGTATTCAATGTTACAATTAATTCTACGCTTACTGCAGATGTTGGAACTGATGGTGTTCAAGATAGTGATTATATGACAGTTCTATTAGTTCACAAAAATAGTGCTGGCGAAGTTGACCATGCTTACTCAATTAATTTGAGAAACAATCAATCTTACACATTTGAAAACATTTACAACGGAGAATATGATATCGTAAGTCAAAACGATGGTAGGGACGTAACTACAGATAGTTATGGAACTTATGATATTTATGTATTCTATCCAATGTTCTATTTGAACTCATCTGCACATTCATATGTAACTGTCAATCAAAATGTATCGCACAATCCAACACTTGATGCAAACTATTTGATAGCAAGTTACACGCAATATACAACAATTGAGACTATCAGTACTCAAAATTGTAGCATTAATGCTTTTGGTTCGTTTAATTTGGATACTATTACACGTGATGTGGAAATTAGTATAACTCTTAACAAACCTTATGAATATTGGTTACACGAAAGTGCTACTAATATGTAACAAAAAAACTAATGAAGTAAGTTTTCTTACTCCATTAGTTTTTTGTATTTATTTTTGATAAGAATATAATTATTTAATAAAAAACTGATAGATTTTAGTTAAGTTAAGCATACTTAATTTTGTCTATCAGTTTTTTTGATTTTAATTAATTTAAATAAATAGTTAGTTGTTTACAAGATTATACTTTTTGAAAATTTACGCTAGATTATATTTTAGAAATCACGTTTATTAAATACTGAGTATGAAATTGCGAGTGAGATAAGTGAGTAAGCACAAGTAATTAGAAAACTAAATACAATATTCATTGAACTTTGAATAGGGGTTATGAGAATATTTTTGAGTACCGAGTTTTCATTAATTGAAGCAAATGAATTTCCAAAGTATTTAAACAAGTGCAAATTCATTCCTGGAAGTAGTGAGTACCAAAACGAACCTGAGAACAAAATATTAAGGGTGTAAGTAACCAAAAGTATTACAAAGCAGAAAGATATTGACCCCGCATAATTTTTGAATATTATTGAAATCATCAAGGCTAATATTACATAGAAAATTATATCAAGAGTAAGTGTAATAATATTAATCAACATTAGTAGTAGTGGGGAAATCACGCATGCTGTGGTTGAATTGAATATCATAAGAATATTAGTACTATCTAGTCCAAACACAAAGTAACCGCCAACAAAACTAATAAGTGCTGAAAATACTACAAAACAAATTACGAAGAAAATTGTCGCAAACAATTTGGCAGTAATAATTTTTGAACGTTTGTATGGTCTTGTGAGTAATAATTTAATTGTTCCGCTTTCTGTTTCTTGTGTAATCAGATTACATACAAGCATCATGGCAAATATTGTAATAAGTACTGTACAAATTTCCATTGAAAAATACATATAGTCCATAGCATTAGTTGTTTTTCCGCTATTTTGTTCAAATGAGAAATTTGTCAAGAACGAGTCAGAATAGATATTATTATTGATATAATATTTGTTTGCAGTGATTCTCTCTTGAGTTTGATAACTATTGAATTCATTTAGTTGATAATTATATAAGTTAGCAAAGTCAGTGCTTCGATAATTTTTGCTTAGATTTAATAGAATTGTATCAATAAAGTATGTTTTGTAACTATTTGCAAGCAAATTATAATCGGTTATTTTGATTTGAATATTACGTATGGTTTCGTCACTGCGATATTTTTTGACAACTTTGATAAGTTCTTCTCTATTGCTTTCAACCTTTTGTTTAACTTTGTTAAATTCCTCGAGAGTCGAAGTTTTGAGTTTTACTTGAGACACATTGTTTTTTGATACATCAAAAGTCGATTTAAAGTAATTAGGAAGATTGATACTTATTAAATTATCATTTAGTGTTTTGTAATGAGAAATTGTTTTGGTAGTTCCTGTAAACCCTGATGTTAGGTTTTCTATTGCATTGTCTAATTGATTAAAAACTTCACTTTTTAGTTGTTTGTTTACAAGCACTATTGGAAAATCATTGTCAAAAACAATACCTAGATAATCTTTTAAATTTTTGCAACTATTAAGCAAATTTTTTCGGGTTATTTCGCATCTATCTATGTTACTAGAACCTTTGGCAAATTCTTGATTAAAATAATCATACTGGTCCTTTATATCTTTTGACAAAATATAAATAGTGCGGGGGATATAATCAATACTAGCATTTATTTCGTTTTGCAATAATTGTTTGAAATCGTTTGTCTCGTATGTTTCGATTATTTGAGTACTATTAAAAGTTGTTGTTTTATTAAGCAAAGACTTTGTACTACTTGTATAGTTATCCAAATACAAATCTGATAATTTGTAGGTTTTGTAGGTATTTCCTTCTTTGACATAAGTTGTGCCATTTTTAATAAACTCAATATGTTTATATAAATTAAGGTCGTCAAAGTTAGAAATGTTATTAAGCATTGATTGCAAGTTGGTTTTTAGATTAGAATATTTTTGTTCTTTGATTGTGGGTTCATTTGTGTTTTTTAGTTCATCAAAAGAACCTACAACATCAATATAGTTTTGATTAAGTTTTGTATCTCTATCAAGATTAATCTCATAATAATTAAGAATTGAATTTGTGTTATCAAAAGACTTATCAATTGCTTTTTTGCTTTGGGGTAGGTCGGACGAAAAGAAATTATTATAGTAATTTTCGACTGTTAAATTTTCGCCATAACTAACCAAGTTATCTACTTTTTCAATTGGCTTAAACAAATACATTGAAATAAGCACTGCAACAAGCAAGAGTAGTGCCATGATATACACACTAGCTCTTTTGAATATCTTTTTAAATTCCGCTCTAGTTAATCTAAATGTACTAGTCATTTCTTTCTCCTTTATATAATACTTGTTTTTCCTTTGGATTTTGAGTTAATAATATCTAAGAAAATTTGTTCAAGTGATTTGGATACTAATTCAATTCCAAAAATAGAAATACCATACTTTACAAGACTAGAAGTTACATCGTTAATTCTGCTTTCATCAGCATAAACCAAAACCTTGTTACCAGCGAGTTCACATTTTAATTGTAGCTCGTTAACAATTATTTTGCCTGCAAAATTAGGATAATCTACTTTGATTTGAATACGACTAGTGCCTTCAATACTCTCTTTGAGAGAATTCATTGATTTAATTTCCAAAAGTTGTCCGTTATTAATTATTCCAATTGTATCGCAAATTTGTTCCATATCACTAAGCATATGGCTAGATATTAAAATTGCAATATTATATTCTTTTGCAAGAGTTTTCAAAAAGTCTCTCATTTCCTTAACGCCATTTGGGTCAAGTCCACTCAAAGGTTCGTCCAAAATTAGTAGTTTGGGTGAGTGTAATAGTGCTTGGGCTATACCTAAACGTTGCTTCATTCCTAACGAATATGTTTTGACTTTATCTTTGAGTCTGTGTTCAAGTCCCACAACTCTTGAATATTTCATGATATCGTCTATATGGATATTTTTATAAAGACTTGCATAGTATTTTAAATTGTCTAGGCCGGTCATGTTTGGATACATTAGGGGATTTTCAATCAATGCGCCTACATTAGCAAGTGCTTTTTCTTTGTCTTTTGGCATATCAAAACCACAAATCCTAATAGTTCCTTTTGTTATTCCACAAAGTCCACATATCATCTTCATTGTAGTTGTTTTTCCCGCTCCGTTTGGGCCAAGAAAACCAAAAATTTCACCTTCGTGTAAGGTAAACGAAACGTTATTAACGGCGACTCTATTTCCAAATGCCTTGGTGACATTGGATACATCTAGCACAACTTTCAAAATATTTTCTCCTTTTTCATTCTAATTTAGTTATAATCAATTTATGCTTGCAATATATTATTATTAGATTAAATCTTGCAGGTGAATATGACTAAAAAAATATTGTATTTCCTTTTTAATTCGTTGCTTTTGACAGCAGTATTTGTTTGTTTGACGTTTATCAAAGTGGATAATATTAGTTCAATTGTTAAGGTTATATTACTTATTGGAACTAATATAATTTATTTTTTGTCCATAGTTTTCAAATGGTTCAAAATGCAAAAAACTAGCAAAATATTATTTGTGTTATATATTACTTTGTCTCTTTCGATAATAGGGTATACAATTCTATCTAAGTATAATATCATTTCAACTATATCTTCGGTTGAAAGTTTGAAAAGTTATATTCTTTCAACCAAGGAAAAGGGCATTTATGTTTATATCCTAATACAAACCGCACAAGTTATTATTCTGCCAGTTCCAGCGGCTATTATTTGTGTAGTAGGTAGTCTAATTTATGGACCTATGCTTGGCGGTCTATATTGTTCAATCGGAATACTAATTGGCTCTTTTGTTTCATTTTTTATTGGCAAAACCTTTGGGTATAAGATTGTAGCGTGGATAGTAGGAAAAGAAAATACAGATAAATACTCAGAAATCTTGAGAAAACGTGGTGCATTCTTTTTGGCAATCGCATTTTTGCTTCCAATGTTTCCTGACGATATTTTGTGTTTAATCGCTGGAATTACGAACATGAAATTCAAGACATTCGCTTGGGTTACGACAATCACTAGACCTATTGGTGTAATTTGTATGTCGTTTTTTGGAAGCGGATATGTGATTCCATTTACAGGTTGGGGAGTATATGCTTGGATTGCAATACTTGTTTTGGTTGTTGCGATAATATTTGTTACATACAAATATCAAGACAAAATGCAAGATTTTATTCTTAACAAAGTATTTAAACGAAAGAAATCCAAAAAGCAAAAATCAAACTGATAAGCATTAGTCGTAGAATTTTTTCGATTTTATAATTAATCCATATATAGGTGGTAGTATAATAAAATTAAAGGTTAATATTATAGGTAATATTAATTTAACAGCAAAGTACTTAAAGTTATCTAGTTCAAATCCAGCAAGTGAATTAAAGCAATAAATAAGTACAATTGATATTAGAAAAGTCAATATTCCAAAAATCATAGCATACTTTAATTTAAAACTATTCAGTTTGTGTTCGTTTGGATTAAATAGTATAGGTAGCATAAATCCAAGCGGAACAACAATTGAAAGAATATAAGCAAATATAAAGACTGTTTTGTCATTTTCAAAAATAAGTCCATTGCCTTTGAAAACAAACAAACTAATAGTAGTTTCGGCAATCATAAATAACAACATCACAAAGCCAAACAAACATTTAACCTTGTTTATAAGTACGTAGGATTTATCAGATAAGATAGCGTTTGTTTTGTTTTCATATCTACTAATTTTTACATTTTCTTGATGTGGAATGTTTGAAATTTCTTCGACATACTTTTTGTTTTCGGACTTTGTTTCAAAATCTACTGGTTCAAAATCAATAAACTTGTCATCTTCGTCTTCGACAACATCATGACCATTTGTTATTTCAAAATTTTGGTTATTATTTGATTCGTCATTTTCTTCTTCGATGTAATTAAATAAATTGTTTTGAGTTTTGTTGTTGTCATCATTTAAAGTTTCTTGTTTTTCTTCTTCTACATCGTTAGTATTAAATATGTCTAGTTTTGAACGATAGTCAATTTCAACTTTTGGTTCGGGCGAGATTTCAGGTGTAGGAGTAACAGGTTTTAATCTAGATTTTGTGAGTGAATTAAATTTGTTCAAGAAATTTTCGTTTCTTATTCTGCGTTCCTCATCAGTAAGTTCTTTTGGTGGGGTAGTTGGTTTAGAATATTCTGCATATCCAAAATTTTTGTTAGGAATTCTTTTTCCTACATTATCTATTATTCTATTAATTTGTTTTTCTTTTCTTGGAACATAGTCGGCATCTCTTAATTTATATATTCCGTCCACATCAAGCACAACCTTTTGTGCTTTTTTGCGTTTTGAAAAGTATAATCGTTTGTTAGGGGACTTTGCACAATTTTTATTGTTTGTCTTGGCAGAGAGTTTAATTTCGCCCCAAAGTTCTTCGTCTTCATCACTTTTGTAGAGTTTGTTTTCATTTGAAGAACTTACAAATGTATTATCTATTTGAGTTGATATATTATTTTGACCCAAAATATTTTGTGAATTATTTTCCTGCACAGTTTGTATGGTTTCTTTATCAATTTTTTCCTCAATAGGGGTTAATATATGAAATCTATGGTCATACAAAATATCTTGCGGAACTGTCTCAACTTCTTTGAAATCTACAATGGCAGGTATTTCAGTTTCTTCCAAAACTTGGTTTTCCATAACTTCAGTAGGTAAATCATTATCCTCTATTGAAATCTCAGGCATACTTTGAGTAGACACAGTATTAGCAGTCGGGTTATTGACAAGCAAATCATTAGTTGGTTGTTGTTTAAATACAACATTATCTATTGGGGCGGTCACTGGCTTAATATTTTTGTTATCTTTATTTTGAACTTGACTCAAATAGTATTCGTGTCCCTTTTCGGTTAGATGATAATAATGACGTCTTCCGCCAATATCACTATCTCCCCAATAGGAACTAA
Source organism: Clostridiales bacterium (assembly GCA_003524095.1). GTDB lineage: Bacteria > Bacillota > Clostridia > Christensenellales > UBA1242 > UBA11490. The sequence goes on from DOEE01000003.1 coordinate 504,189, forward strand.
CAAACCCTTTTTCTTCAAATCTAGTAAGACTGCTATATAGACTTGGTTGTTTAAGAATAATTTTTCCGTCAGAGTATTCTTCGACTTCCTTGATTATCTCATAACCATATTTGTCGCCACCAACTAGAGTTTTCAAAATGGTGTCATTAACTGAACCTCTTGATGCTATTTTTTTTCTTTTTTTCTTTGCCATATATTCTCCCTAAAATATATTTAATTAAACTATTTCAATCATATATTATAATATTATACAAAATTAGTCAAACAAAATACTATGCAATGTATCAAATTCGACACAATTTAGGTGAATTTTAATTGATAGAAAAATCATTTTTTGTTATACTTATTTGTAATTAAAAATTTTTTATAAGGATATTTTTTTGATGGTTAAGCCAGACTTAATTGTTAGAACTCATAGGCGTAGTTTGTGTATTACAGTCACAAAAGATGGCAGTCTAGTTGTTCATGCTCCAATGCGTCTTAATATGAACGATATTATTAAATATATTTCCGAAAAAGAAAAGTGGATTGTTTCAAAACAACAGGAAATTGAAAGAAAATTAAATATTAATAAAGACGTATTAGATTACAACAAAATTTTATTTTTTGGAAAAAAATATGATATAAATAAAGTTAATGGACTCAAAAAAGTTGAACTAACAGATGAGGCAATGTTAGTTCCTAATACTGATAGTGAGACAATACTATATAAAATTAAAAAGTGGTACATACTTGAAGCAAACAAAATTCTCAAACAGAGACTTGAATATTTTGCTGACATAATGCAAATAGACTATTCAGGCGTAAGTATATGTAATAGTAAAACACGTTGGGGTAGTTGTGATAACTACAAAAATATAAAACTAAACTTTAGACTTTTAATGCTTCCACACAAGGCGATTGACTTTGTGCTAATTCACGAATTAGCACACATACTTGAATTCAATCATTCCAAAGATTTTTATAAAATTATTAGTACAATACTTCCAAGTTACAAAGTGCAACAAAAAGTTCTCAAAGATTTTGATTATACATTAACGTTGTTTAGATGAAGATTTTCATATTTGATTATGTTTAATTTTAGTAAATATTTTGAAAAAATTTTTATCAAAATAGAACGATGCAATGTGGGGGAAACGCCACATGCATCGTTTTTTAATTAATGGCATCATCTAAATAGGCTAATAATTTTATTAAAAAAGTTTTTAACTGATTCAAATAATTTCTTTAAAAAAACAATAACTAATAATATTTTAAATCAAAATTACTATAGTCCATATAAATAGGGTAGTTAATTAGTGCATACACAAAACTAAATTTATGTCACGCAACAAGAATTTTTATTCCTAATTTCATGTTTTTATTGAGAAATTATATCAAATTTGTGTATGAAAACTATTCGCAAAAGACAACTTTTGCGAATAGTTTGGCATATTTTGACTGGTCAATGCATCAAATAACAATAGTGTCAAAAATAGTTTATTTATGTTTTGATAATATCATTAATATTTGATTTGAATAACATTATGCAATTATTAAAAAACTTTGCAGAAAACCGATTTTTTGAGTATTTATATTTTTGCATAGTACTGGTTGCATAGTACTTAATTTTATTGATATATGTGTTCTATTAATTTGATATTGACATCAAATTAATTATATGTTAATTTAATTAAACTTTTGATTTACTTGAAAAGAACGTAAGCCGTTATTAAAACTATTTGAAATAAAAAAGTTCAATTTATTAGCTTTTATAAACTATCTAAACTGAACTCTAGTATTTATTATTTTTTTGAATTTGATAACCACACTAATTATAACTATTATATTAATTTTTTTTAATATTGATAATCTTCATTTATTTTTTATGATGCAAATTGATTATTGGTCTTATGATAAATTAAATTTTACTGCATATCTCACATAATAAATAAAAAGATTTTTTATTTGATTAATTGTTTTTCAATAAGTTTTGTTGCATGTTTAACATAAATTAATGACATCGATTTGTATTGTGATACAAATGCCAAATCTTGTTCATCAAGTGTTTTAAATTCCCTTATAGAATTGTTTCTGATATAATTAATCATGTTAATAAGTGTGCCTTGTCTAGTGTCTTTGAACATTTCATTTGGAACATTGTAACACATGGTTTCAATTATTTCTCTGGGAAGGTCTTTGATATTTTTTTCTCTAAGCAATAAGTTTTTGAAAATTAGAATTGTTTGTCTAAATATATCATTTGTTTGTTTATTCTTTTTTTCAAAATTTTTTCTAGCAACATTTACATATTCAATTTCAATACCTTCATTTTTTTTGTACATTTGTCCCCGAACATTATTTTCATTAAAATATGTTATACAAGGTATTATTCTAAAGTAATAATCAAAGGGCTTGTCATCAATATTAATTGTTGTTTTTAAACAAACTGAATATTTGTCTTTCCACATTATATTGTTGCTATCCAAATTGCTTACAAGCATTGTAAACAAATCGTCTTTGAATTCTTCCAAACTATAATATAATTCAGGAAAGCAAAGTTTTGGACTTTTTGATGCTTTATTAATTATCTTTTGTGGCTTAAAATTATTTGGTTGATTAATTTCTACATACAAGGTATTATAAATATTCTCGTGGCAATTTGTTTTGAGAGTAAATTCATCAAAATATTGTAAGTTAAAATCTTCTATTTTAAAAGCATGTTTATCTAAAATTATTTCATTTATAATTGCTTTTAGAAGTTCCAAAAAATTCCCACGTAAATCATAGTCTAATTGTGTATTATTGAGTACTTTTAGTTCATTTTCAATATACATTTTTCACTCCAAATAGTCTTTATTTGCTATGTCAGCCATTAATTTACAAGTGCTTATCATTAAATTTGATATCGTTTCAAAATTAACTTCAGATTATATATAATACCACATTATCGACAATTTGTCACTAAATTAAAATGTATTATTCAATAAAGAACCCCCCTAAAACATTAAATTTAATAATAAGCCAAAAAATTAAATTTACAATATATATCAAATGCTTTACAATGTAAATTTTAATTGCTAAAATAATTAAAAGTATTCGCAAAATACCATTAAAATTTTTATAGGGGTTATTCCATGGAAGATAATTATTTTACAAAAAGAGATGAAGACAATATTTTAAAAATTAGAGAAATAAGAAAAGGTTTGCCGGGCTTTTTGGGCGATTTTTTCAGGGGAATTGAACAATACACAACTCCCCTAACTAGACTTGGGTATGCCAGAGATATCAAGCTTTTCTTTGATTTTTTGGTGAATGAAACAGAGGAATTTTATCAAAAACCAATTCTTCAATTTGAACCAGAAGATTTAAATAAGATAACTTCGACTCATGTGGAAATGTTTCTAGAATACATTTCACTTTATAAAGTCAATGGAAAGACATACAAAAACGGCGAAAAAGCGAGATGTCGAAAATTAAGTAGCATCAGGGCATTGTTTAAGTACTTTTACAAAAAAGATATTGTAAAAAGTAATATTGCAAGCAAAATTGATACCCCAAAAGTTCATGAAGACCAAATAATAAGACTCGAAATGGATGAGGTTGGAAAAGTATTGGATTTAGCTGAAACTGGTCAAGATATGACCAAAATGCAACAAGGATTTCATAAGCATACACAAGCTAGAGATTATGCAATGTTATCTTTATTTTTGGGGACAGGTATTCGTATTTCGGAATGTGTTGGACTTAATATAGACGACTTTGACTTCAAACAAAATGCATTTAAGGTCACTAGAAAAGGCGGAAATAGAGTTATACTATATTTTAATGACGAAGTATCTGATGCACTACAAAATTATATACTAGAAAGAAAAAAGATAAAACCAGTAGAAGGAAGCGAAAAAGCACTGTTTTTAAGCCTTCAAAACAAAAGAATTTCAGTAAGAGCTGTCGAAAAATTAGTTAAAAAATATAGCAAAATTGTAAATCCACTTAAAAAAATAACCCCCCACAAATTACGTAGTACTTTCGGCACAAACTTGTACAGAGAGACTAATGACATTTATGTTGTTGCGGATTGTTTGGGACACAAAGACGTAAATACAACTCGAAAACACTATGCCGCTATATCTGATGATATTAGAAGAAATGCAGCACAAAAAGTTAGATTTAGATAAAAAAGTTAGAACATTTGTTTGACTTTTGAAAAACTTTGTGATAACATAATCTTAGTTAATAAGTAGGAGAATGTTATGACAAAGTATTCTAAGGAAGAACAATTATTTAATTTTATTAAGAACTATCAAAATGATAATGGCTATCCCCCAACAGTTCGCGAAATGTGCAAGGCTATCAAGGTTAGTTCTACTAGTACAATATTTTATTATTTAAATAAGTTGGAAAATAGCAATAAAATCAAGAAAAATCCTAATAAAAATAGGGCACTTGAAATTATTGATAATGAAATAGCGACAATTACAACAATTAAACCTTTTAACGACGAAGGGCTTACAAAAATCCCCGTTCTTGGAACAGTAACGTGTGGCGAACCTATTTTGGCAGTACAGACAACCGATGAATACTTTATGGTATCTCAAACATTATTTAAAGGCGATAATTTGTTTATGCTAACAGCCAAGGGCGACAGCATGATAAATGCAGGAATATATGACGGTGACAAAATAGTTCTTAGACAACAATCCAGCGCAGACAATGGAGACATTGTAGCAGCACTTATTGATGATAGTGCCACAATCAAAAGATTCTTCAAAGAAAACGGACATTTTAGACTACAGCCAGAAAACGACGAATTTTCCCCTATTATTGTAGATAACGTGCAGATATTAGGAAAAGTTGTTGGATTAGTTAGAAAATTTTAAAAAAAAAGCAAATTAGTTTTGTAAATAAATACAAAGTTAATTTGCTTTTTTATTTGCCAAGTAATTCTAAAATTTTATTTATACAATCATTACTTAGCGGATTTAACCAAACTATATTATTATTTCTTTTGAACCACGTTATTTGTCTTTTTGCATAATTTCGAGTGTGTTGTTTAATCTTAAGAACTGCCTCGTCATAAGTTATATCCCCGTTTAGATATGAAAATAATTCTTTGTATCCAATGCCTTTCATCGCATTAGAATTATCCGGAGTATAACCCAATTTAACAAGGCTCTTAACCTCGTCAAGTAGTCCGTTTTTTAGCATGTTATCTACTCGTAGATTGATTCTATCATAGAGTTGTTGTCTAGGAATATCCAAACCTATAATTAATGGATTTTTTAGAATTATATCATTATCGTTTTGTATATCTGACTTTCGAGATTTGGTAGTTAAACAAATTTCAATCGCTCTCAAAACTCTCTTTGTATCATTAGGATGAAGTTTCTTTGATGTAATCGGGTCTAACTTTTCAAGCTTTTCAAACAAATATTCTTTGCCTTTGTAAGTTAGTTCTTGTTCTAACTCATGACGTAATTTTTGGTCTTGATTTCCGCCATATGAATAATTGTTCAAAAGACTATCAATATAAAACCCCGTTCCACCAACAACAATCGGAAAAATATTTTTGCTTTGCAAATCATCCAAAACTTTTTTTGCATCTTCTCTAAAGTTTGCAACGCTATAGTATACTTTCGGATCAACAAAGTCAATTAGATAATGCTTAATATTTTGCATCTCTTGATTAGTTGGTTTTGCAGTACCGATATCAAAATTTTTGTAGATATACATACTATCCGCATTTACAATTTGTGAGTCGAGTTTGTGTGCAAGTCTAATTGATATGTCGGTCTTTCCACTAGCGGTTGGCCCAATTATTATTAAACTATCATAATCCATTTAACTAATCCTTTTAAACCATTTTTCAATTTCTTTGTTTGAAACAGATACAATAATTGGTCTTCCGTGTGGACACAAAAGTACTTGAGTGTCGCTTGTAATCTTATTGAGCAAACAATCAATTTCATTTTTGGATAGAACATCTTTTCCCTTAACTGCTGACTTACATGCAGATTTTGCTAAATAATCTCTTAGTGTATCACTCTTGGAAATAATTAACTTATTGTCAACATCTCTAAGAATATTGTCAAAAAACTCATCTAAATTGATATTTTGTAGTAACATTGGGACAGAAGATACCTTAAATGAATTATCTCCAAAACTATCTAGTTCAAATCCCAATGTATTCAAAACTTGAATATTGTCATTAATAAAATTTGATTCAACTATATTTGTTTCAAGTACATATGGTACAAGCAACGGTTGAATTGCAACTTGTTTGTTCTCTAGTTCTTTGCAAAATTTATCAAACAATATTCTTTCGTGTCCAGCATGTTGGTCAATCAAAAGTAAGTTTTTATCTTTTTCGATAAGAATATAAGTATCAAACAACGTTCCAATAACTTTGAAATTGTTATCACACTCATTAATTTTGTCTTGAACTAGATTTTTTGTGGAATCTTTGAGTGTGTTATTATTTACATAATCACCAAAATTAAACACGGGTGAATTCACTTTGAAATCAAGTGGTTCGGGGCTTTTAATAACCTTGCCATCCGATACAGTTTCTGTATCAGTCAAATCCACTTCCTTAATATCATTTTCGCAACTACTATCATTTGTAGATTTATTATAATATCCATTGCTTTCGTAATTTTCAATATCTTTGGTAGTTGAATGTTCTTCATTATTTATATCAGTCTGAATATTTGAGAAATTTTCATTAGGCTTGTATTCAGAGCCGACATTTTTGTCAAGTGTCGTTAATTGAGATTTATCCACTACAAATGTTTCAGTTGCATTTTCGTCGAGAGTAATAGATTTTGTATTATTGATATTAAATAGAATATCTGATACCTGAGTGTATACAAGTCCAAATAATTCGTTATTGTTTTCAAATTTGACATCTAGTTTGTTTGGATGAACGTTGACATCAATTTTGTCAAGTGGGATACTTAAATTAATTACAAAGAATGGAAAGGTTCCTTTCATTATAAAGTTTTCATATGCTTTGTAAATAGCAGTTGATATTGTTTGATTAATTACATATCTGCCATTAATTATTAGGGTCTGATATGTTCTATTAGACTTTGAAAAAGTAGGTTTGCACAAATATCCGCTAAACTTAAAGTCGCCCCTTTCAAAACTAAAATCAAAAATATTGTCAACTATCGTCTTTCCATACACAGAATAAATTGCATCATATAGACCTGTGCCATATGATTGATAAACAAGTTTGTTATCTGCAATATATTTTATAGAAATATTTGGATTGGCCATAATTAGTCTAGAAACCAAGTTGGTAATCTCGTTTTCTTCCATTTTGGGTTTTCTCAAGAACTTTTTTCTTGCGGGAATATTAAAGAATAAATCCTCAATAGTCATACAAGTTCCACTAGTAGCACCAGCAGGCTGAATTTCCCCCATTTCGCCACCAATAACCTTGACTGTATAACCGATGTCGTTTTCGGTTTTTGAAATCATTGATACCTTTGAAACAGATGCAATTGAACTAAGTGCCTCACCCCTAAATCCCAATGTTCCAATATTACTCAAATCGTATATAGTTTTAACTTTGCTTGTAGCATGTGCCAAAAAAACCTTATCAAAGTCATCTTTTTCAATTCCACAGCCATTATCAATTACTTTGATTTTAGTTATTCCACCATCAATTATTTCGATAGTAATATTAGTAGCACCAGCGTCAATACTGTTTTCAATCAATTCCTTGACAACAGATGCGGGTTTTTCAACGACTTCGCCAGCAGCTATTTTATTATAAACTTCCTTATCTAAAATATTAATTTTTGACATATTAATCCTTATTTAAATAATTTTTTAGTTGTATCAAAATATCAAAAGCATTTAGTGGTGTTAGAGAATTTATATCCAAATCTTCCAAAATTCCCATTACTTTCTTGGAATTTTTGGTGTTCTCAGTGTTTTTAATTGCATAATTTGAATCAAGTTTTGATGTAATCTTAGTTTCCTTTGACAAATCATTTTCTTCTAACACATGCAGAATATCTTTTGCTCTTGTCAAAACATCGTCGGGAAGGCCGGCAAGTGATGCAACTTCGATTCCAAAACTTCGACTTGCTCCACCACGAACAATTTTTCTCAAGAAAATAATTGAGTTGTTAAATTCCTTGACTGTAATTTGATAGTTTTTAACCCCTTCCAAAATCCCCTCTAACTCTGTTAGTTCGTGATAATGAGTTGAAAAGAGTGTCTTTGAATACAAATTTTTGGATATATACTCTATGACTGACCATGCAATACTAAGACCATCAAATGTAGATGTTCCCCTTCCAATTTCATCAAGTATTAGTAGAGAATTATTTGTAGCATTCTTTAAAATATTGCTTACTTCCGTCATTTCTACCATGAAAGTACTTTGACCCATCGACAAATCATCTGACGCACCTATTCGAGTAAAAATTTTGTCAACAAGACCAATTTTTGCAGAAGTAGCAGGAACATAACTACCCAAATGTGCCATAAGTGTAATCAATGCTACCTGACGCATATATGTGCTTTTTCCAGCCATATTTGGGCCTGTAATTATCATAGTTCGACTGTCAGAATTATTTAAAATTGTATCATTTGGCACAAAATCTTCTTGTTTATTGATAACTTCAACAATCGGATGCCTTCCGCCTATGATTTCAATGTTGCTATTTTTTGAAATAATCGGCTTAACATAGTTGTTTTCCATTGCAGTTGAAGCAAAAGATAAATAAACATCAAGTTCGGCTATTGCACTTGCAGACAATTTCATAAGTTCAATTTTTTCAAGTAATTTTTGACGTATTTGGTCAAATAAATTTTGTTCCAAAACTTCTTTGAGATGGTTTGCATTTAGTATTTTTTCCTCATATTCCTTGAGTTCGTCTGTTATAAATCTTTCGCCAGTTGACAATGTTTGACGTCTTGTATATCTATAAGGAACCATGTCTTTTTGAGAATTTGGAACTTCTATATAATAGCCAAAAACTTTATTGTAGCCAATTTTTAGATTTTTAATCTTGGTTTCTTCTTTTTCCTTGGCTTCAAGTTTGGCAATTATATCCTTTGTTGATTTAGAAATGTCCATATATTCGTCAAGCTCTTTGTTAAAACCATATTTAATGATTTCGCCATCACGTTTGTCTCTGCTGTCATCATTTTTGTCAACAATCGACTTGTCTAGCAATTCAACAATGTCAGAAAAATCGAACAAATTATCTTTGATTCTCATCAAATTAGTAGCTGAGAATTTTTCGAGTGCATTTTTTACTTCTGGAACAAGTGATAGTGATTTTTTGAGTAAAATACAATCAGCTGTAACCAAGTTGTTGTAACTTATTCTTCCAACCAATCTTTCTATGTCATAAATATCATATAAGATTTCGCTTAATTTTTCTCTAATAACGATATTTTTTACTAATTCTTCCACACTATTTAATCTATTTATAATAGATTTTTCATTATATAAAGGCTGTTCAATATATGATTTTAGTAGTCTAGCGCCCATCGATGTTTTTGTTTTATTCAAAACCCAAAAAAGTGTTCCGCGTTTTTTTCTATCTTTTATAGTTTCGGTAAGTTCTAAATTTTTTCGGGTATTTGCATCGAGTTGCATATAGTTTTCAGTGTTTACAAATTCAATGCTATTTATATGACTAAGTTGTCGTTTTTGAGTTTCAAAAATATATTTTAAAATAGCCCCAGCACTGGAAATTGCAAATTGTCTATTATTGATTCCAAGTTTAGACAAAGTCTCCAATTTAAGCTGATTTTTAAGTGTTGCTTGTGCCTCTTTGTAATCGAAGTATTCATCACTTAATAATTCACACTTTGGAAGATAACCAGATTGAACTGACATTAGAGAATCGTAAAATGATTGCATGTCGGCATTTACTATTACTTCGCTAGGTTTGATACTCACCAAAAAATCATTAGCTTTTGTTAAAATATTATTTTCCAAAAACTCCGTTGCAATAAATTTACCGGTTGAAATATCTATTGCAGATATTCCCACGCAATCTTTTTGTTTAAAAATCGATGCAATATAGTTATTTTTTGTTTCATCAAGCATAGAACTTTCCATCAAAGTTCCGGGAGTAATTATCCTTACAACATCACGTTCAACAACTTTTACTCCTTTTTCGGGCAAAGTTAATTGCTCACAAATAGCAACTTTGTATCCGTTGTCTACTAGTTTTGCAATATATCCCTCACAGGCATGATGTGGAACTCCGCACATAGGCGCACGCTTTTCAAGCCCACAATCCTTGCCAGTAAGAGTTAATTCAAGTATCCTTGCGCAAAGTTCGGCATCTTCAAAAAACATTTCGTAAAAGTCGCCTAATCTAAAGAAAAGTATTGCATCATTGTATTTTTGTTTTGTTAGCAAATATTGTCTCATCATTGGCGACAATTTTTTGTCATTAGGGTCTACTCTCATCATTTCTCCCTTAATAATTCAGCAAATAATTTGTTATTTGCAAACTTAGTTATTTTTACACTATAAAACTTGTTTGGTTCTAATTTGTCTGATACAAACAATGTCTTTCCACTATCGGTCATACATTCATATCCTTGCAAAGTATCTTTTATGGATATAACATCAATAGTTTTGTTTACAAGTTCGATATTTTTTTCTTTTGTAATAGTTTTTGTTAGTGCAAGCAATTTGTGAATTCTGTCTTTCTTTGTATCTTCATCAATTTGATTATCCATAAGATATGCCTTTGTTCCGCTTCTTTTTGAAAACATAAAAGCAAACACTCCGTCATATCGAACTTGTTTAACAAGATTATATGTATCCAAAAAATCCTGCTCAGTTTCTCCAGGAAAGCCCACTATAATATCAGTTGAAATGTATGCATCTGGGATGTATTTTCTAATCATTTCAATCAAGTCTAGGTAATGTTCTCTTGTATATTTTCGATTCATTGACTTCAATATCAAGTTGCTTCCCGATTGAATTGGCAAATGAATAACTTTGCAAATTTTATCGTTGTTTGCAATAGTTTTGATAACTTCTTCAGATAAATCTTTTGGATGAGATGTCATAAATTTAATTTTGAAATCGCCAGGAATTTTTGATACTTCGTTTAGCAAAAATGCAAAATTAATTTTTGGGTCATTTAAATCATTTCCATAACTATTTACATTTTGACCAAGCAAAGTAACATATTTAAATCCGTCATGCACAAGGCCTTCGACTTCTTTTATTATATCCCTATAGTCTCTACTCCTTTCTCTACCCCTAACATAAGGAACAATACAGTATGAACAAAAGTTATTACAGCCAAAGTTGATATTAACCCATGCGTTTGAAAACATATTGTCTCTAACAATTTTGACGTCTTCATATATTCCGTCGGCTTCTTTCCAAATATTAGATATTTTTTGGTGATTTTTATTAAATTGAATAAGAAAATCCTTGAACAAATGAATATTATGTGTGCCAAAAATAATATCCACAAATGGAAACTTTTTGTGAATTAATTCGCTTCGTCCGTCGGCTTGAGACATACAACCACAAATTGCAACAATCAAATTAGGATTGGCTTTTTTCAGTTTTTTAACAGCACCAATATTGCCCATTATTTTTTGTTCAACACCATCTCTTATGCAACAAGTATTAAACACGATTACATCAGCACTACTTATATCATTAGCAATATCATAGCCAAGACTTTCCAAAACACCTGCTAATTTTTCACTTTCATGCACATTCATTTGACAGCCAAAAGTTTTTATAAAATATTTCATATTATTTCTTATTATCTCTCTATAGTAATTTATTTTACATAATTGTACAAGATAAGTATATAATATTTTATTTAAAAATACAAGAACTTTTCGTAAAACTAATAACTATGTGGTGATTAAATGAAAAAGAAAAAAATTATTTTGTTAGTATTATTTATAATGATGATTTTGATAATATTAAGTTTATCTGTTGCTTTTCTTTATATAAATAACGCAATTAAATCTGTTAAAAACATGAATATTAGGCTAACAAACAATGAATACAACTATTCAAAAATATTTGATGCTAACGGAAATGAACTAACATTTTCAGAAAAACTAGAAGATAATTACATTCCACTTGACCAAATTAATATGGAAACTAGACAAGCATTTTTATCAATTGAAGACAAACAATTTTATAAGCACAAAGGACTAAACTACAAAAGAATCGCAAAGGCCATGCTAAACAATTTAAAATCAAAAAATTTGGGAGAAGGTGCAAGCACTATAACTCAACAATTAGTTAAAAACAGATTTTTGACTAACGAAAAAACTTTTGATAGAAAATTAAAAGAAGCGTATCTTAGCAAAAAACTTGAAAAAATAGAGACCAAAGACAAAATTCTTGAAACATATCTCAATACTATATACTTTGGCAATGGTGCTTATGGGATAGGAAATGCAAGCAAAACATATTTTTCAAAAAAGCCAAGTGAACTTACCCTATCTGAGAGTTGTGTTCTTGCGGGGTGTATAAAATCCCCTAATAATTATAGCCCAATTAACAATATGGAAAATGCAATCAAGCGAAAAAATATAGTTTTGAAAGAAATGCTAAACGACGGAAAAATATCAAATGAAGAATACTTAAATGCACTAAGCGAAGAGATAGATATAAGCAAATGTAATATTTCAAACACATTAGATACGCTTGACTTATATAGCAGATATGTTCTTGAAGAAGCAAGCAAAATTCTAAATACAAACATCAGCAATGTGCTACATGGTGGATATAAAATTTATACATATCAAGATTTAAATCAACAAAACATACTACACAAAACTATTTGTGACGACAAGTATTATCACAAAAATAGAAATGGAAATATTGCAGATAGTTTAGCAATCATTATAGATAATAGTACCTATGGAGTAAGTGCGATTGCTGGACGAAGTAAATATAATTTAGTCGATATCAAAAGACAACCAGGCAGTCTAATTAAACCGATTTTGACATATGCACCAGCATTAAACGAAGGACTTATAAATTCAAAAACTCAAATACTTGATGAAAAAATTGAAATAGATGGATACTCTCCAAATAATGTTGGAAATGTATATCATGGATATGTGGCTGTCGAAGATGCTGTTGCTCAAAGTTTAAATATTCCAACCATCAAATTAACTATGGAATTAGGTCTTGAAAAGTGTAAATCATATGCAAAAAAATGCAGAATAAAATTTAATGATGAATTTGATAATAACCTTGCAATCGCACTAGGAGGATTTACTGATGGAATCACACTAAAAGATTTAACAGATAGTTATTCAGTACTAACAAACAAAGGAAATTACACAAATAGCAACTTTATTAAAAAAATAAACAATTCAAACAATATGACAATATATAATAGGAATTTGACAGAAACTAACGTATTTTCTTCCGAAAGTGCATATCTTATGACAGATATTCTTAAATACAGTGTTGAATATGGAACATCAAAAAAACTATCAAAATTAGGATTTAATGTTGCTGGAAAGACTGGCACGGTCGCTGTCAAAGGTACTAATCTTAATACTGATGTATATAGTTTAGCTTACACAAATGACTACACAATTTCCACATGGCTTGGAAACTATACAATGCAAAGCGACTATCATTTGGAAGGCAAAAACAATGGCGGAACTTATGCTACCGAAATGATAAAAGACGTATTGGAAAATATCTACAAAAACAAAACACCTACATGGTTTGATAAACCAAATGGGGTTGAAGAAATTATCATAGATATCAAAACGCTAAACGAATTGCACGAAGTCGTTTTGGGTGACAATGTTCCCGAAAGATTCCAAACCAAGTGTCTAATAAATTCCAAATTTAAACCCATCAATTCATCGACTATTTTTGAAAAATTAGATGAAATTATTCTTTCAAAAGTAGAATATAAAAATAGCATTAAATTAAGTTTTGATGCCAAGGATTACAATACGTATGAAATTTTTAGAAAGTCAACTAATAATTATAATCTAATAAAAACTGTAAAGGATTTTTCTGGAACATATGAGTATATTGATACAAATATTCAGCCAAATACAAATTACACATATTATGTCAAAGCAAAATCTAATTACAGTTCGGCAGAAACTAATTCAAACAAAGTAAGCATAGTTCTTAAAAAAGAATACAAAGATATTGTAAATAATAATAGCATCAACGACTTTGCATGGTTGTTTACTTAAGAATAAAATGCAATTAAAAAAAAGTAAGTTTACATTTATTGTAAACTTACATTTTTTTAGTCTTCAGTAACTTTGTGGTTTTGTAATTTTTCTCTAATTTGGTCTTTGACAATTTCATATGTTTCAGGATTTTGTTGCAAGAAGATTTTTACGTTATCTTTTCCTTGTCCAATCTTTTCACCGTTATAACTATACCAAGAACCACTCTTTTGAATTACATCGAGTTCAATTGCCATATCAATTACACAACCTTCGTTGTTTATCCCTGTTCCATACATAATATCAAATTCAGCAGTCTTAAATGGTGGCGCAAGTTTGTTCTTAACAATTTTAACTCTAGTTTTGTTGCCCACAATCTCAGTTCCATCTTTTATTACATCAACTTTTCTAATATCCATTCTAATCGAGGAGTAGAACTTAAGCGCCTTACCGCCTGTAGTAGTTTCTGGATTTCCATACATTACTCCAATTTTGTCTCTTAATTGGTTAATGAATATTACGCACGCATTCGTTTTGTTAACAATAGCGGTCAATTTTCTCAATGCTTGACTCATAAGTCTAGCCTGAACTCCCATGAAACTATCACCCATTTCGCCATCAATTTCTGCTTTTGGAGTAAGTGCTGCGACACTATCTATGATTACACAATCAACTGCACCACTTCTGACCAATGCCTCACAAATTTCCAATGCTTGTTCGCCAGTATCTGGTTGAGAGATATATAGATTGTCAATATCTACACCGAGACGTTTTGCATATTGTGGGTCAAGAGCATGTTCTGCATCAATAAATGCAGCAGTTCCGCCCAACTTTTGTGCCTGTGCAAGTATGTGTAGAGTAACAGTAGTTTTACCCGAACTTTCTGGCCCGTATATTTCAATAATTCTACCTCTTGGAACACCACCTATACCCAAAGCATAATCAAGTGTCATACAACCCGTTGGAATAACATCAATTGTTCTTTCAACGTCATCGCCAAGTTTCATAATAGACCCCTTGCCAAATTGTTTTTCAATCTGAGAAATGGCTTGTTCTAATTGTTTTTTCTTATTTTCGTCCATAGTTAAATTATCCTTTATTAAACATTTGTTCTATAAATATTATACACCAAAATATCAAAAACACAAATCATTTTGTTTAAGTTTTTTAATTAAATAAAATAGTGCAGTTTTTGACAAATTACCTATCAAGTTTAAATTTTTGATATTAATCTTGTTTTTGTATACATGAATTCCATCAAAATCGCCTATTGCCATATAACAAATATCCGAATTTTTGTCGCCAAGCACAAATAAAACCAAGTCACCAGTTTTGGTTTCAAGCATAGCATTAGCCAATTCATATACCGTATTTACACTATATTTCCCATAATCAGAAATAATTTGTGAATCAATCTTGATTTCTCTTTGAATTATATCAAAATTTGGATATACTCCACTAAAATTAATAATGTCATTATCAATTAAAGACAAATTTTTGGAGATTTCGCCATAAGTTAGAGTTTCACAAACAATTATACTTTTGTGTTGTACTTTAAGCAATTCAACTGCCATTTTGTATATGCTACTATTATCCAAAGAATAGATAAACTTATTCAATTTAGATATAATGTTAGATATAATTTCCCTCTGTTTGCTTTGTTCAATTTCACATGAAAATCTAACAAAAATAGTACTATCCAAGTCGTCGCTTACTATGTTTATTTCTACTCCGCTTATTCCAAAACAGTCTAAAATTAGATTTTTTATATCTTTTTCCAAAATTCCAAAGCATTTTATTATCTGAACATTACAATTTGAATTTGTTAAATCATTTATAAGAGGTAATATATATTTTGAATAATTATTTTCAACCAACTCAAAATCGCTTGGAATATAAATAAGAATAGTATCATTATGCTTATACATAAATCCATTAAAGAATGATTCTTCAAAAACAAGTGGAATTGATTTTGTTGGAAGATTAGTTTCCATTTCTTCTTGAATAGAAAAAGGAATATTGAATTTTGCACAATATGATTTAAGTGATTGAGACGCAGTAGGATTAATCTCTAATTTGTCGCCAACAATTCTTGAAATGTTGTCTTTGATATTATGGTTATAAATTACATCATTAGTCCCAATAACAAACAAAAGTTTAAAATTTTGACTAACAATATCTCTTATCTTTTCAATGCCATTTTCAAAATAAGAAATAAGAGAAAAACTTTCCCCTATTTCATAAAGTTTCGAACTTAGATACTCAATAATCTTGGTCTGTTTTTCACACGATATTAAATTTGAATTAAGAGCAATACATCCGATTTTCATATTAAATTATTTTGTCTTAGATTTTGTAGATTTCTTTTTTTCAGTTACTTTTTTGTTTGTATCAGTATTTTCTGCTACTTTTTCTTCGGCTTTGTCGTCCTTGAATACAGATATATTATTAGCCAAATAAACAATTCCTGAGAGAGCAATTAGACATGTGGTAATTCCCACAAAGAAATAGAATACAAGTGTAAAGTATTTCATAAAGTCGGCATTAATAGTAATTTCTCTAAGTGCCGAAATAAGTAGTCCATAAACTAGTGTAAAATACAAAAAGTTTGCTTTGATTTTGGCAACCTTATCTGCAGCAATAATTCTGCCTTTTAGTTGACCAATTTGTCTAAGTCCAGTTACTTCATAATCTCTTAAAATCATTACAAACATAACAATAATTCCATATGGCATAGGAATTATTGGATTTGCACCAGTTATTAGCATAATAAGTCCAGTTGTTGCAAGTAGTTTGTCGGCAATTGGGTCAAGAAACTTGCCTAAATCGGTAACAAGACTGTATTTTCTGGCAATATACCCGTCCAAAGCATCAGATATGGCAGCAATTAAAAATATTCCTAGTGCTACAAACTTTGAACCCGGAAATGATACCAAAAATAGTGCAATAAATACTGGCATTAATAGTATTCTTGTAATCGTTATTCTGTTTGGTAAATTATTCATAATCTTTCTCCTATCAAATCATAGTCTGATTTGTCTATAATTTTTATTTTGTAAAACTGTCCAACGTTTAATTTTTCATTCACTATTATACAACCATCAATTTGTGGACACTGTCCATAAAATCTCAAAACTGAATAGTCTTTGTTTGCTTCATCAACAATCGCATCAAACACTAGCCCAATTAATTTGTCATGAATTTCATTTTGAATTTCGTATTGTGTTTGATAAGCGACCTTGACTCTATATTCTTTGATTTCTTCTGAAATCTGATTTTCAAAATTATAAGCCCTAGTGCCTTCTTCACGACTATACTTAAAGAATCCAACGTTTTCAAGTTTGAATTCCTTAAGAAATTCAAGAACTTGTTTGAAGTCATCATCGGTTTCATTTGGAAAACCCAATATAAATGTTGTTCTCAAAACTATGTTTGGAATTTCAGATTTTAGTTTTTCAAATAATTTATAAATTCCACTACTTGTAGATTTTCTATTCATCGCTTTGAGAATACTATCTGATACATGTTGCAAAGGAATATCCAAATACTTAACAATTTTAGTATTATTTTTTATCTCTTCAATCAAGTCTAAATCAATTTCTTCAGGATAACAATATAGCAGTCTTATCCATTGGATATTTTCTATTTTGGATAATTCTCTAAGTAATTCAACCAACTTTTTCTTGTTATATAAATCAATGCCATATTTCGTTACATCTTGAGCCACCAAAATAATTTCCTTAACACCACAATTAGCAAGCGTTTTTGCTTCGGAAATAATATCTTCAATAGTCCTAGATTTGTATCTACCCCTAATATAAGGAATGAGACAATAACTACAAAAGTTATTGCAACCTTCTGATATTTTGATATATGCAAAATGTTTAGGAGTGGTTAGAATTCTACCTTCGATATAATCTTGATGATAGTTTGTAGAGTAAAGTGAAAATATCAAATCAACTATTCTTTCATTGTCGCTGATATTTACAAATGCATCTACTTCGGGCATGCTAGAATTCAAATCAGAATATTTAAGTTCATTTAAACACCCCGTTACTATGAGTTTTTCAAGATTATCTGATTTATATCCACTCATTTCCAAAATATTTTCGATACTCTCTAACCTTGAACTCTCAAGGAAAGAACAAGTATTAACAATAATAATATTGGCAAGTTTGGGGTCATTAACGATTTCAAATCCGGCATTTTTTATGTTGAAAATTATATGTTCTAGGTCAACTCTATTTTTGTCGCAACCAAGAGATATAAATCCAACTTTTTTTTGTAATATTTCTTCTTTTGTCATTCGTCTATGCTTTCTCCAAACCTTTCTTCAAATTCTTGTTGTGTTATATATAATTGTCTTCTGTTATTACTATCTCCTGGGGATACAAAACCCGCTTTTTCCATTTGCAATACAATCTTGTTTGCCTTTGGATAACCAATTCCAAAATATGCTTGGAGTGATGAAGCACTAGCTTTTTTGGCTCTAATAAAGTATTTTAGACAGTCTTTGAGAAGTGGGTCAAAGGCATCTTCGACACCATTTGACGAGTCAAAACCATCATGCTTATTAAACATTTGGTCTTCAATTGTCTCATCATATACCGACTCATTGTTTTCTTTTATAAACTTAATAACTTGTTTTAGTTCGTTATTGTCAATAAAACAACCTTGAATTCTATCCATATCATTTGAACCTTGAGGAACAAATAACATATCTCCCATACCTAACAAATATTCAGCCCCCGAACTTTCCAAAATAGTTTTGCTATCTTGATAAGAGTTAACAGCAAAGGCTATTCTACTTGGCAAATTGGTCTTAATAGTTCCAGTGATTACATCAACAGTTGGTCTTTGTGTAGCCAAAACCAAATGAATTCCACACGCCCTAGACTTTGCAGCAAGACGCATAATCTTTTCTTCAATTTCCTTTTTGGCAACTGCCATAAAGTCTCCAACTTCATCAAACACCATAACAATATAATACATTTTTGGAACACTGCCCGAAATTACCTCAGGTGTTTCGTTATATTCACTAATCTTTTTAACCCCTAAATTCCCCAAACATTTGTAACGTCTTTCCATTTCTTCAACAAGCCAATTAAGAGCAGCAACCGCCTTTTCACAATCGGTTATTGTATTTGGAATCAACATGTGTGGCAAGTTATTAAACAGACTAAACTCAACAGTTTTTGGGTCGACAAGAATCAACTTAACATCTTCAGGAGACGCTTTGTAAAGCAAACTTACAAGCATAGTATTAAGACAAACAGATTTACCACTATTTGTACTACCAGCAACCAATGTATGCACAAGTTTATCAATACATGCGACTTTGCATGTTGCCGAAATATCCTTACCCAAAGCAAAAGTTAATGGAGATTTGCTGTTTTGAAAGTTTTGACTTTCCAAGATTTCTCTGAGTCCTACTGTCATTCTCTTTTTGTTTGGTACTTCAATACCAAAAGCATTTTTCCCAGGAATTGGAACTTGAACTCTACACTGACTCTCAAGAGCCATCGACAAGTCATTAATTTTTGTATTAACTGAGTTTACTGAAATACCAGGCGCCATTTGTAGTTCATATCTAGTAAATGTTGGACCTTTGATAGCATTAATGATTTTTGTATCTATTTTAAATGCTTTGAGAGTATCAACAATTAATTGTCCCTTTTGATTCATATAGTCCACATCAGATTCAATGTTTGTTGAATATTGCTTTAATAAATCGATTGGTGGTTTTATATATGTTGGTGGTTTTTTGTAAAGTTTGTGTTGTGGTAGATTTACTTTTGCTGGTGCTTCCATAGAAACTTGAACAGGTCTAAAGCCAGTGCTATCAACCAAATTTTCTTTTACTTCGCCAGAATATACTTGCTCTGCCATTTTTGGCAAATTGTTAATTGCCCTATTAAAAGTATTATTACTATCTACAAAACTATCCTTGTTTTTTATAAAATCAGCCTTAGTAAAGTCTTCGTCATAAATATCCATTTGAGAAGGTTTTTTATCGTCATTATTTTGTTTGTTTTGATTTGACAGTTGATTTAATCTATTTGAAATATCGCTAAGTCTTTCTCTATTTTCAGTAGTTTGTTTTTGAATATCCAACGATTCGACTTCAGTGGTTTTTGGGGTTGTATTGCTAACATTATCAAAAACTGTCTTATTATGTTTTGTTTCAAATTTCCCCTTCGAAATATTTAGATAATCAAGTGCTGCTTTCTTTCGTTCTTCATCCTTATCAATTACAGGTTGTTCAGGCTTTTCGATACTTTCAAATGTTGGTTGAACATTTTCAAACTCGTCTTCATGGACATAAATGTTTGGTTTCTTTTCGTCAGTCTTTTCACTTGTATCTTCAACTGTAAATTGTTTTTCAAGTTCCTTTGTATAATCTATATCGTCATTATTTTCCAAAGTTTTGTTACTAGCACCATCTTTAACAAGTCCAAGAATAGATTTTGCTTCATTCTTTTGTTCGTTTTCTTCTTCATCAGATATAAATATATCTTCGTCCGTATCGGGCTTGAAAGTGGTTTTTTGCTTATCATCGTCTACGATATCATCTACAGGTAGTTCTTCAACTTGTTCGTCAGATGTTTCAATTTTGGAATTTTCTAATGTCTTTTTGTTTTTAATTTCCACATAAATTTTGTCAATTAAAAATGAAGAGGAAATCACAAGTGCAACTAGTAATATTATATATGACGCAATATCATAAGTTAAATAATAAAGTGGATACAAAAGAGTGCCAAAAACAACTCCGCCTGCAGTAATGTCTCCCCTATACATCTGACTTATGTATCCGCCAAATCCTATTCCAATATTTTTGCTAGTAGCAAGTTGTAATATAAGCATAAATATGATTAGCCAAAGAATTGAAAAAATAACTATTGGCTTAGAAGATTTAATATTCTTATTTAACATCAATAGTATTCCAAGCACTACAAAAAATAAGCAAATTGGATAAATCAAAAGTCCAAAAGTTCCAACAAAAATTTTGGTGAGAATCTGAAAGAAATTAAAAGCAAGCAAAACGAACAAAACAGAAAAAATACAAGATAATACTATTCCTGTTTTGAATTTTTTTGACTTATTATTAATCTTACTAGTTTTTGTTGGATATATAGCCAATTTAACACCCAAAATAACAATTATTTTTGATAGATACGTCTAATCATGTATATTTTAGCACAAAACAATAAATTATTAAAATAATTTTTTGGTATAAATTTTAATAAATGTGGAATTTGCAAAAAATAATTGAATTTTTTTAATTTTTGACACCTTTAACCCAAAAAAATCAAGCAAAGTAGATTATTTTAAACAATTAGAAACGGTGGTTGCTTCAAAATTATTTAATTTGAAGTATTCAAGAATTAATGGCAATGCACTGAGTGTACTCTGCGTAGGATGTGCCAAAATTAAATCTCCACCTTTGAGTTTGTTTGTTGCTCTTGAATAAATCAGATTTGCATCCTTGTCTCTCCAATCAATTGTGTCTTTTGTCCACATTATTGTCTGGTATCCCAAATCAAAACATGCCTTAATTGTTGATTTATTAAAACTACCACTTGGTGGTGCAAATAAATTCATAGTAACCCCTGTCATTGTTTTAACAAGTTCGTGATTAACCTTGATTTCTTGATAGTTTTGATTATAATCCAAATATTCTTGGTCTTTGTGAAAATATCCATGATTTGCTATCTCATGCCCACTAGATACAATTTTGCTTAGCATTTCAGGTTCTTTTTCAACCCACTGTCCACCTACAAAAAATGTCGTTTTTACGTTGTATTTATCTAAAACTTCTAGCATATCATCCAAGTACTCAGTTCCCCAATAAACATTAATCATTATGCACACTTTGTTTGAGTCTTGATTGCCATGATAAATAACATCTTCATTTTGATAACTAAAAGCAAAGTTATATGTACTAGCACCAATAAAACAAACCATACAAACTAGCATAATTATAATAATTGCACTGCTTATATTTCTAAATGTTTTTACTTTCATTGTATTTCCTTATAGCCTTATTTTTTGATTATATCTAAATATATGTATAGTCTTAAAATTTTATGAAAATACAAGTGTAAGTTTAAAATAAAAAAAGATGAATTTGATTGTTAAAAAACACCAAATTCATCATAATTACGATATTAAATTAATTACTTATCTGAATATTTTCCAATAAGTTTAAGGTCGATTTTTCCGTCGTTCACTTTGATACATTCAACTTCAACCATATCTCCGATATTAACAACATCTTCAACTTTTTCAACTCTTTTGTTGGATAATTTAGAAATATGAATCATTCCTTCTTTGTTAAATCCAATTTCGACAAAAGCACCAAATTGCAAAATTCTTACAACTTTTCCGGTGTAAATCTTGCCAACTTCAACGTCTTCGGCGATTGACAAAATAATTTCTTTTGCTCTATTAGATTTTTCTTGGTCAACGCCCAAAATCATAACAAGTCCATCGTCTTCAATATCAATCTTAACACCTGTTTCGTCAATGATTTTGTTAATCATTTTTCCGCCAGAACCGATAACGTCTTTGATTTTGTCAGGATTAATGCTAAAGGATATAATCTTTGGAGCAAAAGGACTAAGTTCTTTTCTTGGTTCAGACAAAACTGCGTTCATCTTGTTAAGAATGAATAATCTTCCTTCTCTTGCTCTAGATAATGCTTCTCTTAGAATTTTTTCATCAATACCTTTGATTTTTATATCCATTTGAATAGCGGTGATACCTTTTGTTGTACCTGCTACCTTAAAGTCCATGTCACCCAAGAAATCTTCAAGTCCTTGAATATCTGTAAGAATTGCAACTTTGCCACTCTTTTCGTCCTTGATAAGACCCATAGCACAACCAGCAACTGGTGCTTTGATTGGAACACCAGCATCCATAAGTGCAAGAGTGCTTCCGCAAACAGATGCTTGAGAAGTACTACCATTACTACTCAAAACTTCACTTACAGTTCTTATTGCATATGGGAATTCTTCTTCACTAGGCAAAACTGGAACTAATGATCTTTCTGCCAAAGCACCATGACCAATTTCTCTACGTCCTGCAGATTTAAGTGGTTTTGCTTCACCAGTAGAATATGCTGGGAAGTTGTAGTGATGCATATATCTCTTTTCTTCTTCGTCATCAAGACCATCAAGAATTTGAGTGTCTCTTAGACTTCCAAGTGTACAAGTAGTCATTACTTGGGTTTCGCCCCTTGTAAATACTGCACTACCATGAACCCTTGGCAATATACCTGCTTCGCACCAGATTGGTCTGATTTCATCTAGTTTTCTTCCGTCAGGTCTTACACCATGTTCAATAATCTTTGCACGCATGATTTCTTTTTTAACTTTGTAGAGAACATCCAAAATTTGTCTTTGGCTATCTGGATATGTTTCGGCAAAATGTTCAAGTATTTGTGCATTTGCTTCTTCTTCGGCAGAATCTCTTTCGTGTCTGTCAAAGTGTTCCATAACTTTTTCCATAAGTGGATAACCAAACTCTCTTACGTCTTTTTCAAGAGTTTCATCGATTACATAGTATGGCAAGTTCTCTGCTTTTTTGACACCAAGTTCACTGACAATTTTTTCTTGGAATTCAACTTGTTTTTTGATTTCTTTGTGTGCAAAAAGTATACCTTGAAGCATTTCTTCTTCGGATACTTCGTTAGCCCCTGCTTCAACCATAAGGATTGCATCTTTTGTTCCAGCAACCTTTAGGTCCATAAGAGACTTTTCTTGTTCTTCTTTGTTTGGATTAACAATATATTTTCCGTCAACGTACGCTACTTGACAACTTCCAGTAGGACCAGCAAAAGGAATATCACTAATAGATAGTGCGATAGAACTAGCAAACATTGCGAGTGGTTCTGGTGCAACATCATAGTCAACACTAAGTGGAGTAGCAACAACAGTTACATCATTAAAAAACCCTTTTGGGAAAAGTGGTCTAAGTGGTCTATCAATAAGACGAGAAGTCAAAATCGCTTGGTCAGTTGGTCTGCCTTCACGTTTTTTGAATCCACCAGGAATTTTGCCTACAGCATAAAGTTTTTCTTCGTAGTCAACACTAAGTGGAAAAAAGTCTTGACCCGGACGTGGCTCTTTGTTCATACAAGTATTAACCATAACCATAGTATCGCCACACTTAACAATACAATGACCATTAGTTTGCATTGCATATTTGCCGATTTCAACAGTTACTTCTTTGCCACCAATTTCAGTTTTAAATTCTTTAAAATCTTTCATTTTTTCTCCTTTATTTTAAAAAAGCGAAAGTTTAAAAAATCTTTCGCTTTGATTAGCAATAAAATTAACGAATGTTTAATTTTGCTTTTAATGCTCTGTAGCCTTCAAGATTAGTTCTTTCCATGTATCTAAGTAGATTTTTTCTATGGTTAACTAATTTAAGAAGTCCACGTCTTGAATGGTTATCATTAGGGTTTGCTTTCAAATGCTCAGTAAGTTCCAAAATTCTAGCAGAAAGAATTGCAATTTGAACTTCGCAAGAACCTGTATCGCCTTCTTTTGTAGCGAAATTCTTGATAACTTCTTGTTTTTTCTCTTTAGAAATCATAATTATTCTCCTTTATTTTATTTAATATATACCCAAAACCAAGCCAAATCTATGGAGATTAGAAATGACATAGCCAAAGGTTACAATGTATTATAACAAATTAAATTTTACTTGTAAACAATTTTTGCAAAAATTAGTCCAAAAAATACTTACTATAATTCTTTTTCTTCGTTTGTGATTTGATTTATATATTCTTTTCTATCAGTATTGTAATCAGTGCCTGCAAATCTCTTTTGCATAAAGTCCATATACACTTGATTAATCTCTTTGTCTCTAGGATAAATTTCGGTATCCATGTCAAACCCAACTCTAAATAGCATATAGTCATCGATTGCATATATATTTATATCACTAAGTATATTGCTATAAGATACACTATCTGGAAAAAGGCTTGCATATTCACATATCAAAGGATTACGCTTTTTGTACTCATCGATATCAAACTGCGTATCTTGGCACTTAACATACATAAAGTCCTTGTTATTTTGATTAACCCATTCAAAGTTATCTCTAAAATCATCGTCAAGTATTTTAAGCCCTGCTAGTTCAAAAACCTTCTTTAATTCCCTAGGTTTTAATTGTGTTAAATATTTCATAAAATCCCCACCATATTTTCGATTATACTAATTTTATCACATTATGGCAGATTTGTCAATATTGCTAATTCTTACAAAACAACTCGGCTTTTTTTGCAATCATCTCATCAATTCGATTTATATATTCGTCTATATTTTTGAGATTAGCAAATCTTTCGATTTTGTTATTTATTGAATAATATCTTTTTGAAATTGCGTTTGCCCCACAAGCGATAACAGATGCAAATTCTTCCATACTATCTATATTAAATATGGACGGATTATTTTTGAAGTATCCAATATTTTCAAGGTTGCCTATCATGTTCTTTTGTTTGTACAAGTAATATGGCTTGTAACCCGCTTCGGTTAGTTTTTGATAGGAATAATCCACCATTTTCATTACTTCCAAGTCATTTGTGGTTTGTGTATTTGACTCTTTGAGTTCACTTCCACGTTTGACACTTAGAGTATGAATTGTGATATTGTCTGGTGCATAATCAATGGCTGTATTGACGGACTTTTTGAATGTCGAAAGTTTTTCGCAAGACAAACCTGCAATCAAATCCATATTAATTACAAAATTATATCCAAGTGCTAATTTGTAAGCATCCATAATGTCTTTTAAAGTATGTGTTCTTCCAATTTCTTTGAGAGTTTTGTTACAGAAAGTTTGTGGATTAATACTAATTCGTGTTACACCATGACTACTCAAAACATCGAGTTTTTCTTTGGTTATTGTATCAGGTCTTCCGCACTCAACCGTAAATTCACTAACTTTGTAGTTTATTAAACTTAATAAATCATCAAGTTGACTAGCGGATAGTATTGTTGGAGTCCCACCACCGATATAAATTGATTTTATTAAATAATTCTTTTTTTCAATCAATTTTTTGGTTTCAATAATTTCTTTTTTGAGTGCTTCCAAATATGGTTCTAGTTTGTTTCTGCACTTGTCTATAGGAAGCGAGATAAACGAACAATAATAGCATTTGCTTGGGCAAAATGGAATGTTTATATAAAGGTCAACTAGGTTGTCATTTTTGATAACAAAACTTTGATTTTTGATAATTTCTTTGACAATTTTGGCTTTTTCCAAACTAACTCCGAACTTTGTGGTTAGCATATTAAAAGCCTTCATATAATCCCCGCCACATTCTTTTGTAAGTTCATAAGTAAGTTTGGTTGGTCTAATTCCAGTTAGACTTCCCCAAGGCAAATTTTTTTGTGGCTTAATTTTTTTGAGTAAATTAAACAAAAGTAGTTTTGCATATCTTTTTTTGTAACGTTCAGGAAACCTTGAATCAATTATTTTTTCGTTTGAGACATATTCCTTTTCATCAAAATTGGAAGTCAACTTTGTTTCAATATCCAAATCCACTACATTTTGTTCAATATTAAATTCATAATTCAAATTTTCTATTTCTTCTGAGTCAAAAAATAGTTTGAGAACAAGAGTTAATTCATCAAGTAATTTTTCGTCAGAAACGTTAATTTTTATCATTATACAGTCCTATATACTTCTATTGCAAAAGGCAGTTGCTTAAGTTTATTAATAAGATAATCTAGTTCAGCCTTGTCTTTGATGCTTAGTTGAATTGTAATTATTGCTTTGTTTTCTTGTCTCTTTTTTGCCACAAGTCCAACCAAATTCACTTTTTCGTCATTTAGTCTTTTTGTAAGGTCAGCCATCAAATTATTTGTATCATTTGCAAGCATTGTAATAGAGCCAACAAAGTCTTTGTTGTCGTTCTTGTGCCAAGAACACTCAATAAGTCTTTCAAATTCCAAGTTTTTAAGTGCATCACAATCTTTGCGATGAATTGTGATTCCGTTTCCCCTAGAAATATAGCCAATAATTTCGTCGCCCGGCAAAGGATTACAACATCTTGCAATCTTGGTGAGTAGGTTTGAAAAACCTTTGATTTCAATCTCTCCGTCATTTTTGTAGTCAGAGAGAGAATACTCTTTTTGTTCACGAGTTTGCATGTCAGATTTGTAGAGTGAATTTAGTTTGTTCAAAATCTGATTTGCAGTTATTCCGCCATAACCCACTGACGCATACATATCTTCCAAACTTTGAAAACTATATTTGTCATAAACTTCTTCTAGATATTTGTCTTCCATAAGTTTTGATAAATTTAGATTTTTAAGTTTTGCATTACTCTCCAAAATGCTTTTTCCTTTTTTGATATTGTCTTCCTTCATTTCCCGTTTGAAAAAGGCATTAATTTTGGATTTAGCACCATTTGTTTTGACAATTTTTAGCCAATCTCTCGAAGGTCCTTTCGCATTTGGATTGGTTATTATTTCTATAGTATCGCCATTATTCATTGGAGTTGTCAAAGGCACCATTCTACCATTAATCTTAGCACCAACACAGGTATTTCCGATGTTGCTATGAATTGCATAGGCAAAATCAACTGGAGTTGAACCTTCAGGGAAATCTAATATTTTGCCCATAGGAGACTGAACAAAGATTTTTCCAGAATAAACGTCGGTTTTCATTAACTCCAAAAGTTCGTCGTTGGATTTTTCTTTGTGTAAGTCCATAATAGACCTAATATAGTTAATCTTAACACCGCTTTCGTCTACTTTTTTCTTTTCCTTGTATGCCCAGTGTGCTGCAAACCCATACTCTGCATAAGTGTGCATTTCAAAGGTTCTAATTTGAATTTCTACCGGATCACCATTATCCAAAATAACAGCGGTGTGCAAAGATTGATAGCCATTTTCTTTTGGGTTGGCAATATAATCTTTGAAGTTTCCAAGTGGCTTAAAAATTGTAAAGACCTTACCAAGAGCCGAGTAACATTGTTCAACTGTATCCACCAAAATTCTTACAGCCAAAATATCCATTATTTGATTAAGTCTGTTTTCTTTAAAATCGCCCTTATCTGCTAATTTTTTGAGATAATTATTTCTGCCATAAATATCGTTTATGGAACTTACTGCCATATTCTTGCTTTGTAGTTTTTTGGCTATACTATAAATTTGTTTTTGTCTGCCATAAACTACGACATTAGGACAAATGGACAGCATTTCAACTTTGAGTTTGCTAATAACTTTTTTAATTTGAGAGTTTCTCTCCTCGACATATTTGCTTAAAGTCGAAACAAGTTCACTATACATCTGTGGTTTGTAATACTTAAAAGTTGCATTACCAAAAGCATTTTTTATTTGACTAAGTCCAAGCATTTGGCTAATTGGAAAATATATGTCAGTTACTTCCTTCATGTAACTAGACAATTCATTTTCCTCAAAACAATTCAAAAAATCCAGTTTTGTAAGTTCAATACAAAGTTTAATAATCATTACTCTTATATCTTTTGCAAGAGCGATAAACATTTTCTTGATATTTTCTAATTGTTCTTGGTGAGTTGACAAATTTAAATTTTCAATTTTTTCAAGTCTTTCAAAGATGTTTTTAACGTCTTTAGACATAATTTTTGGGTCAATTTCAAGACTATTAGCCTTATAAACCGGATAAATAAGTCCAATTATAACTGACTCATAGTCAAGCTTTTGAGCCATAATATTTGTACCTATTTTTTCGGCAAACTCAATTGTATAAAGACCTTCTTTTTGATACAAATCTTTGAGATATTCATAAACTTTAGAAATTTTTTCAACGGAATTTTGGTCATAATATTTATTTAGAAGATTCAAAAACTCAGGCATAGTAACTCCTTTTTAAATGTTTATTAACTGACTTACGAAATTGTATATACTAGAATTTTCCAAGTTGCTTTTGATATTGTTAATATTAATAAGACCGTCTTCAAACTTGCAAATTCCCAATTCTTCCATAGTTAGCATAAAGAAATAAAATTCATTGTATTTTGCATTTTTATCTATAAAATTATGTCTTTTTAGGTTGTTAAAATAGGTTATTAAATCAGGCATTGGAGTTGCATTTTTGTAGGCTTTGACAGCAAGCATATTTTTTGCAAACACTTCACGACTGACATCAATTCCTTTGAACATATCCATATTAATCTTAGAATTAAGGGTATAAATTTTGTTAAATTTGTTAGATAGATGAGCAATATATCCCTCAACCAAAAAATTATCAAGGATAAAGATATTGTTATAGTCCTTTAAATTTATATCACTATTTGGTGCAAAAACAAAAGTATTTTCGCCACATGCGTTATGAATATCAAATAATTCATAGTTTTTGATACTAGGAATCAACTTGATAGCCTTAAAATATGTATCCATATCATAAATAAGAACTGCTGTTCCAAACAAAGATTTTGTACTCATATCATTAATTCTTTTGATTGCACTATCAAAAGAAAGTTGTTTATATGACATAAATTCGCTTTTGCATTGAATGTACTTAAGTTCGGACAAATAATTTGCAGAAATAATCTCGCTTTTGGTCGCTGTACTTAGTTTTGAGTAATTTACATGACGTATAAAACCAGTGATTTTTTCCTTGTTTGCAAATTTTTCTAGTGTTAGTTCAACTATAACTTCTTTTGGACAATTAACACTCAAATTATAATAATATTCGCCCTTTCCAAATCCAATTAGATTTAAATTTCCTTGTTTTATTCTTAGATGTTGTGGATAATTTGACATTCTTGAAACGTTATTTTCAGTGAGTGCAAGTCTAAACATTGGTTTTTCATTTTTGAAACCACATGGCTCAAAAATGGATAATTGTTGCAAAAATTCCACCGATAAATCCATTTCTGAAATGTCTAAATCATAATATTTTTTGGTGAGTAACTCACTTTCGTTGATGTGAGTTAAAACATAATCATTTATTCTATTTCTAAACTCTTTGAGATTTTTTCGCTCAATAGATAATCCACCTGCCTGATTATGTCCGCCAAATCTAATAAGCAAGTCACTAACCGATGTCAAAGCATCAAATATATTAACACCCGGAATACTACGGCAAGACCCCTTAAATTCGCCATCAACCATGCTTAGTAGACATACAGGCTTGTTGTATCTCTCTACTAGTTTTGAACAAATTATTCCAAGAACACCACTCTCCCAAGTTTCATTATACAAAACTATCATACCAAGTCTAGAAACATTAGTATCTTCAAGCATTTCACACGCAGACGCAAATATATTATTTGTTTCGACCACACGCTTGTCATTAAGTTCCACTAATAAATCAATATTCTCTTTAATCTGGGCATCATCATTTTTGACATACAAATTAAATGAAATTATTGCATCTCCCATCCTTCCAGTTGCATTAATCTTTGGTGCAAGTTTAAAACTTATATCAGTACTGCTAAGCGGAAAACTAATTTTTAGTTCGGAACAAAGTTTTTTGAGTCCTTTTGGAAGTTGACTCTTTTGATTTTCTAACCCCAACTTGACAATTGCCCTGTTTTCATCCATGAGTGGCACAATATCTGCTACAGTTGCAAGTGTGGCTATTGTAGTATATTTGAGTGCTTCATTAAGCCCGCCCAAAGCATGAACAAGTTTGAGTGCAACACCAGCCCCACAAAGTTCCTTGAATGGATATAATTGGTCTTCAAGTTTCGGATTAATTATGAGTGTATTTGGAATAACACTTGGAATGTCGTGGTGGTCAGTTACAATTATATCTATTCCAAGAGACTTGCAATAATCAATCTCATCAACACAAGTAATTCCACAATCGACAGTGATTATCAAATCAGGACTATACATAGATTTAACTTTGTCCAAACTGTCTATTGTTAATCCATATCCATCAACAACCCTGTTTGGCAAAAATACATTTGTATCAACACCTATACTTTTGAAATACTTAAAAAGTATTGCCGAAGCACTAATTCCGTCAGTATCATAGTCGCCCATGATTAAAATTCGTTTTTTTGACATGATATAGTACTTAATTTTGTCAACAACTTCTTGCATGTTTTTAAGCAAGAAAGGATTGTATAGCGAAGATACCCCGCTATTTAAGTATTTGTCAATTTTGTCTTCGTTGTCTATTCCCCTAGCAAAAAGCAGTTTAACAATATCTTGACATAAGTTAAACTTTTGCGACATTCTCAAAATTTCTTTGTTATTAAATTCAATTCCTTCTGTTTTACTTACAAATTTCATATCCTAACCTTTTTAGGCTACTACCAAATAACAAAAAGCCCCTTGGTAACAAAGGGCTTTTTTTGTTAAACAACAATTTTTTCGTCAGTTTTTGATGTTTGTGTAGATTTCTTATTTTCAGCTTCAATTTTTCTTTTGAGAGTAGCGTCTTTGTCTTTTTTGTACCAAAAAGACCAAATACTAAATTCAAAGAAGTAAATGCCAAATAATCCGACCATAAGTGAAACTATAATCGATAGCATTGTATAAATTAGAGTTGAATTTCCAAAGAACATTATTGCAAACAAAGACAAACTTAAAAGTGCAACAAAAATCATTATAGGTTTAATGGTGCGGGCATACGCATCATAAACCCTGTCAGCATTACTATATTTATTGTATTTTTCAACATTAAGATTTGACCTGATATAATTGTTCAAGTAACTTGAAATTATAATTGTAGATATAGTCATAACAAAATATGATACAACAAAATAGTAATTAAATGGTATTCTAGCCACTATCATTACAGTAAGTAGCATAGCAATTTCAAAGAGAATTGTCAATACAATTGACACACTTGCTGTCAAATTATATCTAATTGCATAATAGATAAATACAAATAGCATAATACATGCCAATGCCAAAACCGAGTATCCGATTAGCGATGAGACATCTTTTGGCAAGATTTTATAGGTGTCTGTTGTTGTAATTGTAACTGGACTGGTTAATTTGTCGCCAGTATTTTCTAGTAATTTTGTTTCAATTGTATTTTTGAGAGTTTCGATTTGAGTATCAAATTCTCCGTTTTCATTGGCAATTTTGACAAGTAGTCCGTTTTGAGCACCATCACCAATTTTTTCAATTCTAAAATCAGTAAATTCAGATTTAACAAGGGTTTTTAGTTGTTTGGATAATTCCTTGTATTCTGTATTAGTTACAGTTGTGTTAAATTTAACATCAAAAGAACTAACTGTTTTGAAGTCATAGTCATAATTAAGACCAAATACAAATCCAAAAATTATAGATACAACCAATAGGACAATAGGAATTAACATCCAATATTTAAATCTTGAAATAATATTCAATTTATTATTCGACTTCATCAATTTCATCCCCCCTTACAAAGTTCACTTTCTTTTCGTTTCTAAGATTGAAAGCTGTGTAATCAACTGCAAGAACTTTGTTTAAGAACAAGCTAGTAAACGCAGTTGCAGGAATTGTAATTACAAAGTTAAGTGCCATAATTCTAATTGCATTGCTTGGAACAATCATAGTTAGTAGTACTGTTCCAGTTGTAATTAGTAGCACGTCCAAAATATTAAATAATGCAGGTTTGTATGCTGAAGTAAATGAAACTATGAATTTCTTGCCCATTGCATATTCTTTTTTAACTCTGTTGAGATAGAACATGTGAAGGAAGTAATTGAATACAAATCCCAACATAAATCCAATCCAGCCAGCAAATGTAACTTGCATATCACATAGTGCCGAAATAATAACACTAACCATAAGGGCAAAAATATAAGAAAGCATTGAAACCAAGCCCAATTCTCTAAATAATATAACGCCAATTATAACACAGGCAATAACTATAACAACAGTTGTAACATAAATTGCAATCTTAGTCGCATTTCCAAAAGTGCCTTTGACTTCAATCGGGTCAAGTTCAGTCGACATATTAACACCAATAAGTGAACTTTCTAACTTTCTAGCATATTCTTCGCCAGTTTTTTTGTTAGTAATTCCCGAACCCGAGATAAAAGTGTATCCATAACTATTTTCTTCGGTTACTTTTGGTTCTGAGAAAGCATTCTCATAGTCTTTGTCCATGTAAATATACATGGTTTGTTTGTCCGAACTTGCAACTTCTTTTGTAAGTTTTGCAAATTTTTCCTTGCCCTTTTCGGTAAACTCAATATAAACGCCATGAGTAGTTCCGCTAAGCATATACTTAACACTAGCAATATCTTGACCTGTTACTTTTGCCTCGGCATCTTTACCCGATTCAGACTTCATCTCAATAAGTCCAACCAAGTAGTTTTTGTTAATAGAAGTATCAGGAACTTCGATAGTTATTTTGTTGTCCGAACACAAATATACTTTGGCATCAGAATAGTTTAGGTCTAGTAAGTATTGGATTCTTTCAACTGTTTTGTTGTAAGCGTCCATTTTGTTGCCTTCGTACCAGTCTGCAACTTCCAAATTGTAAGTATTTTTTATTCCACCATTAAGTTCCAAACCCATATGCAAATTGCCAATACCTAAGTAGTTGTAATTTGTTCCGGGAACAGGAAATGAAATAAATGTTAAAAGTAAACTCAAAACAATAAAAATACTAACAAGTACATAATTTCTAATTGCTCTTTTTTTCTTCATTTATTGCTCCAAAAATATAAAAGTCATTTATAATTAATAATTGCCAATATTATTAATTTCAAGACATTATAATCAAAAAAATAATTAATACTATGCAAAACTTAATTAATCACATACAATTATACAATATATTCCAAAAATAAGTCAATTCATTTTGGGTCAAATTATCCTAAAAATACTTGATTTTTTAATTATATTTTTTAAAAGCAAATTTTTTTTAATTTAAAAAAAAATTCTTTGAGTCATATTCTCAAAGAATTAATTAATTTTTTAATTAATTTTTATTATGTTTGTTTTAATTTTTGATTACTAGATGACAAAACAATTAAATCTTAAAACAAAATTATTATTTATAAAATTTGATTATTTTTTGATATTAACAAGAATAATTCCAATAAGACCACTTGCAAAAGTTGTTAACAAAAAGTCATACAAATTTTTGATACTTATTGAAAATTTTGCTTGTAGAATACTAAATATTACAAAACTAAGCAAATAATAAATTATACCTAAAATTAGCCCTTTTACAAAGCCTTTTTCTTTGTCTTTGAGCATTATAGACAGCCCTAATGTTAGACTTATAACTTTGATTACTTGATTAATAGGAAAAATCCAACTGTCTGAGATATTCAAAAATCTAACAAGTACAGCAAATAGCAAAATTAAAATAAGTGTTGCAGATAAAGCAACCAAAGCACCTTTTAAATAATTTAAAAATGTATTTTTATTTTTTGTTCCTTCCAAATTCATATTATACCTTCCAAATTTTACTTCAAAAGAATATATGAAATTAAAAATTACTTTATGATAAAAAACAAAAAGACTTGCAGTATTGCAAGTCAAATTAATTATTTTGTGGATTTTTTAGTTGATTTTTTTGCAGTTGTTTTTTTGGCTGTTGCTGGTTTTTCTTTTGGCTTTTCAGTTTCTTTTTCAACTGGAGTTTCAACTTGTTCTTCAACCTTTTCTTGTTTTTCAACTTTTTCTTCGCTAACCTTTTCGCTAGTCTTGTCTGCTACAACCGAAGATTTGTTGTCAATTCCACCAATTGCATTGATATGAATTGTCATGGTTGTTGGATTTTTTGAGTTTCCAGTAATAATTGTAACAACTTTGCCGTCTGTTGTTTCTTCGATGCTTTCAACAACACCATAAACACCAGCAGTGGTTATAATCTTTGTGCCTTTTTTGATTGTATTATTTAGTTCGTTACGAGCATTAGCTTCCTTTTTTTGTCTTAGATAAGTTGGAACTAGTAATGCAATAGCAAGTACAATAAGAACCAAAATTATCCAGTTTTTGCTAAACCAGTCACCAAATGCAGATAATAATAAATTCATTTTTTTCTCCTTAATTTTAATTTTTGAAATCATTTAAAAATTTAAGCAATTTCATTATTTTTTTGACATAATTATTATATCAAATAACTTTTCAAAAAACAAACAAAAAATTATCAAAATTTATCTATTTTTGTAAGTTTATTTTTTTGACTTAGAATTTTTGATTTCGCCCGCATTATAACGTGCCAAAAATTTATCCTTAAAGTCAAGCAAACAATTATTTCTAATTGCGTCTTTGATGTCTTCCATAAGTTTGGTTAAGAATCTGATGTTGTGAATACTAAGTAGTCTTGCACCAAGAATTTCTCCAGTATTGACCAAGTGTCTAAGATATGCTTTGGTGTAATTTTTACAACATTCACAATCGCACTCAGAATCAAGCGGAGTATAGTCGTCTTTGTAAATAGCATTACGCACAACAACTTTGCCATCGTGAGTAAATGCAGTTCCGTTGCGTGCAATTCTAGTAGGCAATACACAGTCAAACATATCTACCCCCCTAATTACACCTTCCAAAATGCAATCGGGACTACCCACACCCATCAAATATCTTGGAACATTATTTGGAAGATGTGGCTTGAGAGTATCTAACATTTCGTACATAATCTCTTTTGGTTCGCCTACAGATAGTCCACCTATAGCCATTCCATATTTGATATATGGCTTAGTTCTTTCCAAACTTTCAAGTCTTAAATCCTTGTAAAAATTCCCTTGAACAATTGGAAACAATGCTTGGTTGTCGTTTTTATGATAACTATAGCATCTATCAAGCCAATCAAGAGTTCTGTTCATTGCTTTTTTACTCTTTTCATAACTAGTACCATAAGTCGTACACTCATCAAACTGCATTATAATATCTGCACCAAGTGCTTCTTCAATTTCCATACATTTTTCGGGTGTAATGTATAGTTTCTCGCCATTTAGATGAGACCTAAATTCAACACCTTCGTCAGTAATCTTTCTAAGGTCAGCAAGCGAAAATACTTGAAAACCGCCCGAATCAGTAAGAATTGGTCTATCCCAATTCATAAATTTGTGTAGACCACCAGCATTTTTGACAATTTCTTCGCCAGGTCTTAGATGCAAGTGATATGTGTTACTAAGCAAAATTTGTGTATTAATCTTTTTCAAATCTTCGGGTGTCAAGCTTTTAACAGTAGCTTGAGTTCCAACCGGCATAAAAACTGGTGTTTCTATTACTCCGTGTGGAGTTTTAAACTCACCAATTCTAGCACCAGATTGAGAGCATACACATTTTGTTTCAAAACTAAATTTGTCCATAGTTATCCTTTTATTAATTCAAATCTCTTGTATTTTTTGCCATTTTTTTCTACTATTTCATTCCACATATGTTTTGGTCTAGCCCATACGCAATAGTCACCATATAGAGCCATATAAATTACTAAGTCCTCGTTCGTCTCACTATGTTTTGCAAAACCCAAAACCTTGTATAGATTGCCTTTGTAATGTTTGTATACGCCATTAATTACAATATCTTCCATAAAATTCCTCAAATAAGCAGAGTCGCATCACCAAAACTAAAAAACCTATATTTTTCTTTGACAGCAGTATTATACATATTCATAGTTTCATCAAATCCAATAAATGCGGAAACTAGCATAATAAGTGTACTTTCGGGTAAATGAAAATTGGTTATTAGTCCATCAACCATTTTGAATTTATAACCCGGATAGATAAAAATATCCGTTTCTTTTTGACATGCATGAATTATCCCGTTATTGTCAGTTGCACTTTCCAAAACTCTAACCGATGTCGTTCCAACTGCAATAATACGTCTACCTTCACGTTTTGCATTATTAAGTTTGGTTGCATTTTCGCTTGTTACTTCAATATATTCGCTATGCATTTTGTGTTCCAAAATATTATCTTCGTTTACTGGTCTAAATGTTCCCAATCCAACATGTAATAATACTTCGATAATTTCAACACCCTTAGCCCTAATTTTTTCCAAAAGTTCGTTTGTAAAATGAAGCCCTGCAGTTGGAGCAGCACTACTTCCTGTGATTTTGTTATAAACTGTTTGGTATCTTTCTTTGTCTTTGTATTGTTTGTGAATATATGGTGGAAGTGGCATAACCCCACATTTTGAGATTATGTCTTCAAAGACACCATCAAACTCAAACTCAATTATTTTTCCGCCAAAATCTGTATCAGACTTGATTTTTCCTTTGAGATTTTCGGAAAATATAATTTCTGTGCCTACTTTAAGTCTTTTACCCGGCTTTGCAAGAGTTTCCCAAGTGTTTAAATCAATTCGTTTGAGAAGTAATACTTCAATTTGTGCCCCACTTTCTTTTTTTCCATAAAGACGAGCCGGCAATACTCTTGTGTTGTTTACAACCAAAACATCTCCGGGCTTGAGATAATCTAGTACATCTCTAAAAATCTTGTGTTCAATCTCTCCGCTTGACTTATGATAAACAAGTAGTCTTGACGAATCTCTTGGTTCGGCTGGAGTTTGAGCGATGAGTTCTTCGGGTAAATCATAAAAGTATGATTTGGTATTTAATAAGTCTACATTTCCTTTATTCATTATCTTCACTTTCTACAAATAATTTTAAATATTCTTGATTTTTTGCTGTTAATTTTTTGCCAAGATGCTTGTAAGCCTTTGGAAGTACAACCCTACCCCTAGGAGTTCTCGCTATAAATCCAAGTTGAATAAGATAAGGTTCATAAACATCTTCAATTGTATTTGCGTCTTCGCCAGTTGCCGCACCCAATGTATTAAGACCCACTGGGCCACCATGAAACTTGTCTATAATAGTTTCAAGCAAAATTCTATCCGTAAAGTCAAGTCCCAAATCATCAACTTCCAATATCTCTAAGGATTTTTTACATATTTCATTAGTAATTCTTGGACTTCCTTCTACTTCGGCAAAATCTCTAATTCGTTTGAGAAGCCTATTGGCAATTCTTGGAGTTCCACGACTACGTTTTGCTAGTTCCATACACGCATCTGCATCAATTGGTGTTCCCAAAATATTGGCACTACGACTAATAATTTTTCCAAGTTCTTCGGGAGTATACATCTCTAACCTACAAACAACACCAAATCTATCTCTAAGTGGACCAGTAAGCATGCCCGCCTTAGTTGTTGCACCAATCAAAGTAAATGGTTCAACATTAATTCGCATAGTTCTTGCACCCGGACCTTTGCCCAAAATTATATCTAATGCAAAATCTTCCATGGCTGGATACAAAACTTCTTCGACAGACCTACTTAGTCTATGAATTTCGTCAATAAACAAAACTTCGTTACGTTGCATATTGCTAAGAATACTAGCAAGGTCAGCAACTTTTTCAATCGCTGGTCCACTTGTAATTTTGATGTTAGTCCCAAGTTCATTTGCAATTATATGCGAAAGTGTTGTTTTTCCAAGTCCCGGCGGTCCATACAAAAGTACGTGGTCAAGAGCATCTCCCCTATGTTTAGCAGCCTTAATATATACATTCAAATTCTTTTTGATTTTTTCTTGTCCAACATAATCTTCCATTGATGTCGGTCTAAGAGTATTTTCAACTTCGCTTTCACTCAAGTTTTTGGTCGAAGTTATAAATCTTTCTTCGTCTTCCATAATTCTCCTAAAAACTATTTATTCATATTCCTAAGACTTTTCTTAACAATATCTTCGGCAGTATCATTAGTCACAGCAACATTTTTGACAACCGACGTTGCATCAAATCTAGTAAGTCCCATTGCAACAAGAGTATCAATCGCTTCTTCAATTGCCGAACTATTTGTTGATGCATTTCGTGGACTAAGCATAGATAATTGCAAGTCATCAAAACTATTTTTGAGTTCAACGACAAGTCTTTCGGCTGTCTTTTTTCCAAGTCCTTTGATACTACTAAGCAGTCTAATATTTTCAGTTACAATTGCTTCGATTAAATCAGCCACCGGCATAGCAGACAAAATTACAATTGCCATTTTGCCACCAATACCACTCACGCTTGTGAGTTTCAAAAAGGCAGATTTTTCTTCACGACTAGCAAACCCAAATAGCGTAATAGCATCTTCCCTAACCGCCATATAAGTATAAATTGTAGCCATTTCGCCTATATTTGGAAGTTCATAAATTGTAGTATCACTAACATTAACTTCAAAGCCAACTCCGTTACAATTAATAACTGCTATATTATTATCTTTTTCTTCCAAAACTCCTGTCAAAAATGCAAACATAATTTCTCCAATTCTTTGTAATTATTTAGTGAATATCCGTTCCAGACAAAAGCAAATTTGTCTGACTATGTGTGAGAGCTACCGCTAATCCGTCGGCAGCATCATCAGGACGTGGTATAGTTTTGAGATTAAGAATTGCCTTAACCATAAACTGAACTTGTTGTTTATCTGCTCTACCATTACTAGTCAAAGCTTGTTTAATTTGCAAAGGTGTATACTCATAAAGTTTAAGATTTTTGTGAATACAAGCAAGTAGAATTACCCCCCTAGCTTCAGCGACAGAAATTCCAGTAGTTGTATTTGTATTAAAAAACAATTCCTCAAGTGCAACATGTTCGGGTTTAAATTTATCAATAAGAGCACACATTCCGTCATAAATTTTTTGAAGTCTAACAGGCAAAGTATCTTCTTTTGGAGTTGTAATTACACCATAATCAATAACATCAGTTTTATATTTGCCTTTTTCAATAACACCAAATCCCACAATTGCAAGACCGGGGTCAATACCAAGTATTACCATAAGTTCTCCTAATACAAAGTAGTATAACTATTTATCCAAAATAAGTCAAACAAATGTTTTAGAAACAACAAAAAATATGCAAAATTAATTGCATATTTTTTTTATTCTTCAATATTTACATTGTGATAAACTTCTTGAACGTCGTCGTTATCTTCGAGAGCGTCTATCATTTTTTGGAAAGTTACAAGTTTGTCTGGTGCAAGTTCAACATAATTTGATGGAATCAAATCAATTGAACTATCTGCAATTGAGATACCTATTCTTTCCAAGTTGGCTTTGGTGCTTTCAAAAGCTTCGGGTGTAGTATATATTTCAAATACTTCGTCATCGATAGCGATATCATCTGCGCCTGCATCAAGTGCTGTCATCATCATATCATCATCTGAAATTCCAGTGCCACGTTGAACATAGATAACGCCTTTTTTAGTAAACAAATAAGATACACAGCCATTGCTTCCAAGCGAACCGCCAAACTTGTCGAATACATGTCTAACATCACTAGCTGTACGATTTTTGTTGTCTGTCAAAGCATGAACAATAACCGCACTTCCATTAACACCATAACCTTCGTAAGTCATTGCTTCGTAGTTGACAGAATTTAGTTCCCCACTAGCCTTTTTGATACTACGATTGATATTGTCGTTTGGCATATTGATAGCTTTTGCTTTTGCGATAATATTTTTTAACTGTGAATTTGAATTTGGGTCAGCACCGCCAAGCTTAACAGCAACGGCAATTTCTCTGCCGATTTTTGTATACATCTTGGCATTTTGTTGGTCGTTCTTTTCTTTTATACCTTTAATTTTTGTCCACTTATTGTGTCCTGACATAAGATTACCTCATTATTTTCTTAGATTAAACATAAATATTGATGCACTAACACTAGCATTTAAACTTTCAACTTGATTAAGCATCGGAATGGATACAGTATAATCTGCCAAATTTCTAAGAGTTTCACTTACACCTTTTCCTTCACTTCCGATTATAATTGCCAAGTTATCCGACTTGACGTCGAAATTTTCGATGGTTACACCTGACATATTAGCACAAACAAATTTTATGTCTTTTTCATTTTTGATTTTTTGAATAGTTTCATATGTTACATCAAGCAAATTGACATCAAAAACATAACCCATACTAGACCTAATACTCTTAAAACTATACGGATAAACCGAATTAACACTCAAAATTGTGTTAAAGCCAAATGCCCTAGCACTCCTAATAATTGCACCAAAATTACTTGGGTCTTGAATGTTATCTAACACCAAACATCTTGAGTAATCCCACAATTTAGGCTTAGAAATCTTGCAAATTGCAAAGACTCCATCTGTCGTGCTTGCATCTGACAAATATTTGGCAATACTATTTGAAATAATGTCAATTGGAATATTCACGTCTTTGAATAAACCTATTTTTTCTTCAACACAAAAAATATGTGTAACCATATTTTTGTCAAGCATTTGTCTTACAATTTTGATAGTTTCAATCAAACAAACCAAGTCCGTTCTAGATTGTTTTTTATCTTTGATAGAAATTAAATATTTAATTAATTTGTTATCTTTGCTTGTAATCATAAAAAACCCTAATTTTAAAAAAGCCAAATCAAGTAGGAAACACTTGATTTAGGCTAAAATTTAATTA
Source organism: Clostridiales bacterium (assembly GCA_003524095.1). GTDB lineage: Bacteria > Bacillota > Clostridia > Christensenellales > UBA1242 > UBA11490. Next base: position 545,661 of record DOEE01000003.1, read on the forward strand.
TTTTGCAAGCGCTTTTTTAGCTGTAGCAACTAGACTAGAAAAAGCTTTTTCGTCTGAGATAGCAAGGTCAGACAAAACCTTTCTGTTAAGGTCAATATTAGCAACTTTTAGTCCATGCATAAATTGGCTATAAGACATATCATTTTGTCTGCAACCAGCATTGATTCTTGCAATCCAAAGTTGACGGAAATCTCTTTTCTTAAGACGTCTACCTGTATAAGCATATTGACCAGACTTCATAACTGCTTGTTTAGCGACTCTATAAAGTTTGCTTCTAGCACCCCAGTAACCTTTGGCACTTCTTAGTACTTTTCTTCTCTTTTTAACTGCATTAACTGCTCTTTTAATTCTCATAAGTCATTTTCTCCTTTACTAATTTATGCTGAAAGCAACTCTTTGATATTTCTTTCGTTGGCTTTTGCAACATAGCCACCTTTTCTAAGTCTTCTCTTTCTTGCTGGAGACTTTTTAGTCAAGATGTGTCTTCTGTTCATTTTGTTTCTTTTGATTATTCCAGATTTTTTAAGTTTAAATCTCTTTTTTGCACCTGTATGTGTTTTTTGCTTAGGCATAATTTTTTCTCCTTGTTTAATTATTTAGTATTTTTTGGCGATAGAACCATAACAATTTGTCTACCATTAATTTCTGGTTTGCTAGTAAGTTCACAAACATCAGATAGCATCTCATAGAATTTTTGCATAATAGGCAATCCCATTTGTGGATTGGCAAGTTGTCTGCCAAACATTCTAAGTGATACCTTAACTTTGTCGCCATTTGTTAAAAATTTACGAACATTTTTAGCCTTGAATTGCATATCATTGTCAGCGATATTCATACTAAGTTGCATACCTTTGACTTCGGATACTTTTTGTTTTTTCTTGGCTTCTTTTTCTTTTTTAATTGTGTCAAACTTATGTTTGCCATAATCCATGATTTTGCACACTGGTGGAACTGCGTTTGGTGACAAAAGTACCAAGTCAAGTCCTTCTTCATCTGCTTTGGCTCTAGCATCGGACAAAGACATAATTCCAAGTGCTTCGCCTTGACTTCCAACAAGTCTAACTTGTGGAACTCTAATTTGTTCATTAATGATTAACTCTTTGATAGTGGTGTACCCCCAAAAATAATTTATAGATTAAAAAAAGTGAGTAATTAAATTACCCACTCCTCACAATAAATAAAATTTATTATATTTACCACATCAAAACAAAATTCGATGGGTGAGAAGTGGTCTTCTTCTTTAAACTACACGACTATTATATCCACTTAACACCCATTTGTCAATGGTTTTTAACAAAAATATTTGAAAAATCTTAGGCTTTTTTATTGTTCAATCATCCAATCAATGTATATGCCAAAACCCTTGGTGGCATCATTTACAAATACATGAGTAACCGCACCAATTAATTTTCCGTCTTGAATTATTGGACTTCCACTCATACCTTGAACTATTCCGCCAGTTTTAGCAATTAGTTCTTTGTCTACAACTCTAATAACCATGCTTTTTTCATTGCATGATTGTTGAAAATTTGTTTTGATAATCTCAATGTCATAAGCCTTAATTTCATCACCGTCAAGAGCCGACAAGATTTGAGCTTTGCCGGGTTTTGCCGAAAGTCTTCCGCCAATATCAACCGATGTCTTATTTTTTGTAACAGACTCCACACAATCAACAAAGCCATAAACCCCATAATCACAATTTTTGTCTACCGACCCTAATACATTTTCTCGATTAAACGTTCCAATTAATTCGCCAGCCTTTCCACTATTTCCCTTTTTAATTCCTAGAATTTTGCTAGTATAAATATTTCCACCACTAACTTCAATACATTCATTTGTTTCACTGTCATTTATTGAGTGACCAAGAGAACCAAATCTTTTGGTAGTTGCATTGACAAAAGATAATGTACCTATCCCAACTGCATCTTCTTTGACCCAGAGACCAAGTTTATAGGTGTTGGACATTGAATCTAGTGCTGGACAAATATCTACTTCAAAAATATTTCCACTTCTATTAACAGTTAGTCTTATACTACCACCTTCAAAGTTTTCAAGAATTTTTGAAATGTCTTGTGAATTATTTATCTCAATTCCGTTAATTTTTGTAATTATATCTCCCGTCTTTAGTCCACTATTTTCAAAAGGTCTCTCTATCCCATTTTTGGACAAAATATAATTGCCACCAATCAAAATTACCCCTTTGGATTGTAGCGAAAATCCCAAAGTTTCGCCACCAGCAAAATATCTATCAGGGTCAAGTACATTAACTTTAAGCCTTTTTATATTAAACAAATTGAATAATTTGTAATTTATTATATATTTATCAAAGTCGCTGTCGTCCCTTGCGGATACACTCACAATTTGTGAAGACAACAAAAAATCACTATTTAATAATTCTTTTAGTTCTTCGTGAGTGACAAACATCTCATCACTCAGTTCAAGCATTTTGTTATATGGAAAAAAAATTGACACAATGACAAAGAAAAATATAAGTATTATGGGTACAACTTTCTTTCTGTTCATACAAAAAATACTCCTAAATATACTTAGAAGTATTTTGTATAAAAAACTTAAATTTATGCCATTTTTTATTTGGTAAAACTTGGTTTTGAGATATTAAACACGAGATTTAAAAACTTTGGATGCATCAAGCATATCCATAGCCAATTTTTGAGAACTCTCACTCTGAGAACTTCCAAGCATTCTTGCAATTTCCTTGACTTTTTGATTTTCATTCAAAAGAGAAACTGTTGTTATTGTCTTTCCGTCTTCATCAAATTTTTCTATTTTAAAGTTGGAGTCGCCAAAACAAGCAATCTGTGCCAAGTGTGTTATACAAATGACTTGAGAATTCCTAGAAATCTCACAAATTTTTTCGCCAATTGCATATCCAATTTCGCCACCAATTCCTGAATCAATTTCGTCAAAAATGCAAGTTTTGTTTGTTTTTGAATTAGCAAGCGATTTCATCGCAAGCATAAATCTACTCATCTCACCGCCAGAAATAATCCTACTAAGCGGTCGTGGTTCAAAGCCCAAATTGGCACTAAACAAAAATTCAATCTTATCCGCACCGTCAAGATTTACAATCTTTTCAATATTGTCTTTTGAAATTTCGTTTTGAAAAACAACATCAACCTTTGCATTTTTCATGCCAAGTTTAAATAACTCTTGTTCCATAGCACTCTTAAACCAAACAATTTCAGTAGTTCTAATTTGTCTTAGTTTTAGACAAATACTAATAATTTCATCTAGTATGTGAGATTTGTTAAGAGTTAATCTTTGAAGCTCCTGCTCAGAATTGACAAGAATATTTAGCCTATCTTCAAAATCATTTTTTGATTTAAGCACGTCTTCAATTGTATTTCCATACTTACGCTCTAAGTCTTTGATAAAAGTTAGTCTATCATTTAGTTCGTCTAATTCTCTTTCGTCATAGTGAATTTCATTTTGCTTTTGAGACAATGTTGAAACAATGTCTTCAAGTTCATATTTACATGAGTACAATCTATCTTTTTCGTTTGAAATACTCTCATCAAACTGCATGATACTACTAAGATAATTTATTGCAGTTTTGATTGCATTTGAAAGTGAATATTCTCCATCAAGAACATTAATTGAATCATTAATTGATGAATAAATCTTTTCGCTATTCTCCATAATTTTAATTTTAGCTTTGCATTCATCTTCTTCATTAATCTTAAGATTTGCATCTTCAATTTCCTTGATTTGAAACTCAAGCAACTTTATATTATTTTCTCTATCCTTGTCAATTCCGCCAAGATAGGATATTTGTTTGTTAATATTATCTAGTTCTTCAAGTTTAGACCTTAACAATTCTTTGTTAGTATTTAGTTTGTCACTAATTAGGTCATCAATAATTTTTAGGTGATTTTGAGGGTCAAGTAGCGCCATGCTATCATTCTGACCAAAAATATCTATAATTTCATTTGTGATTTTTCTAAGAATATTAAGTGTTACGATTTCACCATTAATACGACATTCATTCTTTCCACTGAGTGAAAAATATCTTGAAACAAGAAGCGTTCCTTCATTTTCCAGTCCCACAGAACTCAAGATTTCGTTAATTTGTGAATTATTCAAATCGACAGCAAAAACGCCTTCGACACGTGCAAAATCTTCGCCACTCTTGATAAGTGTCTTGTCAGCACGATTGCCATTTAAAAAAAGCAATGCATCAACAATCAGTGATTTGCCCGCACCAGTTTCACCTGTTAGCACATTAAATCCCGTACCAAAGTCCACTTGAGATTTGGTTATGAGTGCTAGATTTGTAATCTTGATAGTTTCTAACATAATAATCCTTAAAAAAATAATGTAAGTTTGAAAATAAAATTATAAATTCAGAAAATTTCTATATAAACATTTTAAACTAAGTCAAAAAAAAATACAATTAAAAAATTGTATTTTTTTTACAAACAAACTAATTAAGTAACGAATTCAATTTGTCTCTCACAAAGTACGCATCTTCTTGGTCAGAAGTGATAACCATGACTGTATCATCCCCATAAGTACAGCCCATTATTTGTGACATAGATAATTGGTCTATTAGATTGCTTACCATACCCGCAGTGCCTTTGATAACTTTAACGATTGTCAAATTCATAGCAGATTTAACTGAGATGACGCACTCTTTGAAAATGTTTAGGCACTTGTTTGAAAGTGCTTGAGCAGAAGAACTAACAACAGCGTATTTGTACTTCTTGCTATCAGTCAAAATTTTAATAAGTCCCAACTCCTTAATATCTCTACTGATAGTCGCTTGTGTAACATCAAAGTTTGCATCTTTTAGTGAAGATACTAGTTCTTCCTGTGTTTCAATTTCATTTGTAGAAATAAGTTCTAGTATCTTTGATTGCCTTGAATTACGAGCCATTTTATCCACCTCAAAATGTAATTAATTTGTTTGAAGTACATTGCATCCACCTTGCAATGTCTTCTATCACTTTTCCTGTGATTGAAATAATTATACAACAACTTTCATCTTTATGCAAGGGGTTTTTGAATATTTATTCATTTTTTTATTTATAAAAATTCATAATAATGCATGACAAATTTTCAAAATGTATATTTATGCACTTTTTTGCATACTCCCCTATTTTAGCCATTTTTTGATACTTTTTTGGAAAAAATCAACTCAAAACATAGGTTTTATTCACAAAAAATGTATAAATATAAGTAAAAAATTGTGATTTTATTTTTTTATGACCAAAAATTAAATTTGACAAAAATCATTTTATGCAATGTACTTCGCATAAAAAATTTTATTATGCAAAAAAAATAATCACCAAAACATTTTTGATGATTATTTGATTTAAATTATTTATTAAGATACATATTCAAAAATTCTTTTGCATCAACATCAACTCTAGTTAAATCACGCCTTTTGATAAATTCAATTTTGTTATCAACTGCTCCACGACCAACTATAACAATATAAGGGACACCTATGAGTTCGGCATCGTTGAGTTTAACTCCAAACGACTCTGCCCTATCATCAAGCAAGATATTGTCGTCAGCCACATTAATTGCATTATAAAGTTCGTTTGCTAGTTTAACTTGTGTTTCATCTTTGGTATTAGCTATTACAATTTCTAATTTGTATGGTGCAACAATCTCAGGCCAAATAATTCCTTTGTCGTCACAATTTTGCTCAACTAAGGCACTAAGTGTTCTACTTACTCCAATTCCATAACAGCCCATAATCATATATTGAGACTTGCCTTGTTCATCAAGGAACTTGCATTCAAGTTCTTTGGTGTATTTAGTTCCTAGTTTGAATATATGCCCAACTTCAATTCCCCTAACAATTTTTACAGGATTTCCGCAATGTGGACATTTGTCTCCTGCCATCATCTTTTTGATATCAGCAAAGTAATCTATAGTTAAATCTTCCAAATTAGCATTTATATAATGATAATCTTGAAGATTAGCACCTATTACAAAGTTAACCATATTCTTAACATCGTTGTCAGCAATAACTATAGCATTTTTAAGGTCAATAGCCCCAACAAATCCCGCATACGAACCAATAGATATTATTTGTTCTGGAGTTGCCATTTCCATATTAACAACACCAAGATTGTTTTTTAGTTTGACTTCCTCAATTTCTCTATCGCCCCTGCACAATGCAACAACAACACCTTTGTCGGTCGAATAAACAACCGCTTTGACAAAATTCTTGTTGTCAGTATGCAAAAACTCCGTTAACTCATCAATTGTCTTAACATGTGGAGTATACACCATCTCACGAGATAGTTTTGTAATATTTGAATTATCTATACTATCTGCTACACATTCTGCTTTTTCAACATTAGCGCCATAACCACAATCACAAACGATTAATTCGTCTTCACCAATATCCGCTTTAACCATAAATTCAGTAGAACCCGAACCACCCATAACACCATTATCCGCTTCAACCGGAACAAAGTCTAGTCCAAGCCTTGAGAAAATGTTTATGTATGCTTGTTTCATTTTTCCAAAGGACAAATTTAAACCTTCTTCGCTTGTATCAAAGGAGTAAGCGTCCTTCATGATAAATTCTTTGGCTCTCTGAAGTCCAAATCTAGCACGAATTTCATCACGATACTTATTTTGTATTTGATATAGTGTTACTGGCAATTGTTTGTAACTATTATAGGTTTCTTTGACAAGATAAGTAAAAGGTTCTTCGTGAGTTGGACCCAAACAATAATCTTTGCCTGTACTGTCTTTGAGTTTGTACATAGTATTTCCAAAGTAATCAAGTCTGTGGGCATAAATTTCTTGTGGAAGCAAAATTGGCATTTGAAGTTCAATTGCTCCCGCACTATTCATTTCTTCTCTAATTACTTTTTTGATATTTTCAAGCACCTTGAGTCCTAGTGGCAAATAAGTAAATATCCCGTTCCCCATTTGCTTGATATATCCAGCCCTAACTAGCAACTTATGGCTGTTAATTTCTGCATTGGCTGGGTCTTCTCTAAATGTTTTGAAAAACATTTCTGTTAATTTCATATTTTCTCCTAATCTAATAAATCTTCTTTGAATTTGTCTAAATCTTGTTTAATAACTGTCACTTTGCCCTTGATATTACTTAATTCAGAATAACATTCTTTGGCAATAGTTACACCTTGCTCATAAAGTTTTAATCCGTCACTTAGTGGCAAGTTTTCATCTTCCATTTTGTTGCAAATACTCTGCAATTCATTAATTTTCTTTTCAAAATCCATATAATTATCCTTTATAGTTTGTCTCAATTTGTCCGTCAATCATCGAAATTATCAAATTTCCAGATTTTACGTTTTTGACACTGCTAACACTTTGATTGTTTTGAAATATTTTTGAATATCCCATACTTGAGATTTTCTTTGGGTTATTATGTTCAAGTTCAAGTTGAAATTGTTCTAAATTATTTTGTTTTTTATCAATCAGAATGTCTACACGTTCAAGTTTAGATATATATTTATCCAAATCATAATTTAGTTTAATTATTTTACTTGATGAAATATTATCTAATTTTTCATAAATTATGTCAATATCTTTTTTCAAATTCTCAAACCTAGACTTGAGTGTTCTTTCCATATAAAACAAAAATTTATTAACACTTTCAATTTCTAAATCCTTTCGCCAAGCAACAAGTTCAGCACCAGCCGACGGGGTCGGTGCACGTTTATCCGACACAAAATCTATTATTGTAAAATCTGTTTCATGTCCTACAGCCGATACTACTGGTTTTTTGCAATTATATGTTGCTGTTGCAACAATCTCACTATTAAATGGCTCCAAATCTTCGGCACTTCCACCGCCACGTGCCACAATTACAACATCAACATCATAGTCCGAAAAGAAATCAATTCCATTTGCTATTTCAATATCTGCCCCAACACCTTGAACTTTAACTGGATACAAAACTATGTCAATTGTATCGTTTCTTCGGTGTGTTACATCTATAATGTCTCTAATTACTGCACCTGTCGGACTAGAAACAACTCCGATTCTTCTCACTCTACTAGGGATAGGACGCTTCCTGCTTTCATCAAAATATCCAAGTTCTTGGAGTTTTGCTTTGAGTTTTAAAAATTTTTCATACAAAAGACCTTTGCCATAAGGCATAATTTTGGTTGCATTAAAGGATAATTTGCCACCTTTTGCATAATAGTTCATACTACCCGTAACCAAAATTACGTCGCCAATCTTTGGACTTTCAAAGTTGCTCGCCCCAAATAGTACGCATGATAATAGTCCACTCTCGTCCTTGATATTAAAGTATGCAATGCCATTGGATATATTATAAGAACTAACTTCTCCATACACACAAATATTTTGAAGCATAACTTCCGCTTCAAAAATATTTTTGATATAACTATTAATTTGTGTGACCGAAAAATAATTATCACTCATTTACAATCTTTGCAAGCACTCCATTTATAAAACTATAACTCTTGTCAGTCGAGTATTTTTTTGAAAGTTCCACCGCTTCGTTGATGACTACATTCTGCGGTGTAGAACTAGAAAATTTAATTTCATAAACCGCAAGAACAAGAATTGCCAAATCAATCTTAAAAATTCTTTCAAGTTCATAGCCTACAGTGTTATTTTTGATTATTGACATAATTGCATCATAATGCTCATGAATCCCACTCAAGAGTTCATTTACAAAAACTTTGTCTTCGTCTGTTAACACTATATCATCCAAATCTTCAAAAAGTTCGGTTTCGGGTTCGTGAAAGAAGTTTTCAAAAACCAATCTAAACGCAAATTCTCTACTTTTTTTTCTACTCATAATTTTTCTCCATTAATTCAAAAGAAAGAAACCCTTGTTTTCAAGGGTTAACTTTATTTACAAAAGTTCATCTTTTGGAAATTCAACACCAAGAACATGAACATTAATTCTATTAATCTTGACATCAATCATTCCTGATAAACTGTTTTTGATGTTCTCTTGCACCCTGTAAGCGACTTCAGTTACATTATATCCAAAACAAACATTAATATAGACATCAACATTCATAGCATCTTTGTTATAAGAAACCTTAACACCTTCGTAGTAATTATTGCTAAACCAACGCTTAAGCATTGAACTAAACTTGGTTACAATACTGCTAACTCCAGCAATCTCTTTGGTTGCCAAATTAATAACAGATAACACTATATTGCTACCATATGTAACATTGCCTTTGGCTTGTTTTTTGATATTGCTTTTATTATCGTACATCATAATTCTATTTCCTTAACATTATAAATAACTTTTGCTTAATAATAATATACCATAAAGTTTCAAATTATGCAATTAGAAAAAATAGAATATTGTGTTAAATTTTCACTTAAACTTCGGTGATTTTGATGCTATCAAAAGAATAATCAGAGTTGTTTCTTACTACATCAACAATTTGAGCCACCTCTGCATTAGTCAAACCATTGGTTTCAACAATTACATTAATTGTATTTGATGTTGCTGAAACAATAACTTCGCCAAATCCCTTTGCTTTGATAAGATTTTCAATTGTCATAATGCTATCCATGTTTGAGATAAGTTTAAGTCTTTCGGCTTCGGCATTTGCTTTTGCTTCGGCGCTAGTAGTTTCGCTTGCAATAATAGCATCTAAATAAAGAATTTCTTGATTTCTTGTTTCTTTTCTATCTGTTCTATAGTTTGAAAAGAAGTTTGCAGATGTTTGAACATTTGCACTTGCTTGATTTGATGCTATGTTATTAAGATATATATTTACACCACCAGTAACTAATAGCAACAAACAAAATGCACTAAGAATTATAATTTTTTTGGCTTTGCTAGATAATTTTTTATGAACTCTTTCTTTTTTTTCTTTCTTTTCTTTCATATTTTAATTCTCCTTTAATTTCCTTTTAATACATTTATTTTGTCGGTTGAAATACCAAGTAAAGTGGATACTGAGTTTAGAATATCGAGTTTGATACTTATGTCATTTGCACCACTAGAAACAACAATCACCCCCTTTACCTTAGGCAAAATTTCGGTAAGTATCAACGGACTAGTCGACCCATTTTTTCCAACTAAAATTGGGGATTCCGAACTAGTAGACGAAGTTATGCCGTTTGATGAATTGCTTACTTTGGTATCACTATCCATCGCATATTTAAGTTCGGGACTTCCGTCCAAACTTATCATTACTTTAACCTGTCCTGCTCCTTTGACCTGAGACAAAACACCTTCAAGTTTTTGTTCCAAAGCCTGTGAGTACTCAAGAGACGTTAGATACACTTGACTGCTTGATACACTGCTTGTCTTACTAGAACTTTTTTCACCACTTAGTTTCAAAAAAACTACTAAAGCAACTATGAAGATGATAATCAAAACTATAATTTTGAGATTTTTGCCACTAATAAAAGCAAATAGTCTAAATGGATTTTTTGTTTCTTGTGGTGTTTCTTTTTCAGAACTATTTAGACTAACAACTTCTTTATTCATAAATAATGATGTTCTCCTTATCAACATTTATAGTCTTCAAAATTAATTCTTCAATTACTTCATACTTATTTTTATGTTCTAAATCTTGGGATAGAACTATACTACTAATATCTACAAATACATTTGATATGTAGTAGTCATTATCTTTCATTTTGCTATCAATTTCGACAGAAACCCCTATTATATTTTCATTTGAAAAAGTGTTTTCAAGTTTAAGTCTATAGTACTCATCTTTTGATTTTCTTATTTCTTCTTCAAGACTTATAAAACTCATGCTAGTCTGACTTAAACTACTTATGTCAATTTTAACCAACGGATAAATTAGCATTATCATTGCAAATATTCCAAAAATTGATTTACAAAAAGCATTAGTCTTTCCATTTGGATACACAAAATCAAGTAGTACCGCCAAAAACACAACACCTATTACACTAAGCAACCAAGCACTCACTTTAATCTCCTTACAAAATATTTGCTGTACACATAATAAGAGAAATTGTAATTATGTACATAAAACTCACTCCAATTATAAGAACAATTGGCAAAATTAAAATTTTGTTGCAATCACCTAGAAACTTGCAAATTTTGGAGTTCCCAGTAATTTGTAAAATTCCACTACTCAATTGAAGTGCCAGTTTGTATACAATTATCATAATAATCGGCGAAAGAATTGAAATAATCAAAATCAGAACACCAACTAAACCAATTGAATTTTTGACAAGGGTTGCACCCAAAACAAAAAAATCCATTCCGTCAGATACATATGAACCAATAATTGGAATATAACTTTTCATTGCAAATTTTGTCGCCTTGATGCTTACACTATCAAATTTGCCAGCAGTAATCCCCTGAATACTCAAAAAACCCGTAAATAATGTAAATATAATCCCAATACTCCATTTGAATGTTGACATCAAAAACCCGTTTAGTTTATCAAATTTAATAGTGTCAGTTAAATTCCCTAAAATAGTAAGTACAAAAATAATTATAAATAATGGATACAAAAATTTATCAAAAACAACACTTACAAGCGTTGAAAGAATTGCGACAAGCGGATTATAAATTGAAATCGACGAAACAGAACCGATTGTTCCCAAAAGTGTAATTAGTATTGGAAAAACAATCTGCATCTGTGTAAGAATTGAGTTTAGTGTTTTATTAGTAGTTCCAAGTATCCCCTTAAAAGATATTAAAACCACTAAAATTGCAACAGACAAGAATATAAAATTTGTAGTGTTCTCAACTCCAGAAGTATTAGATTTAAGATTGCCTACAACATTGCTAAGTAGTCCAATTGCAACTAAAGTAAAAATAAAAGGCAAAACACTCTTAATATTTCCAAAAACTACACCTAAGAAAGCGGATAACATGCTTGAATAATTTGTTGAATACTCACCTTTGAGAATACTCTCAATTCTCTCTCTAACAGATACATTAAATATAGAGTTATTTCCTAGTTCGTCCACCAAGTTTTGCATCTCATCAAGATTAACTCCGTCGAGTACTCCCATAACTCCTGCCGACAAATCACTAAGATTATCGCTTGAATTAGAAGCCGAAACGAATGTATCAAATTTAAAAGTTGAAAGCAAAGCAAGTATAAGCAACACAATAATCAACAAGAATTTTTTTCGATTATTAAATTTATACAAGAATTTTTTGAATTTCATTAAATTAATTCCAAAACCATATTAAATAAATTTGTAATTATCGGCAGACTCATCGAAAAAATTAAAATTTTGCCTGCAAGAACTATTTTGTCAGCAATTGAACTATTTCCACTATCGTTACAAATGCTAGCAGAAAACTCTATTAAATAACCAACGCCAATAATTTTGAGTAAAGTTGAAAACATTACATTATCTACACCCGTTCTATCTACAATAGTTTTGAAATATTCAAAGATAGACTGAACACCACTTAAAATATACATAACCAAAATTATGCTTCCAACAATCACACAAATAAGAGAATACTCGGGCTTAATATTTTTGAGAAGAACAGTCAAAACTGAGAGAATTATGCCCAAAACAATTATTTTTGCAAATTCCAAATCAAACCCCTAATAAATTGAAAATAACGACTTAACTGTTGTAAATAAGTCGCTTATCATATTAACAACACTAAATAAAACTACTATAATTCCAGCCAAGGTTACAAAAGTTGCTATTTCTTCCTTTCCAGCAATTTTGAGAATCTGATTAATAACTGCTGTAAGTATTCCTATTGCCGCTATTTTAAATATAATTTCAATATCCATTTTTTCTCCAAATTTAGATTAAAAGAATACAAACAATTAGTCCAAGCCCTATAATTAATTTAAAGTACACAGTAGCTTTTGACTTCATTTCGTCTTTAGATTTGTTAGACAAGTCTTCAAAGATATTTAAATAATAATCAATATTATTTAATTCAAAAGTTACATCACCACGACCCAGACTTTCAAAAAAATCATTAATTGTTTTTTTGTTATCCTTGGGAAGCAGTTTTGAAAGTCTATTGCGGTTATTTATAAAATATCTTGAACTTTGACTTATATTTGGATAACAATCGTTTAGCAGTTCATTTATATTTTTTTTGTTAAAAGAGATATTATTTTTAAAATATTTGCACAAGTAAACTATATCAAAAAAAAGTTTTTGTTTGTATAAGTAATACATGTATACGATTATGCCAAAAATAACAAATAGACTAAATAAAATAATTAATAAAAAAAATTTCATTATACACCAATTAAGTTTAAATTTTCGTTATAAATTCCTTCAACTGTTCCCACTCCATCGGCATTTGAAAGCACTATATATCTTTCGAACAAACATTTTTTAACGATGTTTTCAAAACTAGGCTTGTTTTTAAGGTCTTTTATTGACCCCGCATGCAAAGTTGCAATAACTTTGACTCCACTAGTCAATGCGTTTTCTATAATATCCATATCTTTTTCAATATTAATTTCATCTGTAAAAACAACGTCCGGTTTCATGCTTCTTATTCCATTAGTAAATCCAAATTCCTTGGAACAATTTGAATAAATATCAACATTATCTAGTTTTCTAAAGTCATTTCCGTCAAAAATATTTGCAATTTCACATCTTTCATCAACAATCAGTAAGTTAAGTAGATTTTCCCTATTTGAAATCTGATAAATCAAATCTCTAAGATATGTTGTTTTCCCCGCACCCGGCGAAGAAATTATTAGAGTACTTTTGACTTGATTGCCACTAACGACATATGGATAAATATTTAAACTGCAATTCTTCAAAAAGTGCGGAAATCTAAAGTTAAGCGAAGATATATTTTTGAGTGTTTTGAGTTTACCATCTACTGAAACTGTTTCGCCACAAACACCAACTCTAATTCCGCCCGACAAAGACACAAAGCCTTCAATTAATTGGTCATTGATTGTATACATTGAGTTATTAGAAATTCTATTTAAAATTGCTTGAAGTTCGGAAATACTAGTTTTAACTGCTTCGCTAGAACTTTTGCTAAGAGATTCAGGACTTAAATAATAGTTTTCGCCACGAATACTAACAACAGTTGGACTATCCGCTCTAAGCCTTAATTCGCACAAACTATTATATGGAATCTTATCAAGCGCAAGAGAAATTTTTGTTGGCAAAATATTATTTAACATATAGCACCCCCTTTTTTCTTATGTTTATTTTTGAAAATTCAAGATTATATTAAATACAAAAAAAGTATGTCAACAAAATTTTGACATACCTAATAAAACTACAAAATGTAGCATAATTTTATTAATTTTTACACTTTTTAGATTAAGTGTAAATTTATATGTATAAGATGAGAAATTAAATATAATTATTGATGCTAAATCGTTTAATAACAAATTATCTGCACAATTATTTTAAACTTTTTCATAAATGGACTTGAGTCTAATGGCATCTCTTCCCATATACTCTCTACTTTCACAAATTACAACACAGTTTAAATCATAATCTTTGAGAACTTTTGCAAGTGGCTCAAATTCTGGTCCATAAACTTGGTCATCAAGTGTTAAGTGTTTGATTTCGCCTTTGTCACCATATTCAATTTTGCTAAAATGAATATGAGAAATTTTCGTGCGTTCCAATCCGATTACCTGAATACTTTTGTCAATAATCTTTTTGTAATCGTCATATGTTTTGAGACTGCCACCCGTCAAAGCATTAATGTGACCAAAGTCAAAGGTTGGAATAAATTTGTCAAAAATTGTACAAAAGTCAAGAATTTCATCAACAGTTCCAATTTGCATAGACTTTCCCATAGTCTCCAAACAAACATACATGTCATCATAGCCATTCTCAATTATCTTGTCTTTGAGAATGTTTAGTCGCTTTTTGGTGAGTGCTATCGCTTCTTCACGTGTCATTTTCCCTTGAGACGCTGGATGAACAACAAGTTGATTTCCACCAATTAATCTTAATTTTCTAAGACTCTCCAAGACATATCCATAACTTTTTTCTGCCATTTCATCAGTTGGGGTTGCAAAATTAATATAGTAAGGCGCATGGATTGAGATAGTAATTCCATATTTTTTCATTTCTTCGCCGATTTTTATAGCAGTTTCATCTGGCAAAGTAAAGCCCTTGCCAAAAGAATACTCATAAGCATCAAGCCCATGTGCATTAAGCCACTTAGGTGCTTCGATAGTCCTTTTGAAACCTTCGTCATAGAATGTTTTGCAATTTCCCGCTGGGCCAAATTTAATCATAATTATTCCTTTAGAAATGTGTCTAATTTAAGTTGATTTTCTCTAGGCTTTGCGATGCCTAAAATCTCCCCATTATATAACACAAATGTATTCTTATTAATTTTTTCCGACTTAACAAACTTTCCATTTATCAAATCATGATATGTCTCTTTATCAATATTTATTATATCATAATCCTTCAAAACTTGCAAAGGCGAAAGCATGAAGTCATTTAAATTTCCATTTAACAAGTCTTCAAGTTTAATAGAGTTATCCATATTGAATAACCCCAAATCAAATCTTTCCAAAAAACTCATCGTTGCATAAGTCCCAAGTAGTTTTGCCAAATCCCTGCCTATAGCTCTAATATAAGTACCCGAACTGCATGCAACTTCGAATTCATATCTGAATTTGGATATTTTTTTTGTAAGAATTAGTTTGTAAATTTCAATTTCTTTGGGTTTTAATTCAAATTCGATACCAGCTCTTGCAAGATTGTATGCTCTCTCGCCAGATACATTCTTTGCACTAAATTTTGGTGGAACTTGGCTAATTTTTCCAACTAATTGATTTAATTTGGATTTAATTAGTTTCTCCGAAATCTCAAAACTTGAAAAGTTTATTTTGTTATAAAATTCTTCGTTAATAACATCTTGACTAGATACTATATCAATTTGAGAATTGGTTATCTTTCCAGTAATATCGAGAGTATCGGTCTCATATCCAAAATCAAATATAACCCTATAAGATTTTGTTTTGGACAACATATAATCAAATAACCTTGTTGCTTTCCCCACTCCCAAAGGAAGAAGTCCGCAAGCCATGGGGTCAAGTGTTCCCATATGCCCAATTTTTTTGAGTCCAAACTTCTTTTTAACCTTTTGAACTACAGCATTGCTGGTCATTCCACTAGGTTTGTATATATTTAAAAATCCTATCATTTTAATTCACCCTTAATGTCTCTTCTAAAATAATACCCAAAAAAACAAAAAATAGCAACCACATAAATGAACTTCAAAATTAAATATTTTTAGTTCAGTAATTTTTTGGGTTACTATTTCAATTTAATTAATTGTTTCTATCTTCGTTAATTTTGTTGATTGTTTCATCAATTTTGCTACCATATGCAAAACTTTCATCAAGATAAAATGTAAGGAATGGAACTTTTCTCAAATCAACAGCACGTGCAAGTTCACGTCTAATAAATCCTGCACTATGTTTTATTTGATTAAAGACTTCGTCCTTAGTATCTTCTTCAAAAATGCTAAGATAGACTTTGCATTGATCCAAATCAGCAGTTGTATCAACTTTGGTAACAGTGATAAGACCTTTGATAAGTGGATTTTTGATTTCATTTGCAATAATATAACTAATAGCCTTTTGAATTTCGCTATTAACTCTCAAAATTCTTTCGCTCATATTACTCCTAAATTTGTTTTAAACTATATGCTTCCAAAATATCTCCAACTTCAATATCATTAAAGTTTTTGAGTTTAATTCCACATTCAAATCCAAGTTTAACAGATTTAACTTGGTCTTTTTGTTGTTGCAAAGTATCAATTGCGGTATCTACGATGCACTCGCCTTTACGCATAACCCTAATACTACTATCTCTATTGACAACACCATCTGTCACATAACTTCCTGCAATATTTCCAAGTGAACTAATTTTGAATATTTGTCTAACTTCGGCATGACCAGTAATAACTTCTTCATACTTAGGTGTAAGCATGCCATTTATTAGATTGGTAATATAATCAACAGCATCATAAATAATCTTAAAGTTTGCAATCTCAACCTTGTTCTTTTCGGCTAGTTGTCTTGCTTTTGCTTCTGGTTTAACATTAAATCCAACAATTATAGCCTTACTTGCTGTTGCCAAAATAACATCACTTTCATTAATTCCACCAACTGCAGTATGAATAACTTGAACTTTTGCTTCATCATTGTGAATTTTTTCAAGTGTTGATTTAAGTGCTTCGCTAGAACCTTTGACATCGGCTTTGATAATAACTTTCAATACTTTGATTTCGTGGTCAGCAGATTGTTGCAAGAAGTCTTCAAGTGTAATTCCGTTGTTTTGTTCAAGTTTTTGGAGTTGTAATTTTTCGTTACGTTCTGATACAATGTTTCTTGCCATCTTTTCGTCAACAACATAAGCCATATCGCCCGCCTCAGGACATATATCAAAACCAAGAACGGATACTGGGTCACTAGGTCCTGCGGATTTGACAGAATTACCTTTGTAATCCATCATAGCTCTAACTCTGCCAGATGCAACACCACTTACAATAAAGTCTCCAATATGCAAAGTTCCATTTTTGATAAGAATTGTAGCAACAATACCCCTACCTTTGTCAACTTTGCTTTCAATAATTGTTCCACTAGCATTTTGTTTGCTGTCGGCTTTGAGTTCCAAAATTTCTGCTACTAATTGTACCGCTTCAAGAAGTTTATCAATGTTTTTGTTAAATTTAGCAGAAATAGGAACACAAATTACATCGCCACCCCATTCTTCACAAACAACATTATATTCAGTTAATTGTTGTTTAATTCTTTCGATATTAGCTTCTGGCTTGTCAATTTTGTTTATTGCAACAATCATTGGAACGCCCGCATCTTTGATGTGATTTATCGCTTCAACTGTTTGTGGCATAATTCCATCATCTGCAGCAACGACTAGAATTGCAATATCCGTAAGTTTGGCACCTCTTGCTCTAATTGCCGTAAATGCTTCGTGTCCTGGGGTATCAATAAATGTAATTTGTTCGCCGTTATAATTAACAGTATAAGCACCGATATGTTGTGTAATTCCGCCCGCTTCGCCCTCAATTACATTGGTATTTCTAATAGCATCAAGAAGTGAAGTTTTGCCATGGTCAACGTGACCCATAACAGTTACAACTGGTGGACGTTTTTCGGTCGAATGTGATTGATTATCAAACATTTCTTGTAATTTTTCTTCGTAGTTTTTGTCAATCTTTTGTTCCAAAGTCACGCCAAATTCTTGAGCAACAAGTTCGGCAGTTTGAAAGTCAATAACCGAATTTATATTTGGCATCATGCCAAGCATCATAAACTTTTTGATTATATCTACAGCTGGCTTTCCAATTTTTTCGGATAAAATCTTAACAGTAAGGTTTTCAGTATCAATAATAGCCTTATCGATAACAGTTTTTTCAATTACAGCTTGTTGTTTAGGCTTTTTAACCTTTGTTCTAACTCTACCCATTCTTTCTTCGCCATCGAGGTCAAAATCATTGTCAATATCAATATAGCCCATTTTAATTTTGGCCTTTTTGCTAAGTTCTTTCTTTTCGGTATCGAAAGTTTTGGATTTGTTTTTGTTTCCATAAGTTCGGCTGTTTTCATTTTTGGCGACAATTTGTTCAACTTCAATCTTAGGAACTCTAGGTTTGTATCCATTATTGTCTCTTGGAACAAAATTCTTTTTGTCCATAGGTTTGCCGTCTTTAGAAAATTGTGGCTTTTGGTCTCTTGGCTTAAATTCCTTGGAAGGAACTTTGTTAAATTTCATTCCATTTGTATTTTGTATATCAAAAGAATTGTTTTGATTTTGATTAGGCTTTTTGTCAAAAGCATGTTTTGTTTCGATAACTTTTGGTTGTATGGTGTCGGTAGGTTCTGAAACTTTTTCAACTTTTGGTTCTACTACTTTAGATTTATTCTTAAGGTTACTTTCATATTCCTTTAAGTTCTTGCAAAAAGTATCCAAAGCCATTTTTGACTTTGAAATATTGGATACCAAGGTATTAATCTCCGTACCACTAATAATTCCACTAAGTTTCTTCAAATTACCAAAAGAAACTGAATTTTGTTTGTTTTTTTCTTGATTATTTTCCAATTAATTCTCTCCAATATTTTTTTGTTGCATTATTTCTTTTACAATCACTTTTGATAGTTCTAAGTCCAATATGCCCAAAACTTTGCAATTATCTCTATTAATTATATCACTCAAATTCAAATTTTCAAGAGTTAACAAATTAATTTTGTGTTCATCACAAAAAATTTTGACCTTATTTGCCATTTTTTCTGCCAAATCCGGGGAAATAACCACTAGCAATGGTGCTTTTTTTGACTTAAACAGATTATCATATCCAAAAATAACCTTCCCGCTTTTTATCGCAAAGCCAAAATATGACTTAAGTTTATTTTGATTCATAACTATCCTTTAGACTATTGTATTCATCCGAACTTACATTACACTTAAAGGTTTTGTTAAGTAATTTGTTTTTAAATAGCAATTCTCTACATTTTGAATCATTACAAATATATGCACCTCTGCCATTTAATTTTCCTGTCTTATCAAACTTAAAACCTTCGTCGGTTTTGACAATTCTTATTAATTCTTTTTTTGGCTTGCATTCTTTGCAAGCGATACAAGTTCTCATAGGAATTTTCTTAATCATAAAATCTCCTTAGTTCAAATCGTCAAAAGCATCTGCTCCGTCAAATAAGTTCTCATAATTTTCGTTTGTGTTTTCGTCCAAGTTAAGAGATGGAACTGCACTTTTTGCTTTGACATCAATTTTCCAACCAGTAAGTCTTGCGGCAAGTCTAACATTTTGACCAGCCTTGCCAATTGCAAGACTAAGCTTGTCATCTGGAACAACAGCCAAAGATGTTTTGTCTTCCATATTTGTGTGAATATACAAAACTGTAGCTGGACTTAGTGCAGATACAATATATTCCCCAGCATCTTCACTATAAGGAACAATATCTATTTTTTCGCCATTTAACTCATTAACTATTTCGTTAACTCTCATGCCTTTGTTTCCAACACAAGCACCAATAACATCTAGCATTTTGTTAGTTGAATATACAGACATTTTTGTTCGGTAGCCCGCTTCTCTAACAATGTTTTTGATAACAATTTCGCCACTTGCAATTTCTGGAACTTCAAGTTCAAATAATTTTCTTACAAAACTAGCACTGCTACGAGAAAGTTGAACATAAGGCATATTATAACCTTCTTTGACAGTCTTAACTACAACTTTGATTCTATCATTAACTTTGTATTTTTCACCAGGGATTTGGTCTCTGAGTCCAAGTACTCCTTCGACTTGAGTCATTCCTAAATCAACATAAACATTGTCACCCTCAATACGTCTAATAATGCCAGTTACTAGTTCGTCTTGTTTTGTGTTAACTTCGTCCATAATTCTGCCACGTTCTGCTTCTCTTAATCTTTGCATAACAACTTGTTTTGCTGTTTGAGCAGCAATTCTTCCAAAGTTCTTTGGAGTTTCTTCTTGTTGAACTAAATCACCAATTTTATAGCTTTTCTTAATTGTTTTAGCTTCGGCAAGACTAATTTCTTTGTCATTATCCAAAACTTCGTTTACTACAGTTTTGTATGAATAAATTTTGATTGTGTTCTTTTCTGGATTTAATTTAACAAAAGCGCTCTTGGCTTCGCCAAAATTCTTTTTGTAAGCACTAGTCAATGCGGCTTCAAGTGCTTCGATAAAATATTCCTTGTTAATTCCTTTTTGTTCTTCCAAATCAATTAATGCTTGAAAAAAATCTTTGTTAATCATTTTGTTTTCTCCTTTAAAATTCAATATGAGCGGATATATTTGAAATTAGTTTACGCTCGATTTGTAAATTTTCGTTATTATATTCAACATTGATATTATCTTTGTCAAATTCAAGTAATTTTGCAATTATGAGTTTTTTGCCTTTGAAAGGTGCATAGAATTTGATATCACACAACTTTCCTATGTGTTTATTAAAATCATAATCGGTCTTAAATGCCCTATCAAGACCATAAGACGAAACATTAAAGTTATATGATGCACCATTAGTAATATCATTTTTGTCAAGTGGCTCGTCCAAAGCCCTAGAAACTCTCTCACAATCATTAATTGTAATTCCTTCGGGACTATCAATAGTAAGTGCCAATACATTTCCACTAAACTCTTTTTTGTACTCCAAATCAACAAAAATATAACCCAAATCTTCGACAATAGGTTTAATTATCTTAAGTGCTTTGTCAACAATTCTTTCTGACATAAATTCTCCTTGTATTTACAAAATTTAAGAGTGAACTTTTGCAAGTTCACTCTAATAATCTAGTATTAACTAAATATATAATAACATATCCTTGTTTCAAAATCAAGCCATTTATGGCAAAAAAATAGTAATTTATGTAAGATTTTTATTTAATTTGATAACAACGTCGGCGGTAGCCATTGCATCATGCACTGCTCTATGTGCATTTTCAAGCGAGACACCAAGTTTTTTGCATACAGTTCCAAGTTTAAAGTTTTTTAGGCCGGGGACAAAAGCCCTTGCCATATACAAGGCATCTATTTGCTTATTATCAAAAATATATCCATTTCTTTTGCCAAACTGATTAACAAACTTGTAATCAAAATCTATATTGTAAGCAATAATTGTTGAATTATAACAAAACTTATAAAAATCGGCAATAACTTTTTGAATACAAGGTGCATCTTTGACCATTTCATCATTAATTCCCGTCAAATTTGTTATTTCTTCTGGAATATGATTTTCAGGGTGTACAAAGGTTTCAAATGTTTCGACTTTTTTCCCTTGATGTAATTTTACTGCACCAATTTCTATAATCTCACATCTGCTTACTTCCAATCCCGTTGTCTCAATATCAAATACAACAACGTCGTTTTGCATAAGATAATCGCCAATTTCGTCACCAGTCGAAAACAAATTAGCTTGAGAAAGTTGGGTATAAGGTTCGGGTTTGCAACAAAGATATTCTTTGTTTGGTTCTTTTTTGATTTCAACATCTTCAGAAACCACTTCGGCTTCTGCTTTTTTGCAATAGGCAATTGCGCTAACTTTCATGCTTAGTCTTCCGTTATATTCTTCGACATTGCCGTGAACTATAACATAATCCCCCTCTTTGAATCCAAGCATTTTTGTAGTATCGGCTTTGTTTGGAAAGACAACACAATTAATCTTTCCCGTTCCATCTGTAAGCAAAAAACTAAAAAACGTCTTAATAATTTTGTTTCCGTCTTTGTCTAATCGCTTTGACTCAAACTCTCTAGTATTCAAAAATCTAATGTTGCCCGAAATTTCGACACTTTCCATTGCATCTTGAATGACAGATATGTCTATAGGATTGCCATTAACTTCGTTAATGATATTTTGTATATCTTCAACTTTGTAACATTTAATAATGTTATTATTTCCAAGATAAATTTCATTTTCAAAAGGATTTTCTAAAACTATTTCTTCGTCAGATGAACATTTGTTAGATTTAATGTCCAAGTAGAATGGCTCAAAGAAAAAACTATTTGCATAATCTAAGATATCTTTGTAGACACTAGGGTCACTTAAATGAATGTAATTAAAATCATTGCAATTAATAGTTGCATTAATGGTGTTGTCAATGGTTACTGTTATATCCGCTTTTTCAAAATCAGAAGCAACCGACGAATAGTGTTTGGTTACAAAATTATATAGAACATCTCTAACAAGTTCGCAATCAACATATGCCTTTTTGCACTTAATAACAACCCCAACATCTTGTGGTAGATAGTCTTTTATTAATTTCTGCAAAGTACACTTGTCGTTTTCTTTCAACTCATTTTTGTACAGAAATTTAAAAGTGCATTCTCTTAAATTTTTATCAAAAATAACACTTACAAGTTTAAAATCTTTGTAAGCGTTATTTGTTTGTTTGTTTATATAATCAAGTATTTTCATCAAAAGTCCTTTTCTTTAGAATAAAATTATATGAAGCAAATCAATTATAATAACCAGTGCAAACATAACAAGCAATCCAATACTGTGGATTTTGGCTTCAATGTTTCGAGGAACTGGCTTTCTGAATATCCATTCTATCAAAACAAACACCATTCTTGCACCGTCTAGTGCTGGAATTGGAAGCCAGTTAAATACAGCCAAATTGACAGCAATAAGCGGGAATAATAAAAGTAAGTTTTTGATATTTGTTTGAGTGGATACAGCAATCGTCTTAATTGTTGTAACTGGACCACCCACACTTTCTAGTCCTAATTGTCCCGTGAATAACTTGCCAAGCACAACCAAACATTCCCAAGCCATATTGCAGGTGTAAGGAACGCATTTGAGAAGCGCTTTCCCAAAGCCATATTTAACATATTCGGTTGTAACACCAATAACTTTGCTTTGAATTATTTTGTTGCCCTCTGAGTCAAGTTCAAATTCGCCACTATCATTTTGTTTATAAATAGCATATTTTTGAACCTTAATATCCATAATTTGACCGTTTCTATCTACTTTTAGAACAATATCTTCGCCAATATCTCTATTCTTCATAAGATTAATTATGCCACCATTCAAAAATGTTGGTTCAACACCATCAACTTGCATAATTATATCGTTTTTCTGAATTACGTTTTCATTTCCGTTGGTAGCAACGACATCGCTAACTTTTACAATGCCCGAACCAACACTCATAAGTAAAATAAATGTAAATATTATACCTGACAAAAAGTTAAAAAAAGCACCTGAAAACAAGACAATTAACCTTTTCCAACAAGGATAATTATTGAAACACTCTTTGTCTTCCTTTCCATCTTCGTCTTCACCTTTGAATGCACAGTAGCCACCCAAAGGAATCCAACGCAAACTAAAGGTCTCGCCACTTTTTAATTTTTTATTAAATATCGCCTTGCCAAAGCCAATTGAAAACTCTTCAATCTTAAATCCAAGCATTTTGCCAGCCAAATAATGACCAGTTTCGTGTATCATTATCATAAGTAGCAATATAACTATCGCTAGCAATATATAAAGTACTATCATCAAAATCTCCTATTTCATTCCAGTAAACACAAAAAATTAGTACAATAATTTTGTTAAATTAATACAAACATTGAAATTAGGATAACTAGCGCACTAAATATAAGTCCGTCTACTCTATCCATAACACCACCATGTCCTGGGAATATTGTTCCATAATCTTTGACTCTTGCACTGCGTTTGAGTTTGCTTGCAATAATATCCCCTATCTGACAAACAATTGATGCAATCATCGATACAATAAGTATCTTCCACCAAACAATGTCAGTAGTCATGAACATTTCATTAATATATATATTTAGAGAGAATAAATAATATACCAATACTCCGCCAAAAGTACCAAATACAAATCCACCAACCGCACCACTGATTGTCTTGTTTGGACTAATTGTTGGACAAAGTTTTGGGCCTTTGAAAGTGGTTCCTACAACTAATGCCATACTGTCTGTAATCATTGTAATTGCAAACAACAATACCACAAAGAATAGAATAAGTAAATTTGGATATTTAATAGTTGTTGTAACAAATGCAAAATCAAAATAGTGATTAATAAACAACATGCATACAAACAAAATTGCAGGATATATCATAACAAAAGCACTATTCATACTCTTGTTGAATGCGTATTTGGCATCACTATCATATACGCCAAATTTGTCTTTTTCTTTGTGAGTAACACTTGAACACAAATAAGTAAACAAAAAGTTAGCTAAAAACAAAATTAGCAGTATTGCAACAAAATATACAACGTAGTTTAGCCAACCACGTTTATTTATAATTCCAATAGTCATAGCAACATACATAATTGCTGGAAAGCACCCAACCAAAACAACGTTTGAAAACATTCTTCTGCGTTCCAAGACCTTAGTAACTTCGACACAGCCAACAACAGCAAGTATTCCAATAAATGCGTCCATAGCATAAGTTGTATAATATCTTGATGCAACAAATAATGTGGTTACAATTAGAATTATTAAACTAGTAAGCAATCTTTTTTTCATAAATATCCTTTTATATCTTTGACCAAAAGTTTATTTGTTTAATCAATTATAGCAAATTAAACTTCCATAATTTCTTTTTCTTTGGCACTACTGATTTTTTCGATATTTGCCACAATGTCATCAAGAATTTTTTGAACATCTTTTTCAAGACTAGCCATTTCGTCTTCGGTTATTGTACTTTCCTTTTTCATTTTCTTAAAAGTATCCAAAGTATCACGTCTAAAGTTACGACAAGCCACCTTGGCACTTTCGGTATACTTACTCATATCTTTGACAAGTTCTTTTCTTCTTTCTTCGGTGAGTTGTGGGAAAACAAGTCTAATAACTCTTCCGTCATCACTAGGATTTAAACCAAGGTTTGCCCCTTCAATTGCCTTCGCAACAGCCTTTAGCATTGAATTATCCCAAATATTTACAAGAATCATTCTTGCTTCTGGAACAGAAATAGTGGCCATTTGACTAATAGGAGTCATAGTTCCATAATAATCCACCATAATTTTTTCGATTAATTTTGGATTTGCTCTTCCTGCTCTAATTTGCAAAAGTTCTTCTTTGAAGTGTTCAACAACTTTGTTTAGTTCTTCTTTGTATTCTTCCAAATACATTTCAATTTCTTCATTGTACATAAAAAATCTCTCCTAATTTGATACTAACCTATTTTACTATAAAATACCCCTATTTTGCAACCAAAAACCAACTACAAAATCAAATTTTATTATTTTTTTGTTACAAAGAAAAAAGCTCTATCACTAGAGCTTTTTTTGAATTATTCATCAGATTATTTCATTTGAGACATAACTTCGTCTGCAAAATTATCTTTTCTCTTTTCCAAACCTTCACCCATTTCATAACGAGTAAATCTACGAATAGAAATTTTTTCGCCAATTGTAAGAATTGCTTCATTAAGCAAATCTTGGATTGTTTTGCTAGGGTCTTTTACGAATGGTTGTTCAAGTAGACAAACTTCTTCGTAGAATTTCTTAACTCTACCCTCAATCATTCTATCAACGATAGCTTCAGGTTTTCCTTCGTTAAGTGCTTGAATTCTCAAAATTTCTTTTTCGTGATCAAGAACGTCTGTTGGAACTTCTGCTGAAGTAACATAAAGTGGTTTTGCTGCTGCAATTTGCAAAGCAATGTCTTTGCAGAAAGCAACAAAGTTGTCACTACGTGCAACAAAATCTGTTTCACAGTTGATTTCTTCCAAAACACCAATTTTTCCACCCATGTGGATGTAAGAGTAAACTAGTCCTTCGGCAGCAATTCTATCTGCTTTTTTAGCAGCTTTTGCAATACCTTTTTCTCTTAACCATTCAGTAGCCTTGTCCAAATCTCCATCGGATTCTGTCAAAGCATTTTTGCAGTCCATTATACCTGCATTGGTTCTTTTTCTTAGTTTTACAATATCTTCGTTTGTAAACATAACCTTTTTCACTCCTATATAATATTATTCTTCAGTTTTAACTTCTTCGTTTGCAACTTCTTCTTGAACTGACTCAGTTGTTTCTTCAGTATTTACAGCTTCTTCTTCAGTAACTGGAGCAACACCTTCTCTAGCTTCAATAACAGCATTAGCCATAGCACCAGCGATAAGTGATACTGCTCTAATTGCGTCATCATTACCAGGGATAACGTAGTCGATAGGTTCTGGGTCACAATTTGTGTCAAGCAATGCTACAACTGGAATACCCAAAGATTTTGCTTCTTGAACAGCGATGTGTTCTTTTTTGGTGTCTACAATAAATAGAACATCAGGAAGCTTAGTCATTTCCTTGATACCGCCAAGGTTCTTTTCGAGTTTGTCTCTTTCTGCTTTTAGTTTGATAACTTCTTTTTTAGGAAGTAGGTTAAATTCGCCAACCTTTTCCATAGTTTCAAGTTTGTTAAGTCTTTCTACTCTGCTTCTTATTGTTTTGAAGTTAGTAAGAGTACCACCCAACCAACGTGAATTAATGTAGTACATACCACATCTCTTAGCTTCGTCTTCGATAGCCTTTTGAGCTTGTTTCTTTGTACCTACAAATAGGATAGTTTTGCCTTCGCTAGCCATAGATTTGATGTAATCATAAGCCTTGTCAATCAAAACTACTGTGTCTTCAAGATTGATAATATGAATATCGTTTCTTGAATTAAAGATGTATTTGCTCATTTTTGGGTTCCACTTTCTAGTTTGGTGACCAAAGTGAACACCTGCTTCAAGCAATTGTTTCATTGAAATTACTGACATTATTATTTCCTCCTTGTTTTTTCATCCTAGATGTTTTGAACTCTGATAGCAAAGCATATAGCCAACAAACTATCAAATCAACAAAATTTTGAGAAAATCTTGTTGTTTTAAGCGAGTTTTTGATTGAAATTTTCAAAAATCACTCAAAATTCACCTAGTGCGTCATTATTCAACGAAATAATAATACCATACAAATTTGAAAAAATCAATAATTTTATGTAATTTTGTACAAAAAAAGTGCAAAGAAAACTTTGCACACTTTCAATTATTCTTGAGTATTGTTGTCGTCTACGTCAATGCCTTCTTCTTTAAGCATTTTGTAGTATTCTTCAAATACTTTGTCAACAATGCTATCGTCTTCAACGATAACCAAGCAATCTTCGTCATCGATTTCGTCAATAACAAATACCAACGCTTCGTCTTCGGCGATGCCTTCCATATTTGCTACTGGTTTCAAAATTGCATAAGTTTTTTCCTCAATTGGAACAAGTGCAATTTGTTCAAATTCAACTTCTTGGTTGTCTTCGTTGTAAAGTTTGATGTTGTCTGTATTATTTTCGTCAAGCAACATATCTATTGGTGATAAAAATTCTTCTGCCATTTATCAATTCTCCTTAAAATTTAATTTCCTATTTTCTTACATCTAAGTAATCCTGCAAAATTATAGTTGCGGATAGTTTATCCAAAACTTCTTTTCGCTTTTTTCGAGATACGTCGGCGGAAATTAGGATTTTTTCTGCCGAAACAGATGTAAGACGTTCATCAAGATAATCAATTTTTGCATCAGTATAATTTTTGAGAACATCAGCAAACTTATATGTTTTCTCGACTCTAACGCCTTTTGAACCATCCATATTTAGAGGCAGTCCCAAGACTATTACTTTGACGTTATTATCTTTAGCAATTTGTGCAATATGTTTGCAATCTTCTTCCAAAGACTTTCGAGTATAATTTTCATAACCCGAAGCTAGAAATCTTGTAACATCACTCAAAGCAATTCCAATTCTTACGTCACCATAGTCAAGTGCCATAACTCTATAATATGAATTATCCATACAATTATAATAACAAATTCAAAATTATTTGTAAAATTAATTTAAGCAAGAAAAAAATTTTTTGGCACACACAAAAACTATTTTTTAGTCTTTTAATTTCTTAACTTGTTCATTAATGGCTTTTTTGCCTTTTTCCACCATTTTTTGAGCATTTGAATTATTGGAAACAACCAAAGCCCCTGCTATAAAACCTAATGCCATGCCAATTAAAATACAATCTTTCATAAAAAACTCCTTAAATTTATTAATATTTAATCAAAATGCTTAAATATTGATATAATTTATTTTTGGCAAATAGTATCAAATTTATACATTTTTAGACAAAAAAATAAACCCAAACTTTTAGTGAGTTTGAGTTAATTTTTTTACTTTTTGCCAAGTAGCCAGCCAAATAGCGATTTCTTTTCCTTTTTTGGTTTCTCTTTTTTTTCAATTTTTTCTGGTTTAGCAGATTTTTTTGTGTCTAAAGATTTTTGAATGTCTATGTTATTACTCTCTTGTTTTGAAACGCTTGTTTCAATTTTTTGAAAAGATGTTTTTGATGAATTATTGACATTTGCACTATGTATTCGACTAAGCATTTCACCTAGTGACTTGGAATTGATTTGCATCTTCTCATTTGTCTCTTTGTTTTTAATTTTGGAATTAAGAGCATTTAGGTGAGACAGTTTGTTTTGATTGGCTTGAAAGTCTTGGGACTTTTTGTTTTCATGTTCCTTGACTATTGCCGTTTGGTTTTTCAGTCTATTAGCAATATCTATTGCATTAAAAGATTTTTTTGGAGTATCTATTTTTTCTTCTAAATTAGTCTCATTTACAACTTTTTGTTCGTCATTTGACTGATAGGTCTTAGGAATTACTTTGTCCACAACTGGAGTGTCACTTGCAATTTTTGTAACCTTTCTAGTTGTAGTTGTTGTTTTGATTATTTTAGTATTTTTTGGAGTCTCAGTTTGTTTGGTTTCTTTGTCTGTGCTTACAATCAAAATTTCTTTGAGTTCTTCGTCTACATTAGCATTTGTTCTTTTTAAACTAGTTTTCTTTGTTTTCTTGGTTTCTTCAACTTTGGACTCAACTGGTTGACAAGGAGTAATTGTTCCCTTTTTCAAACCTTTTTCATATTTTTTCAAAAGTAAATCAAAAGTATCCAAGACAATTTTGTAAACATGAGTTTTTTGTTCGTCCAACTTTGAAAATTTTTCCAAATCAGTTTCGTTAATTTTTTTTGCTTCGTCAATGGTTTTATTCGTAACAATTTCACAAAAATAAGAACAAATTGCCATAAAAGACGAACAGCCACTTGCCTTGTAAGAAATTTTTTGAATAACATTATTGGAATTTATTTGAGCAAAAAACTTAACAACATCGCCAAATTCGTTTTTCTTAGTCATGGCAGTAACATTTGCATTTTTGAGAGCAAATAAATATGTAAGATTATTAAGTCTATCAATAACTTCTTGGTTATACATAATTAATTTTCCTTTTTCTTTTGTTTAAGTGGACTTGCTTTTCTTAATTTTTCGATTTCTTCATATAGCACTCTTACGGTGTAATCAATATCGTCTTTGGTGATATTTGTATCAAACGAAAATCTTATAGTTCCCCTAACTTGTTCATCACTAAGTCCAATCGCTTTGAGAACGTGACTTTTTTCGAGAGAACCCGAAGCACAAGCCGAACCTGTTGACACAGCGATACCTTTTAAGTCAAGTAACATAATGAGATTTTCACCTTCAACTCCATCAAAAGTCACCGAAACTATGCTATTAGACTTTTGCATCATGTTTCCATTTAACTTAATATTTGGAATTTCGTATTCAACCTTTTTGATAAAATACGAAGTAAGTTCATATAGTTTTTTGTCCTTAAAGGCCATATCTCTTGCATTAAGTTCAATAGCCTTACCAAACCCGACAACTCCAGCGACATTAACTGTTCCGCCACGTCTATTCATTTCTTGTTCGCCACCAAGCATAAACTTGTTTATCTTGACACCTTCTCTTATGTACAATGCACCAGTGCCTTTTGGCCCATGAATTTTGTGAGCAGAAATACTTAGCAAGTCTACCCCCAAGTCATTGACATTAAGTGGGAAAGCCCCCAACGCTTGAACAGCATCAACATGAAAATATGCGCCATAATATTTGACAATTTCGCTTATTGCCTTGATATTTTGTATTGTGCCAATTTCGTTGTTGACAGCCATGATTGAAACAATTGTAGTAGTTGATTTGATTTCATGTAACAAACTAGACACCGAAACAAGACCAGTCTCGTCAACTGGAAGATATGTTACTTCAAAGCCTTCTTTTTCAAGTTGTTTGCAAGTATCCAAGATACTATGATGTTCAATTTGGCTTGTTATTATGTGTTTTCCTTTTTTAATATTGGCATAAGCAACACCACGCAAAGCCCAGTTGTTTGCTTCTGTGCCACCACTAGTAAAGAAAATCTCGTTGCTTTTTGCACCAAGATATTTTGCAATTTTGTCTCTAGCACTATCTACACCACTAACTGCCTCACGACCAAAAGAATGAAGACTACTAGAATTTCCATAAATACTAGTAAGATATGGCATCATTTCTTGCAAAACTTCACCATTTAACATTGTTGTTGCTGCATTATCAAGATAAACTCTTTTCATTATTATTTCTCCATAAATACTACAAAGTTTATTAGAACAAATTACTTCTTATACATATTTTAAAACAAAAAGGCAACTATGTCAATAGTCGCTTTTTAAAATTTATATTAATTTAATAATTCTTTTAGTCTAGTTTCGCTTATGACTCCAACACTAGAATTAACTTCTTTGCCATTTTTGAAAATTTTGAGTGTGGGAACGGACATTATTCCAAACTCTTTGACCAATTCTTCGTTTTCGTCTATATCCACTGTTGCAAGTTTAATATTTAAATCACTTGCAACTTTTTCTACAATTGGCTTAAGCATTTTGCAAGGCATACACCATGTGCCAAAAAAGTCAACTATAACAGTTCCATCATAATCCAAAACTTCGTATTTAAAGTTATCTTTGTTAATTTCTATCTCCATTATTTTCTCCTACGATTTTATTTATTACATAAGCCGAAAGCATAGTCCCGACCATAGCAGGAAAGTATGCTACACTACCAATAGTATCCCCACAAGGAGTAGATTTATTCGTCGTATAAACCACAGTATGTGATGTTATATTTCGTTTTCTTAATTCTCTTCGGAGTACTTTGGCTAGTCCGTCATTAGTAGTGTCATAAATATCTCCAATTTTAACTTCGGGAATACCAAATCTATTTCCAGCACCCATGGCACTAATAATTTGAATATTATGATTATTTGCATATTCAATGAGTTTTAGTTTGCTAGAAACCATGTCTATTGCATCAATTATATAGTCAAAACTATCAAGATTGAAATCTTGAATGTTGTCTATAGTTAATTTTTTGTTGATAGCAAGAATATGTACATCGGGATTAATGTCTAGTAGCCTATCTTTCATTACGTCAACTTTAACCTTTCCAATTGTGCTATCAAGTGCAATAATCTGACGATTCTTGTTGCTAATATCTACTACATCATAGTCGACAATTGTCAAATTTCCAACTCCTGATCTCACTAAAATTTCGGCAACATATCCACCAACACCCCCAACTCCAAAAAGTATAACTTTGGAGTTTTTTAGTTTTTCAATTTTATCTCCAATGAGAAGTTCTAATCTTCTAAACATTTTGTTTCAAATACTCCGCTACATCATTTGACCAAATTTTAATTTGTTCGCCAGTTTCCATGTTTTTGATAGAAATTTTATTTTCGTTAATCTCGTCATCACCAATAACCAAAACATATTTTGCTTTGATTTTGTCGGCATATTTAAATTGAGATTTTAGGCTACGATTCAATAAATCACTATCTACATTAAATCCTTTTTTTCTGAGAGAATTTACAAATCTTATTACATAATTTTCGTCTTCGGTGTTGCTAGCAACATATACATCTACCCTTGTCTCATCTTTGAGTTCAATATTTTTGGCTTCCAAATAACCAAGTAATCTCTCAATTCCTATTCCAAATCCAATAACTGGAGTCGGTTTTCCGCCAAGTTCGGAGACTAACTTATCATATCTTCCACCACCGCCAAGGGCATTTTTGCCAAGACTCAAATCACTATCCCAAAATTCAAATACTAGGTCTGTATAATAATCTAGTCCACGAACTAGTTTGGTATCCAACTCATATTTTATATTGAGTGATGTTAACATTTTGATTATGTCGTTGAATTTGTGTTTGCAATTATCACAAAGATTGTCTGTGATGCTTGGTGCATTTTTTAAAATATCTTGACAAACTGTACTCTTGCAATCAAGAAGTCTAAGTGGATTTGTTTGGAATCTAACATGACAATCGTCACACATCTGAGGAAGATGTGGTTCAACAAAGTTTTTTAGCACTTGTTTATAATTTGATTTACATTCATCACAACCCAAAAAATTAAGTCTAACCAAAGGGTCAATCCCAAAACTACGATAAAAATCTATTGCAATAGA
Source organism: Clostridiales bacterium (assembly GCA_003524095.1). Lineage (GTDB taxonomy): Bacteria > Bacillota > Clostridia > Christensenellales > UBA1242 > UBA11490. Next base: position 578,421 of record DOEE01000003.1, read on the forward strand.
CAAAACTTCAATATCGCTTGCAAGCGAGTTTGCACCAAAGATTTCAACACCAAATTGGTGATGTTCTCTAAGCCTTCCTGCCTGTGGTTTTTCATATCTATAGCATGGTGTTATGTAGTAAAGTTTGACAGGTAGTATATCGTTTCCAAATCCGTTTTCAATATAAGACCTTACTACCCCTGCTGTTCCTTCGGGTTTAAGAGTAATGCTACGTCCACCCTTGTCAAGAAAAGTATACATTTCCTTGTTGACTATATCACTACTTTCCCCGTCTGACCTTACAAACAAATCAGTGCTTTCGAATACAGGTGTAGAAATTTCTTTGAGATTATATTTTTTGGCAAGTAGTCTTGCTTGGTCTCTAACAATGTCCCATTTATAACTATCTTTTGGCAAAATATCTTTTGTGCCTTTGCAAATGTTTATCATTTTTTCTCCTAGTTTTGAATTAATTTACTAAATTCTTGTGAGTTGCAAGTAAGTGTTAATTTGTGAAGTGCACGTGTACAAGCAATATACAACAAATTTCTATCTAGTTCACTTGAGTAACTGTCATCTACATTATAAACAATTACTCCATCAAATTCAAGTCCTTTGCTATTATATATCGAAATTATACAAACTTCGTTGTCATACTTGTCAACATTGTCATCAATTAAATTGATATTTATATTTTTATTTTCGAATTTTTTGGATAAGTCTAGTGCTTGAATATTTGTTTTGGTTATAATCGCAATTGACCTAAAACCTTTTGTTTTGAAGTCATCAATCAAACTCAAAATTGTGCTAATTTCGTCTTTTTCGTTAGTCTTGATAAACTCAACAGCATCACCGCTACGATTAACGTAGTTTACATTAGATTTTTTGCCGATTTTATTATAAAACTCAACAATTTGACTAGTACTACGATATGTTTTGTTAAGTTCTACAAAATTGCTTTCAACACCCAAAATATTATTAAAAGAATTGAGAATCTTCTTGCTTGAAGTAGGATTAATAGTTTGATTAAAGTCACCAAGCATAGTATAAACACAATCAAAAAGATTTTTTATAATATAAAGTTGTACAGCGCTATAGTCTTGCATTTCATCAATTACTAAATGTTTGATATTTTCAAATTTGTCTATTCCATAAATAAATATTTTGAAGAATAATATTCCATAAGCATCTTCGTTTTTGACTTTGTTTCCTACAAGTTTTAGTTTAAGGTTCTTTGAATCCAAAAAATTCATATATGCTTTGACACAATTTTTGTTTTTGATAGCCTTGTAGAGTTTTGTAAATATAAATTGCTTGTATTTGAGTATTCTATCTACACTTTTAACTTTGTAAAAATACAGGTCAAAAATATTATCCGTAATCCATTTTAGTCTTGTAAACAAATCTCTATCTTTGTATCTCCCAAAGAATAGTTCTTTGATTTTTTTGCTATCTATCAATGTGTTGTTTACTTCAAAGTCTTGAATATCAAAATTATTTATATAATTTTCGTTTGCAAACTTAATCATTTCCAACAAAAATTCGTAACTTGTCTTCAAGTTGTATTCATTCAAATCTTGAGACAAGATTAATCTTTCAATTTGTTCAAACTTTTTTTCAACAATACAATGATTTTTTAGATTAATTCTTGCCAAATCGTCGAGTTGGACTTTGTCAATATCTTGTTCAGCAAGGTCTGGCAAAACTGAAGATATATATGATGAAAAAGCATTATTTGGAGACAAAAAGTTAATGTTTTTGGAAGAAATTTTGCCTTTAAGTTTATACATAAGATAGGCAATTCTATGGATTGCAATCGCAGTCTTTCCCGAACCCGCTACACCTTGAACCACCAAGTTTTTGTACTCATCTCCACGAATAACACTATTTTGTTCTTTTTGGATAGTTTGAACTATGGACTTCATTTGATTACTAGTATTTGAAGCAAGTGCAATTTTAAGCAAATCGTCTTCGATATTAATGTTGCTATCAATATAATATTTTAATTCGCCCTTATCAATTCCAAACTGTCTTTTTTTATCCAAAAAGCAATTGAGAATTGAACTATTTGTCCTTATTTGGCACTTTCCATGTTCAACATCATAAAAAATACTTGCAATAGGAGAACGCCAGTCGATAACTCTATAATTTTTTTGGGAACTTTCCAAAGAATGAATACCAATATAATATTTTTCGGGATTAAGTTCGTCTCTATCTTTGATAACAATGCTTGCAAAATAAGGCTTGTTTTGCATTTTGTGACAAACTTCAATAGATTTATTAATATCAATTGTATCAGATTGCAAATCGTCAAGACGAGATTGCATATTCATAATCTCAACAAAATCGTTATCATTAATTTTGTTTGCATTATTTCTTAAATATTCCAAATATTCATTATTCGAAGTATCTAGCATATTATCTACTTTTTGCTCATAATTCAAATAATATTTGAGTTTTTTGTTTACGAGTTTAATAGTATCCGCTAGATACTCTTTTTCTTTTTCAAATTCAATTTTTTCCATAGCATCTTTGTTTTCTTCTAACAATTGTTAAAAGCGAATTTAAATCATAAATTTTTGTTAAATAATATATTTAGTCAAATCATATTTTTTTGTTGTTTCAGCAAAAGTCTTATCAACATATTCTTTGTCGATTGTAATATCTATAAGTTGATGTTCGCCGTTTGCGTTAAACGAAATATCTTCAAGAAGTTTTTCCATAATATTATGAAGTCTTCTTGCTCCCAAATTTTCGCTTGTTTCGTTTTCTTTTTCAGCCAAGAAAGCAACTTGTTTGAGAGCATCTTCGGTGAATGTCAAGTTGATATTATCTACTCTAAGCATCTCTTGATATTGCAAAGTTAAAGCATTTTTTGGTTGAGTTAAGATGTTGTAAAAGTCGTCTTTGTTTAGGTTGTTGAGTTCAACTCTAATTGGAAATCTTCCTTGAAATTCAGGTATTAAATCTTCAACACGGCTAATATGGAAAGCCCCTGCTGCAATAAACAATATATAATCAGTCTTAATAGTTCCATACTTGGTTGTAACTGTTGAACCTTCGACAAGTGGCAAAATATCTCTTTGAACGCCTTCTCTACTTACATCTGGCCCACGATTTGAAGAGCCTTTTCCGGCAATTTTGTCAATTTCATCAATAAAGATTATTCCATCTTGTTCCGCACGACGAATTGCTTCGGAATTAACGCTATCGTCATCAATTAATTTGTCGCTTTCTTCGGCAATAAGATTTTCATATGCCTTTGAAACGGTCATTTTTTTCTTTTTCTTTTGCGCTGGGAAAATACTTCCCAATACATTCCCCAAGTCCATATCTGGACCCATTCCAGGTATAATTCCAATTGGTTTGGATTGTTCGGCTATCATAATTTCGATAACTTCGTTGTCAAGTTTGCCACATTGTAATTCTTCCAAAAGTTGTTCTCTCAAAGTCTTTTCGTCTATATCTGGATTTTGTTCTTTTTTAGTTGACATTAAGGCATCTAAAATTTTGGTTTCAACTACAATTTTGGCTTTTGATTTAACTTCGTTAACTTTTTCTTCCTTAACCAGTCTAACAGAACATTCAACCAAGTCTCTTATCATAGATTCACAATCTCTACCTACATAACCTACTTCGGTAAATTTTGTCGCTTCAACCTTAATAAATGGTGCTTTGACAAGTTTGGATAATCTTCTAGCGATTTCAGTTTTGCCGACACCGGTTGGTCCTTGCATTATAATATTCTTTGGAGTGATTTCATCACGCATTTCTTTGCTTAATTTACTACGACGATATCTATTTCTAAGCGCAATTGCAACCGCCTTTTTGGCATCTGCTTGACCTATGATATATTTATCTAATTCATTAACTATTTGTTTTGGTGACAAATCCATGTTATACCTCCTCAATTGTCAAGTGGTCGTTTGTATAAACGCACATGTCACTTGCAATTTTCATACTTTTCTTAGCGATTTCCATAGCATCAAGGTCGGTGTTTTCCATAAGTGCTCTAGCACTAGCCATTGCATATAGACTTCCCGAACCTATTGAACAAACATTGCTTTCTGGCTCAATAACTTCGCCACCACCGGATACAATGAGCATTGTATCTTTGTCAGCAACAATCATTTGTGCATCGAGTTTTCTTGGATACTTGTCGTCTCTAAATCCCAAAGCTACTTCAACAGCACTTCTAAGCAAGTTTCCACTAAACTTTTGCAAAAGTTCTTCAAATCTAGCCTCCAAAGCAAAAGCATCTGCAACTGAACCTGCAAAGCCAATAACAACTTTGTCATGATAAATTCTACGAACTTTTTTTGAATTATTTTTCATTATAACATGTTCGCCAAGCGTTGCTTGTCCATCACCCGCTATAACGGTTCTTCCATTTTTCTTAACACCTATAATAGTTGTTCCCCTTAGTTCCATTAAATTTTCTCCTTAATTTCTTTAATTTTTTGCAAAGACAAATCTTTGAGATATGTATTCTTTTGTTTTTTGTCACGAATGTTTATTTCGCCATAGTTAATCAGTCCAAGATTGGCACTCATAGGTTCAAACGAACCTGCTTTGTATGCAATATATTTTGACAAAGCACCAATTATGGTGTGTTTATCAAATTCAATCAAATCCAAGTTATTTAGATATCGATACATGTTAATTCCAGCAACTAGTCCGCTTGAAATACTTTCAATATATCCTTCAACACCAGTTATTTGACCAGCAAAGAATATATTTGGATATCTTTTCATCTGATAATACTCACTAAGTGTGTTTGGCGAATTAATATATGTATTTTTGTGCATTGTTCCAAGTCTTAGAAACTCGGCATTTTCAAGTCCCGGAATTAATCTAAAAATACGTTTTTGTTCTGGATATGTTAGGTTTGTTTGAAAGCCTACAATATTGAAGTATTCATTTCCAAAAGTCTCTTTTCTAAGTTGTACTACAGCATATGGAGTTTTGCCTGTTTTGGGGTCTTTGAGACCAACTGGCTTGAGTGGCCCAAATCTTATTGCATCTTCACCCCTTTTGGCAAGCACTTCAATTGGCATACAGCCTTCATAAACCTTGTTTTTTTCAAAATCTTTAAGATTTACTACTTCGCCACCAATAAGTTCGTTATAAAATCTTAGATATTCATCTTTTTCAAAAGGACAATTAATATAATCGCCAGAACCTTTGTCATATCTATCTTGGAAATACGCCTTGTCAAAGTTAATTGACTCAAAACTAACAATTGGAGCAATTGCATCAAAAAAATACAATTTGTCGCTTCCAACTAGTTTTTGAATATTCTCACTCAAACTCTCTGATGTAAGTGGACCACTTGCAATAATTGTAGGTTCGTCTACATTAATACTTGTGACTTCTTCTCTAATTATTTGGATATTTTTCATATTTTCAAGATACTCAGTTACACACAAAGCAAACTTTTTTCTATCGACCGAAAGACTTGAACCCGCTGGAACTCGACACTTATCCGCAATTTTAATAAGAAGACTATCAAGTTCTCGCATTTCTTGTTTGAGAAGTCCGCCGGCGGTTAGAATATCATCCGATTTAAGTGAGTTAGAACACACCAATTCTGCCAAATTTGGATTGTGATGAGCGGGAGTAAATTTGGGTTTCATATCATAAAGTTTAACTTCAATTCCCCTTTTTGCTAGTTGATAAGCACATTCACAGCCAGCCAGCCCACCACCAATAATTTTAACTATCTTTTTCATCTTTGTTTTCTTTCTTTATAGTTTCGCTATAATCACAATTTTCATTGCTACATTTAATTCTTAGTTTGCCATACATTTCTTTTTGGGTCATATAACTGCCACATTTAGGACATTTTTTCTCAACAGGAATTTCCCAAGAAATAAAGTCACACTTTGGATAGTTATTGCATCCATAAAAGATTTTGCCATTCTTAGATTTTCTCTCAATGACGTCTCCGCCACACTTTGGACAAACCCCACAAACCTTGACAATATTTCGAATATTTTTGCATTGTGGATAGTTGCTACATGCCAAAAATTCACCATATTTGCTAACTCTTTTGACCATTTCATGTCCACATTTTTCACACATTATGCCAGTATGTTCTGGTTCGGTTGGTTGTCCTATGAGTTTTTCGAGATAATCATTAAACTTTTTCATTACAGACAAATAATCCAGTCCATTGTTAGCGATTTCATCGAGTTTTGTTTCCATGTCTGCAGTAAAGTTTACATTAAACAAACCTTCATATCCTTTGAGTAAAAACTCAATCAACTTTTCGCCAAGTTCGGTAGGCTTGAGATACTTTCCATCTTTTTCGACATATTTTCGACTAGAAAGCAAAGTAATTGTTGGAGTATAAGTCGCTGGTCTGCCAATGCCCTTTTCTTCCATTTCCTTAACAAGCGATGCTTCGGTGTATCTTGGTGCTGGTTTTGTAAATTTTTGAGTAGTTTTCATATCTACAAAAGTTAGCAAATCGCCTTCGTTTAGTTCAGGAAGTTTTGCATTTTCACTTTCATCTTCGTCGTTTTCTTGTGCCTTTTCCTTTTTGGCAGTATTATAAATCTTCATAAATCCGTCAAATACTGGGGTTTTTCCACTGCTTTTGAAGATATAATCGGAATTATCTATTTCGACATTGACCGAATTAAAAGTTGCTTCGGTCATTTGGCTAGCCAAGAACTTGTTGTAGATTAGTTTGTAAAGTTTGTAATTTTCTGGGCTTAAAAATTCTTTGACAGACTCAGGAGTTCTATCTAACGAAATAGGTCTGATTGCTTCGTGTGCGTCTTGGGCGGAAGATTTTACTTTGTATTCATTTGGCTTGTCTGGAACGTATTCTTTGCCAAAATGTGCAAGCAAATAATCTTTTGCCATTTTTTGTGCTTCGGGTGCAACTCTGACACTGTCTGTTCTTATATAAGTAATCAACGCTACTTTGCCTTCGTTTCCTATCTCTACACCTTCGTATAATTGCTGAGCACACGATGTAACTTTTTTAAGAGACAATCCAATCTTATTAAGTGCATCTTGTTGCATTGTACTTGTTGTAAATGGTGCTGATGGATGAACTTTGGATAATGACTTTTTGACACTCTTAACTTTGTACTCCCCAGTCTTTAACTTTTCCAAAATCTCATCGACTTCTTCTTTTTTGGCTGGGACAATTTTTTTATTTTTGAATTTGACTAGACTTGCCTTAAATACATCGCTACTATCTTTTTTGAGATTTGCAACAACCGACCAGTATTCTTGCGGAACGAAGTTTCTTATTTCGTTTTCTCTATCTACAACCAGTCTAAGTGCAACACTTTGAACTCTTCCGGCAGATAGATTTGGTTGAATAGCCTTACAAGCCTTTGGTGAAACCCTATAACCTACAAGTCTATCTATAACTCTTCTTGTTTGTTGAGCATTGACAAGATTTAGATTAATTGCTCTAGGATGTTCAAGACCTTTGTTTATTGCATTTTTGGTAATTTCGTTAAACTCAATTCTAATTGGGTCACTTGGATTTAGTCCCAAAATATTACACAAGTGCCAACTAATTGCTTCTCCCTCCCTATCCGGGTCGGTCGCAAGATATATTTTGTCTGCCTTGGCACTCTTTTCTTTGAGCATTTTGACAATATCTTGTTTGTCGGGCATTATTGTGTATTGCATTTCAAAATTGTTTTTTGTATTAACACCCATTGTTTTTTGTGGAAGGTCTCTAACGTGTCCTTTGGTTGCAACTACTTCGTAGTCACTTCCTAAATATTTTTTGATAGTGTCCTTTTTGCCGACACCTTCAATAATTACTAGTTTCATAATTCTCCTATAATAAATGTTTAAGTAATTTAATTTTTCAGATTAATATTATAATAATTACCTGGCAATTTGTTTACAATTCCTTTGAGTTCCATACGCATAAGCAATGTAAGCAAAACTTTGGTCTCAAGTTTAGTAAGACTCGCAATTTCGTCAAAGTGTAGTTCCTGTCCTTTGAGTTTATCGTAGATTAATTGTTCATCTATGGACATTTGTGCCATTTTTTCTTCTTTTGGCTTTGAGTATGATTTTCCAAAGAACTCAATAATATCCTGAGAACTAAGAACCATACGTGCTTGACCATTTCGAATGATTTTGTTACACCCGTCTGAATATATATCGTTAATTCTTGCTGGCATTGCAAAAACTTCACGATTAAAATCAAGTGCAAAGTTTTTGGTGTGCATACTTCCGCTTTTTTCGGTTGCTTCAACGACAAATACTCCTTTGCTAAGTCCGGCTATAATTCTATTACGAACTGGAAAGTGATAAGCAATACAAGGCTCATTTGGTTTGTACTCAGAGATTATAAGTCCACCACTTTCCAAAATATTTTTGGCAAGAACTTTGTTTGATGACGGAAATATATTCAAAAGTCCGCCACCCAAAACTGCTATCGTCTTTCCATGAACATCTAAACATGCTTTGTGTGCCATTGTATCTATGCCTTCGGCTAGTCCACTAACTATAGTGATGTTATTAATTGCAACATCTTTGACAATTTGAGAGCCACAAGTTGTTCCATATTTTGTTGCTCGCCTAGACCCAACGACACCAAGACAAACACTATTTAAAAGTTTTGTGTCTCCCATACAATATAACAAAATTGGATAACTAGGAATTTCTTTGAGCAAATCTGAATAATCTTCGCTTTTGATAGTGACAACTTTGATTCCTAATTTTTCATAGTTATCTATACATCTATCAATATAAACAAGATTATTATTTGAAAGCAACTCATCTAATTCATTTTTGTCAAATATCTTGTCAAGTGTACTTTTGTATTTAGACATATTATTAAACATTTCTTCCAAATTGTCTATAGTCTCTATAAGTGTTTTGGCTTTTTTGTATGTCATGAAATCAAAAGATGTAAGCCACATTATAATTTTTTCTTCGTTAGTATACATATTAACCCCAATATTTGTTGTCCATAGTTCTATAAGATATGGCTTCCATTATATGTTCTTCTTTTATATCTTCACTGCCTTCCAAGTCTGCAATTGTTCTTGCGACCTTCAAAATTCTATTATACGCTCTAGCACTAAGATTTAATTTTTCAAAGGCATATCTAAGCAAGTGTTCACTCTCAAAACTAATTTTGCAATATTTCTTGACCATTTGGTCACTCATTTTTGCATTAGAATAAATCCCAGTATCTTTGTATCTATTTAGTTGTGTATCCCTAGCCTTATCAACTCTTTCTTTGATACTAGCACTAGATTCTTCGAGTTCTTCGCTACGTAGTTCGTCATAAGACACACTATCTACTTCAATGTGCATATCTATTCTATCCATTAGTGGGCCACTAAGTTTGTTTAGATATTTTCTTATGGCTTGTGGGGTACACTTGCATTCTTTGTCCTTAGAACCATAGTTTCCGCATGGACATGGATTCATGCTAGCAATTAATGTAAAGTTGGCTGGATACTCAACTGTATTTTCTACTCTTGAAATAGTTATTACTCCATCTTCCAAAGGCTGACGCAAAGTCTCCAAACTATTTCTATTATATTCAGGCATTTCGTCTAAGAAAAGCACACCCGTATGTGCAAGACTAATTTCGCCCGGCTTAGCAAGTCTTCCGCCACCAGTCAAAGCAAGCATAGTTGATGTATGATGTGGTGACCTAATTGGTCGATTGACTACAATTCCTTCCTTGCTATCTAGCACTCCCGCAATTGAGTGAATTTTGGTGACTTCCAAGGCTTCTTCAAAAGTAAGTTCGGGAAGAATACTAGGAAAACACTTAGCAAGCATAGTCTTTCCACTTCCAGGAGGACCTATCATTAGCACATTATGTCCACCCGCAGCGGCAATTTCCAAAGCACGTTTCGCTTGTGCTTGACCCCTAACATACTTAAAGTCCAATGCCTTTTTCTTCTTTTTCTTCATATCTTCAAAGTCACTATGCTTGGTTGGTTCTATTTGAATTTCGCCATTTAAAAAGTCGACAGTTTGTTTTAAAGATTCAACACCATAAATCTCCATTCCTTCAATAAAACTCGCTTCGGCACAATTTTCTTTTGGAAGAATGACTCTATTGAAGCCATCAAGTCTAGCGGATATTAGGAGTGGCAAAACGCCATTTATCTTTCTAACTCCGCCATCAAGACCAAGTTCGCCAAACATAATAAAATTTTTTGTTGCTTCTGCTTTGACTTGGTCGGAAGCAGTTAGTATTCCAATTGCAATTGGCAAATCATAAACTGGTCCGTCTTTTTTGGTATCAGCAGGTGCTAAGTTAACTGTAATTTTGACAATAGGATAATTAAGGCAACTATTTTTGATTGCAGACTTAACTCTTTCTTTGCTTTCCTTAATAGCAGTACTAACAAGTCCTACTATATCATAACCGGGAAGTCCAGCATTTATATCTACTTCACATTTAATTAGATAACCATCAATTCCATTTAGACCGTAACTTTTAATTGTAGATAACATAACTTACCCGCCTTTTCATACTCATTCCATTATACATATTAAAAGTATTTAGCACAACTAAAAAATCCAAATTTTTCAAAAAAATTTCTATTAGAATAATATTCAATATAATAAATATATAATATTATATAATGGATTTTGCCAAAAAATATTTTAATTTGTAAAACAAAAAGATTTCTAAGAATTACTTAGAAACCTTAATGCTTTTAATTATATTTTTCTTGTTAAATTACTATTAGTCCAAAGCCTTAGTACTGATTTCAACCAAAATATTTTTGATAAATTCATCAAGTGATATAGCACCTGTGTCACCAACTTTGCGTTTTCTTACAGAAACAGTACCGTCTTTCATTTCGTTGTCGCCAACAATTAGACTATATGGAACTTTTTCAAGTTGAGCTTCTCTAATCTTTTTGCCGATTTTTTCGTTTCTATCATCTAGTTCGCATCTAATTCCAACCGCTTCTAGTTTTTCTTTGACAGATTTTGCATAGTCTAAATGTGCATCAGCAATATTAAGTATTTTAACTTGTACAGGAGATAGCCAAGTTGGAAATGCACCTGCAAAGTTTTCAATAAGAATAGACATCATTCTTTCAATTGAACCGTAGATAACACGGTGAATCATGATTGGTTCTTTTTCTTCGCCATGTTCATCAATATAGGTCAGATTAAATCTCTTTGGCAATTGCATATCTAGTTGAATAGTTCCGCATTGCCATTCTCTTCCGATGCAATCTTTGACATGAATATCTATTTTTGGACCATAGAAAGCACCATCGCCAGCATTGATTTTATATTCAAGTCCCATATGTTTAAGAGCATTTGCAAGAGCAGTTTCGGCAAGTTCCCATTCGGATAACTCTCCAATATGGTTTTCTGGCATAGTAGAAAGTTCAACTGTATATGTTAAACCAAAAGTTTTGTAAACTTCGTCAACAAGTTTCATAACATTTTTTACTTCGTCTTCAATTTGAGTAGGAAGCATAAATATATGTGCGTCATCTTGAGTAAAACATCTAACTCTCAAAAGCCCACTTAGCGTGCCACTTGCCTCGTGACGATGTACTTTACCAAGTTCCCCAACTCTTAGTGGAAATTCCTTGTAAGAATGTAGATTTTGCATATAGTATAGCATTCCACCCGGACAATTCATAGGCTTGATAGCAAATGTATCGTCTTCACATTTGAATGTATACATATTATCTTTGTAATGGTCCCAGTGACCCGAGATTTCCCAAAGACGTCTATTCATAGCCATTGGTGTTTCTATTTCCAAATAACCCGCTTTTTGGTGGATTTCACGCCAATAATTAATTAATTGGTTTTTGAGAATTAATCCCTTTGGCATATAAGTTGGCATGCCTTTGCTATAATCGCTTATAAAGAATAGTTGTAGTTCCTTGCCAAGTTTTCTGTGGTCTCTTTTCAAGGCTTCTTCCATTTGATTGATATATGCTTTCAAATCTGCTTTGTCTAGGAAGCCATATACATACACTCTTTGAAGCATTTTATTTTTTTCGCTACCCTTCCAGTATGCACCACTTACTCTATGAATTTTGTAAGTAAATCCACGCAAAAATTTGGAATTTTCAACGTGTGGACCCCTACACAAATCTACAAAGTCCTTGCCAGTATAGTACACAGAAATAGTTTCGTTTTCGGGAAGGTCTTGAATAAGTTCAATCTTGTATGGTTCATCTTTGAACATTTCAAGAGCTGTTTCTTTGGAAACTTCTTGTCTTTCAAAATCTTCGTTTCTTTCAATTATTTCTTTCATTTTTGCTTCGATATTTGCAAAATCTTCGTCTGTGATAGATTTATTTATATCAAAGTCATAATAAAAACCATTATCAATTGCTGGTCCTATTGCTAGTTTGACATTATCTTTGCCATATAGTTCTTTGACTGCCTTTGCAAGAACGTGGCTCATACTATGTCTATACATTTGTTGTTTTTCATCTTTTTCGCTCATGTTTTTTCTCCTTATTTAAAATAAAAAAATCCTTGTGTGTACACAAAGGACGAAAATTCTATATAAATACCATCCTGCATGTACAAATTATTTACATAAGGACGGGAAAACCCGTGGTTCCACCTTATTTGGCTAAATACCCACTTTGGTCTTAATCTACTTTAGCACCAAGACTTTGAATGTGCTTTCACTCAAAAAGTGGTTTCGATTATTTGCGTTTTTGCAGGGTTCTCATCAATCCCCACTCTCTGTAAAAAACTATCAAACAACTACTTGTCTTTTCTCATAATGATACTCGTATTTTATACCCAAGTTCCAAATTTGTCAAGTATAATATCCATTTTTGTAATCTATTTTAAGAATTTTGTTTGTAATTTCAGATTGTAACTTAATAAAATATAAATTCAAATTCTATATTTTGTTTAAAAATTAGTCTAACTTGCAATTATTATTTACTCACGACACATAAAATATGTTTGTATATTTATTTATTAAACAGTATTGTTATTCATATGAGATTTTTGAATAATTATAACAAAACACTAACTCTATCTTCAAATATGTAAGAAATAAGATTTGAGACTTTGTTAGATAGAGAATTTGTACAATTTATAATTAGACGTCTTGGTGCAAACATTACAAGGCTTGCAATTATCCCAACTTCGTCATAAAGATTTATACTTTTTAGTTTCTTTCGTTTGTTGTCTAGCAAAAGCATTTCGTTTTTGGCAATCTCAAGATACATAATATCCGATTTGCATGTATTATTGTTTGCAATAAATTTAAGGAGACTCAAATATTTGCTTTCGTCATCACCGCCAAAATTCAAGTTATAATATCCAATTTCCCTATCCCATAGTTCAATAACATTATGCAATCTAAATTGTACAAACGACCTAATACTTACTATTTTTGTAAGTTTTGTCTTTTGCAAAGCATAGTTAACTTCGTCACTTAAATCCAAGGTTATGATATTAGATAACAAAAAAGAATTGAGACTTTTGTCACTGCTAAATATTTTGAGATTTTGTTGCATATATTCAATTTTGACGATTTTAATAATTGTTTGCATAACTAGTTTTTTTGCACGTTTAATATGATTTTTATCCAAAACAGCAAGGCTTAAAACCAAGTCTTTTTCAAAGGTAATTACAACCAGCGCACTACTACCAAAAATTTTTTTTGTAGTATTTTTCAATTCCAAAAAATATACAATATCACTAGGTTTGCCAAGCAACGTTATTTCCCACATAAAAACCCCTTTGTCATATTATATGCAAAAGGGTTTTAATTATTTTATTAAGATTAAAAATTTTTATGAAAAATCTCAAGTATTTTTTGGATTTTTCATGTTTGAAATTTGTGTTTGCAAAAAAGTATAAATTGTTATCATAACAAACAAAATTTCATTGCATAATTATTTAAAAACAAAAATAAATATTATACATTTTGAAAATTAATTCATGCAATTTTAACATTAATTTATGAATAATTATTCCTGATAAGGCTCACCAGTTACAACGACATTGGCATCTAGTCCAAGAATATTTTTGATAACAACATCACCAATCTGAACTTTGCCAAGTTGTAGTTTGGATATTTCATCAACTACTTTTGAAATATCTGCTTTTGGAACATCTCTATCCGTTTTTACTGGGACAATCCCATAACTAGATTTTGCTAGATAAGTCACAGTTCTCATAGGACAAATCATTTCTTCTTTGGCATATTCAAGTCCTCTAGGACAAGCATTGCCAGTAATACTTTCGCCTTCAACAGTTATTTCACATCCCCTAGGACATTTGATACAAATTAATTTCATTTTTTCTCCCTAACACTAATAGTTATATCTTGATTTAAGCCTTTTTTGTTTACTTTTATGCTACTCATCTCGCCCGGAGTTAGAGCAATTGAAAATTGCTTTTGGGTTTCGACATTATCTTGAATTACTACTATTTCAGCATTTCTAATTTTTTTGGTTACCCTAAAGAAGACTTCAACTTGGTCATCGTTTTCAAAGTATGAACTAGGCACAGTGTAGCGAATTCCATCACCCGCAAGAATCATATGTTCTTTTGTTCTATTTAGTTTGCCCAAAGCATATAGGCCAGCATTTTTGCCAGCAAGCATACTTTCGGCAGTTACATTATCTACCAAATCATGAACTTGCAAGACATTTCCGCAAGCAAATATTCCGTCCGAACATTCTCTAAATTCATTTACAACAAATCCATTTGTCATAGGATTAATTTTTAGATTTGATACAATATCATTTTCGGGAGTAAGTCCAACAGACAGTATAACCAAATCGCAGTCCAAATATTTTTCGGTGCTTGCAATTGCTTGTAATTTTTCATCAACCTTGGCATATCTTATGCCTTCAACTCTATCTTTGCCAATTACTTCGGTTATTGTCGTGCTATAATGAATTGGAATATCAAAGTCATCTAGGCATTGTCTAATATTTCTTGGAAGCCCGCTAGACGAAGCCATTATTTCCAATACCATCTCCACCTTAGCACCCGCCAAAGTAAGTCTTCGTGCCATAATAAGCCCAATATCTCCTGAACCTAAAATAACAACTTTCTTGCCCGGCAGTTTTCCATGAAAATTAACGAGCTTTTGAACTTGTCCCGCAGTCATAATTCCGGTCGGACGAGTTCCCTTGAGTTTTATATTTCCAGCGGTTTTTTCTCTACATCCCATCGCCAGAACAATAGCTTTTGGGCTAAGAACTTCAGCACCTTCTGGACTAACAATTGAAATATTTTTCCCTTCAATTTTTGTAACAAATGTATTAAGGACTACATCAACATCTGTATCTTTTAGTAGTTCTTCAAATCTATGTGCATATTCAGGACCTGTTAATTCTTCCTTAAAATAGTGCAAGCCAAAACCATTGTGAATACATTGATTTAGTATTCCGCCAAGTCTATTGTCTCGTTCTATAATGAGTGTTTTTGCACCAGTTTTTGCACACTCAATTCCCGCACACATTCCTGCTGGGCCACCACCAATAATTACAACATCATAATTCTTCATTACTTGATATTCCCCACAATTATTCTACTATTTGAATTTTCTTTTGTTACTTCATCTATACTTATGTTTCGTTCTTTTGCAATTAACTCCATTACTTTCATAAAGCAAAAACCACTTTGACATCTCCCCATTCCCGCTCTTGTTCGTCTTTTAATTCCATCTAGGGATATAGGCTTGAGTGGTGAGTTGATAGCATCAATAATTTCCGCCATGCTAACCATTTCACAACGACAAACTATTTTTCCAAAATTTTCGTCTTTTTTAATAAGTTTGTTTAATTCACTCTGAGACAAATTTGCAATTTTTGGACACTCTTTTCGTCTTATCATTTTTTTGGTTTCAATTAAGTCAAAGCCTAGTAGTTTAACTACTTCTTCAGCAATAGCCGGACTAGCCGAAAGTCCTGGGGAACAAATACCCGTAACATTAATAACGTCGGGATTAATGCTATCTTTTTCGATAACAAAATCATCGCCAACAAGTGTTCTAACACCCGAAAACACCCTAATATTCTTTCTCAAATTTACATTTGAAAGCATTGCACTTGCCTTAGATGCAATATCCGATAAGCCTTCCTCGGTTGTAATAGTAAGGTTATTATCACAAAGTATACTAGTAGGCCCTACTATAACATTTCCATGGACAGTAGGAGAAACAAGTACACCCTTGCTTTCCTTTGTTGGAAGTGGGAATATTGTATATCCACCCAAATCAACAGAATTTTTGTCAAGTAGATAATATTCGCCACGTCTATATTTGATATCATAAGTTTGAGTATTCAAAACTTTGGCAATTTCATTATGCTCCCCACCACAAGCAAGGACAATCTTTTTTGCCAAAATCTTAGTTTTTCCATCAAACAATTCGTAGTAATCATCTATTTTTTTGAAATTACTCGTTTCAAAATTAAATACAATAGTTGCACCATTCAAAACTGCCTCTTCGGCTAGCGCTATACTCAATTTGTAAGGAGATACAATTGAAGAAGTTTTGGCAAGAAGTCCGCATGTGATATTTTCTGTAATCGTAGGCAATATTTTGATTAGTTTTTGTCTATCCAAAATCTCCAAGCCCTCAACCCCGTTTTGCACTCCACGATTATATAATTCTTCAACCACTTTTTTGTCGTTTCCAATTACTAATGCACCGTTATTTACAAGTTCTACTTGGAGTTCTTGACATAGTTTTGGCATAAGACGGGAACCTCTAACATTTAAAATCGCCTTTTTTGTGCCGGGTTTTGCATCAAAGCCCGCATGTACAATACCAGAATTAGCCTTGCTAGTTTCGGTTGAAACATCACTGTTTTTTTCAATCAATACACAGTTTTTGTTAATTCTAGTTAGTTTATTTAGAATTGCACAACCAACAACTCCACCGCCCAAAATTGCTACATCATAAATCATATTAAGTTCCTTCCATTATTTCATAATTATTTAATTTTGATTTCATTTTTATGGTACATAATTTATTTTATTATGTCAAATATTATTAATTAAATTGCATAGAATTAATTATTTTGATACAATAAAAATAAGAATACAAACAAAATAATATTTTATTATTTTGACAAATTAAATAAGTGGGAGAAAAATTTTGATGAAAAGATACATAATTGGACTCGACGAAGGCACAACAAGTGCAAGAACATTGATTTATGACACCAAGGAATGCAAGATTACAAACATTGTTAACGAAAAATTTAAGCAATATTTTCCAAAGCCGGGCTGGGTTGAACACGATGCAAATGAAATTTGGGAAGTCATGGAAAGAACACTCAACAAAGCAATCAAAGATGCACAAATTAAAAAAGACGAAATTGCGGGCATTGGAATCACTAATCAAAGAGAAAGTGTGGTTGCTTGGAACAAAAAAACTGGTGAAGCAATTTATCCTTCGATTGTTTGGCAATGCAGACGAACTAGCACATATTGTGAAAGTCTAAAACCAAGTCTCAAAAGATATATCAAAAAAACTACTGGACTTATTGTTGATGCTTACTTTTCGGCGTCCAAGATTAAGTGGCTACTTGAAAATAATTCAAAAGTAAAAAAACTACGTGAACAAAACAATTTGTGCATTGGAACAATAGATAGTTTTCTTATGTACAAATTAACCCATGGAGAAAAATTTATAACTGATACTTCTAATGCAAGCAGAACAATGCTATTTAATATCAACACCCTAACTTGGGACGACAAACTTCTCAAAAAATTTGGAATTCCAAAAAGTATATTGCCCGAAGTTGTTTCCAATGGTCATGAACTAGGTGTCGCCCACACCAAATATGGCGATATTCCAGTAGGCTCAATTCTAGGCGACCAACAATCATCGCTTTTTGGTCAAGGTTGTTTTGATATTGGACTTGCAAAGGCGACTTATGGAACGGGATGTTTTATCCTTAGTAACACTGGAAACCTACCAATACATAGCAAAAATATGCTATCCACTATTGCTTGGACGATTGGAGACAAAACCACTTATGCTTTGGAAGGAAGTATATTTAATGCAGGAACTGTTGTAAACTGGATGATAGACGACCTGCAAATCCTCGAAAGCAACAAAATGTCCAGTGATATAAGTGCAAATTTACAAGATACAAATGGTGTATATTTTGTGCCAGCATTTACTGGAATGGGAGCGCCTTATTGGAAGACTTATGCCAAGGGTGCAATCGTAGGACTTACTCGTGGAACAAACAAAAACCACATTATTCGTGCCGGCCTTGAAAGCATGGCATACAATACTTATGACATCATTAAATATATGGAAGAAAACGGACTTTCTGTCAAAGAACTAAGGGTAGATGGCGGAGTTAGTCGAAATGAATTTTTGATGCAATTTCAAGCAGACATACTAGGAAAAAAAGTTATTAAATCTGGTTCATCTGAATGTACTGCCCTAGGCACAATATATATGGCAGGCTTGTCACTTGGTGTATACAAAAATATCGGCGAAATCAAAAAGTTAATCGAAACTAGCAAAGTCTACACAAACATTATGAACAACAAAGTAAGACTAGAACTTATAGACAACTGGCACAAAGCGGTCAAACAAACAATAGGAGAATAATATGAAAACAGTCAAAATCAAAGGTTATCAGGACTTTCAATTGGTCGGATATATTTGGGATAATGTCGAAAATCCAAAAGGCGTAGTACAAATAATTCATGGAATGCAAGAGCATGCCAAAAGATATGATGATTTTGCAAAATTTTTAAATACTCAAGGACTTATTGTTTTTGCATCAGACCTAAGGGGTCATGGACAAACTGCAATTATTAATAATCTTCCTTTTGGATACTCTGACGGAGATATTTTTATGGAGATTGTTCAAGACCAAATAATAATCACCGATTATTTATCCAAAAAATACAAACTACCAGTATCAATTTTTGGACATTCTTTCGGTTCAATGATTTCACAAAGATACATGGTTGAAAATGGTTTCAAAATCAAAAACATAGTTATTTGTGGTTCAACTTATACAAACTCCTTGCAATTTAGAGCAGGCTATCACATGGCTAAACTTTGTAGATTATTCAAAGGCAAAAAAGCAAATGCCAAACTAATTGAAAGCATGTCACTCAAAAAATATGGCAAGAAGTACAAAAACGGAAATTGGTTATCTCGTGACGAAAAAGATTGGGATGCATACAATAACGATGAACTTTGCGGAAAAGTTTTCCCAAACAACTTTTATTGGTCGTTTTTCAAAAACGCAAGGCATAATTACAAAAATCTTCAAAATATCCCCTACTATCTTCCAATACTGCTTATAGCCGGAACTGATGACCCTGTTGGCGGAAAAAATGGAATGGTCAAACTGTTCTTCACTTATGGCAAAGCCAAGAAAAAAGTATATTTAAAAACATATTTGGATTGCAGACACGAACTTATAAATGAAATCAACAAAGACGAAGTTTACAAAGATGTAGCATATTTTTTGCTAAATGACAAATTAGACTTTGTGCCAATTAATATAGGCTAATATGCATAATAATTCAATTATTCGCATAAAAAGTTATGCTTTTTGACAAAAACACACGATTATTGTTTTTGAAAAAGAATAATTGAATGAATATTTAAACAAATATTTTGCATTAAAAAAATATCTCCAGCGAGAGATATTTTTTTCTAATAATCCAAATTAATTTTTATGAGATTTCAATCTTAAAAGTTCAAACTTGAATTATAACATCGACAAACTTTTTTTAAAAATCATTAAATATAGCAATTTGAAAATAATCAAAGTTTTCAAAGGTCAATATTAATATTTAAATTTTTCTTTTCAAACATTGTATACTTGACTCCACATTCGTCAAAAAGTTTTTTTGACGCGATATTTCCATCAGTGCCATCATATTTATCCGAAAGATAAATAACTTCGGCAATCCCCGACTGAATAATTGCCTTTGCACATTCATTACATGGAAACAAGTCTACATAAATTTTTGAGCCTTCCAAATCTTTTCGTGAACCCCTAAAATTTAATATAGCATTTAGTTCGGCATGACAAACATAAAAATACTTTGTATTTAGTGGGTTGCCTTCACGTTTCCAAGGAAAAGCATCGTCATCAAAACCATTTGGCGCACCATTATATCCGCAACACAAAATTCTATTATCTTTGGATACAATACAAGCCCCAACTTGGGTGTTTGGGTCTTTGCTTCGTTTAGCAGACAAAATAGCTATCGCCATAAAATACTCGTCCCAAGTCAAATAATCTTTTCTTTCATCCATATTTAAATCCCTTTTGACATTCCAATTTTTTAATCAAATCCGAATATTGATTAATCTATCTTTTACTAATTAAGTATAACAAATTGATTTGCATTTAACAACCATTTTTTCAAACAATAATAAATTGAAACCTATTCCACTGCTTGTACAGGTACTGTACCAGTTCGTGTGCCTTGCACACTAGGTTGTGCATTAGCCACAACCTAAAGTCTGGTCACAAAAAAAAGAGCATAACTGCTCTTTTGGTGCTGGTGACTCAGACGTGGCGCAGATTGTATTCGCCGAATACAATCAAGTTATCGAGTGAAACGTTTGCTTTTTCATTACTTTTTTGTGTATTCACGAGATATACAGGTACTGTACCAGTTCGTGTGCCTTGCACACTAGGTTGTGCATTAGCCACAACCTAAAGTCTGGTCACAAAAAAAGAGCATAACTGCTCTTTTGGTGCTGGTGACCAGACTTGAACTGGTACGGTTGTTACACCGCAGGATTTTAAGTCCTGTGCGTCTGCCGATTCCGCCACACCAGCATAGTTTGTCCAAATTTGAAATAGAATATTGGAGGCACCTCTCAGATTCGAACTGAGGCATGAGGGTTTTGCAGACCCGGGCCTTACCACTTGGCTAAGGTGCCATATCAAATTCAGACGTTGTTATTTTATCATACAATTTGCTTTAAGTAAAGTATTTCTTGCAAAAACTTTAGTAAAATTTATTTGGATTTAATTAATTATATTCAAATTAATCAAACTGTACTTATTGTTATATATGAAATTTCTTTTCAGCATGTTAATAGTTTGACTTATAAAATTTTCAAAAATAGAAGCAAAGAATATTTGCTTCTATAATGTATAAAGATATTATTTTCTAAAATCATTAAAATCATACTTGGTATTAAATAATGGCATAAATTCAGAATTAACTATGGTTTGAACATCTTCTGCAACTTCGGCTCTATCTATACACATGATTGTTACATTGCGTTTGGAATCTGTATATTTGGCAGTATACATGATATTCCTTAATTTGTTGAGTGCTTGTGCATTATATTTATTAAATGTATAACAACCCTCCATGGCAACATTATACATTCTTATAAGTTCGCTAAAGTTGTAAATCATAATTACATTTGACTTGCCACTTTCAAATTCTCTTTTAACTCTTTCCAAAACAAGTTCAATAGTCTCTACTACATCAGATTCAGTCTTGTTAAATTCGCAATTAATTATTTGCATTTTTTGATGGGAATCAAAACAATCTTCTGGCAAAGCCTTAAGATTAATAAGTTTAACACAAGAATCATTTTCATCAACCAAGTCAAAACCTAATTTATACGCATCTTCGAGACTCATATTCTTGACATATAGTCTCTCGCCTATTGTTATTTTCATCTCAAATTTGTCAAGATAAAAAGTATCGTTGCCTTTCTTATAAGGAACTTCTTCAAAAGATTGAACACTTAAGTCATGTTTGTTATCTACACTAAGGATGTCAAACATAACCCTTGGCTTGCCTTCCAAAATATATTTAACCTTTCCCGTAACATAGTCGCCAGGTTTGAGTTTGTATTTTTTGACAAGTGCCAATGTAAGATATGCATCTCTAGAACTTGGCATAAATCCGTCAGCTCTTACAATTCCATAGCCGTTTGGATGAATATCCAAGTAACCTTCCATTTCTGAAATACCCTCGTCATATTTGATTGGTCCTTGACCAACATTAAAACTAAGACCAATAAAATTACTTGAAGAATAAGCATATGGTGTATTTATATTATTTAATGTGCTTTTTTTCATCACAAGAGTATTAGATAAGTCCCCATTTTCGTTTGGAACAGTATTTTCAACATTTTTGCTAGATTTAACAAGCAAATCATTCAGCAAATTTGAATTTGCCGAAGTTAGCAACGAAAAAAAGTCCAATGATTCTGAACTTGACGATTTCTCGCTTAACTTAGATGAATCTCCAGAACTCATTACGGCCTTGATTTTAGAAATTAAATCTTCTTTTTTCATAGTTGTTGGGCTAGCAATTCCAACCTGCCTAGCAAAATCTCTTAGTTCATGAATTCTCAATTTTTGTATGTATTCCAAATTATATTCACTCATCATATTAATTCCTTTAACAAATTAATCTGTTAATTTGCGTTAACTTTTCTTAGGTTTTTCAATTTGTACAAACATATTATACAAAATCTAAATAAATTTGTAAACACCTTTTTGACATAATTAAAAATGAAAAAAAACAAAAAATGCGGGAAAATGAGAACATTTTTTGATAAAGTAACAAATACCTAAGCAATGTTCGCAGTTTACCCGCATTAAAATCTTTTAAAATTAAATAAGTCCACTTTCTTTGAGTTGTTTTTTTGCAACTTTGATTTTGCGACTGTAGATTAGAGTTGTTACAAATTTTCTTACACCTTCTATAATAAGTGAACAACCAGCAAATATCATGACTGTTTCAAATGAAGAAAACATAACACTTACTCCCAAAATAATTGTAATTAGTGACAAAACAAATAGAACTGTCCACCCTCTTATTTTGGCTTTGCACAAATAAATACTATCTGACAATGATGAAACAGAGTCAAGTACTATAAACATTCCAAACAAAACTGTCATTAAACTTTTGATTGTTTCTGGGAATATCAAAACAAATATACCCAAAATTATCATAAGAATAGATAATAGCAAAATATGTTCAGTCAAAAATGTATCGACTGTAAATAATCTAATTATTAAACATACTCCCATGATAATCAAAGATATTCCAAATATCAAAGTAAGAACATTCCCCGATTCATTTGGAATAACCACACAAACTATTCCAAGAATAATTGTCAAAAGCGAAATTATTATGCTATCCCATTTAAGTTTTTTGAAAAAACTTTTAAATTCTTCCATACCATACTCCCTAAACATTTTTTACAATTAAATTTTATTTTTTCAAATGATTTTTGTCAATTAAATTAATTTTATAACAAAAAGATATACTACATATTTGCAAATTTGTATATTTATTTGTGTCTTTTTAATAAAATACTTCATTTGAACAATATCAAACTCAAAAATTAAAAATAAGGCCTCAAAAATTGTCAAGGCCGTATTTATATTTTAATTATTATCAATTAATTCAAAATCCTGAGAAGTTGGATTATGGTCAAATATATAAATCATATAATACCTAGTCAAAATAAATGATTTGTTAGAATTAAAATCAAGCACATATTTTGAACCATTAGAAATAGTTACGTCTTTATTAGAAATTTTTTCAGAATTACCATCCAAAATGTCCCAAGTTCCATATTGATTTGGAAGCGAAGAGAGTAATGAATTTAGTGTTTCTCCACTTTGAACTACCATATATGCACAATCATTTTCTGAGTTGTATTTTATTACACTATTTGGCGTAGTAACATCAAAATAATCAAATTTATTAAACTTAACAACCAAGGTTTTTTGGAATGCAATCAATTTATCATTACATTCAAAACTATTTGTATTATTAACACCATCTTTTAGTTTGACAGTAACATTGACTGCAACCAAAATATCTGAAAGACTAACATCAGTGTCACTTGCCAAAGTAAATTTTTGGTATCTATTTTGTTTGTCTGCAATTGCTTCAAACAAACCTGTAGCATTGCTAGCAATAGATTTTTCGTCGGGAGTTCCAATTGGTTGAGCGGACAAAATTACGTCAAATTTTTCAAACATTGGGTCGGAATTATTTAGACCGATTTTAACAAACAAATTTCCATTTATATCAAAAGTAGGAATTTCATTATCTACCAATGCGTCTTGAATTAAATTATTTCCAAATAAATCTTCGGTAAATTTAACTTGATTAATTGTATAACTAAATTCTACACTTGTATTTTCACTTGATGTTGTTTGGTTAAATTGTCTAGTATATGCGCCAACAATTCCAGCATTACCATCTTGTTTCCATTTGAAGTTATCCGAAAGCATTACAAATTTAACATTAAAGTTTCCCGCAGTTCTTGTGAAAAATTCATAATCATGATTAGTTCCGACGTTTATTTGACAGCCAGTACTTGTTTGTATTTCAAAAAGTCTATCTTTCAAATTCTCATCAGCATAAATTTTCAAAATATTCCCGTCTGGTTGCAAAGTTGGATTTGAGTATGTTTGGGTTGTGCCAATTTTAGTTCCAAATTGACTAGAAACATAAGGAGCAAAAACTTCGCCTTTCTTCAAACTAAGAGTTGCCATAACTTCTAACGAAGTATCAAACAGGTCAGATGGTTTTGCATTAAAATAACTATCAAATTTATCACTTGGCACAAACTTTAGTGCAATCTGTCCGCCATTATTTTTTGCATTATAAGTAAACTGATTATTAACAGGAACAAAACTTCCAATATCTTCGTTCAATTCACAAATTTCTTCGTTTGTAATTTTTTCGGAATAATCCAAAACCGAATTATTTTCGGAATTTCTATCACTACAAAGTATAATTTTTGCACCTAACAATTTAAATTTGCCTTTTTGCATATCGTCAAAAGTTAAATCATTATACTTTTTGTCATCGACATCGAACTCATAACTTAGTGTCAAGTTTTCATTTTTAATTTCTATTTGAGATTTGTTTATTGTAAGTTCAACAAATTTAGTAAAAGTTAAATCATAATTATCTGTTGCTAGAATTTTGACTGCAACCATATATTTACCAGGTTTTTTGGTTGCCACATCAAAACTAGTCAATTTGCTTTGATTGAAATAGTCAAGAGCAGATTTTGTGTTATCATAATTTTCATTTTCATTCAAAACATAAAGTGTATTTTCAAATTTAGAAGAGTCCAAATAAACACCACCATTAGATACTTTAATGGCAAATGCAGAATTTTTTGCACCATAAGATATAGTATTTTGTGGCAAGTTAAACTCAGCATTGGAGATTATTTGCAAGTTGTAATCGTTTTGCGAACTTGCCCTAGCAACATTTATTTGAATTTCAAAAGTTTGATTTTTATACGTGAAAACCAATCTCCAATTACCTGCTTCAAGAGTATTTGACGAAACTTTTTGAAGATACTCCTCCAAAGAACAACTGGTTGTTTGAGTGTTTTCACCCAAAGCCGTGTAAGATATTTGGCAAGTATAATCACTTGTCGAAAGAAGTACTTTTGAGCCATCGTCATAATTAGCATATAGTTCCATAGTACTTAGTCCCGAAGTGTCGCCATAATTCACATTAAATACATAAATGTTTCCATAATTTGCATAAGAATAATCGTCAGACATAACCATGGATAAAGATGTAAAATTCTTTGCACCACACGACGATAAAATTATCATCATAACAAAAAGTATTGGCAAAGTAAGTAAATACATTAATTTTGACTTAGTTTTTGTCATACATTTCTCCCTATTTTAATGATTATTTTGTGGAATATTAAAATAAATATTATTTATCTTAGTTTTAGTATAACATAAATTTGAAAATTACATAATATAATTAATTGTTTTTTATTTTTCTTTTTGAAAAAATATGTATTTTATTCAAAAAATTAAAAGTAAAAAAATATTACAAAACACTTGCTTTTGCAAAAATTTTATTGTATAATGTCCTTGTTGTTAGTTTAAACTAACCTAACGGGCTAATCGAAAGTGGCGGTCTTGAAAACAAGCAGTTATCTGTTGGTGTGAAATTTCATAGATTTCTAATATTTCTGCTTAATTGTCCGTAAAATAGCGGGTTTTGAGAGTTCCTAGTTTTAACAACTTGGTGAGCGACACCTTGCAATTCTAACAAAAGTTTTAACAAATTTACAATTTCTAGAATTTGGGACTGTTAGAATTATTATTGAAAGTGCCCCGAAAACTTAATCTGGAGAGTTGGCTGAGTGGAAAAACAATCCTGTGGATTGTTTCCTGATGGGCTAACCTGACGGGCTGTGGAGGTAAAGCACTGTGTTGCTTTAGCCAATGCCCTACTATCCTGACGGGCTGTGGAGGTAAAGCACTGTGTTGCTTTAGCCAATGCCCTACTATCCTGACGGGCTGTGGACCGAAACTTGCTTTCGACCGCTCGTTACTAAAAAATTTAATATCTGGAGAGTTGGCTGAGCGGTCGAAAGCGGCGGTCTTGAAAACCGTTGATGTGAGAGCATCCTGGGGTTCGAATCCCTAACTCTCCGCCACAAAAAATGGCTTATTTTAGCCATTTTTTCTTTTGTCCGAGTTGGTATTCCTGGCATCCTGCCAGTTGTAACTTCCGTTACATTCGAACCCCGGTATTCGACACTTCTCTTGTGTGCCAGCACACTCGTGTCGAAATATATTCACTTTCGTTCATATAGACGCATCCCTAACTCTCCGCCACAAAAAATGGCTTATTTTAGCAATTTTTTCTTTGTACTAAAAAGCCACCATATAGTCTGGTTATTTTCTAGTACAAAAAAGCATATCTAGGAAAATTCCTAAATATGCTTTTTTAAATTAATGCTAACTAACTTAGTTGTTTGCTTTAGTTTTTAGTTATTTTGAAATCAACACTTTCTTTTCCTGGCTGGCTGTCAGCAACTTTTGTTACTGTAACAAAATAGATTTCTTCACTCTTTGTGTTCAGCTCGTTGCTTCCAGATACAGTAGTATTTCCGTCTGTTCTAAAGAAATAAACTGACTTTTTTGTCTCATAGCCTGTTCCATTAGTGTCAAAATTTACTTTATAAGTTTTTGTATCTGCAGAAGCTTCTGTAGTAAATACAAGATAAAATTTTCCGCCTTTGGTTAGTTGTCTGCTTACAGTGTTGGTATAATTTTTGCCTTCTACAAAGTTAAGTTTTTCAACTTCTGTAAAGGTTTTGTTTGCCAAGATAGGTTTTGCAGTAGCTAAATCAGCAAAACTACTGTTGTCAAAATATATCTCACAGTTTTCGTCGGCATTTACTAACATGTCAGTAGGAACATTATATTGCAATTTTAAGGCAACTACTTTTAGAGGTTTTGCATAGCCTTCACACATCATATAGTCACCAACTCTTATTGTTCCGTTGTTAACTTTAGTAACAGTAATACCAACTTGATTTTGGGTTGCGTCCCATTTAACATTTGTTTCATCTTTACTTGTTAATGTTGCTACAACACTGTCGTCATAGTGAACTATAGTAGCTTTTCTTGTAGCGTCACTTGATGGCAATTCCTTAATTGCGAAATTGTCATCTTCTGTTAATAGGTCTTCGACATAAACTTGTTTTCTTCCAGGATTTTTGCTTAATTTTATCTTTGGTGCTTTAATTGGAACGTCAACAGGTTTAACTAAACCTTCAGTACCTTTATTTACGTGAACAGTTCCTAAATGTATATATTGAACATTAGTATCGTCCATAGCTGCTTTGTCATAAGCAACCTTAAAACTTGATTTTTTAACAATTTCAACTTTGTATTTATTGATTACAAATTCTGTTTTTGCGACTTCGCCTTGAAGATAAGTAGCATTTCCTTCGCAATAAATTCTTACTTCATAAGTTCCTGCATTTGTAGGAGTTGTTGTGGTGTAAGTGCTATCGTCTGCGCCTTGCACTTTGTATTGAATTTTGCAAAGGCTTTTGATTGCTTCATTAACTTCGTATTCGCTTTCTTCAACACCTTGTGCTCCGGCATTGTATGTTTTTGCTGAAAGTGCATTAAATGAGCCTTTTCCAGTCAAACTTCTTTCATAGCTACAGTCATTGCAAGTTGTGTCATTCACATTGTCATATCTATGTGCAATTTTAATTTCTGTTCTTGTTGAATGTTTTTCTGCGCCACAATTAGATGTGCGTCCGTGGGTTAATTCGCCTTCTGACGCATATACCCAAGTATGACCCGTTACGTTTCTTTTGATATTGTCATGTTGGGTGCATTTGGTTTCTTCCCAATGGTTTACGTTATCACATTTCCAATTCCAAGTATGAGTTTCTTCGTTTCTTTTGATTGCTTCATGTTGGGTGCATTTGGTTTCTTCCCAATGGTTTACGTTATCACATTTCCAATTCCAAGTATGAGTATCTTCGTTTCTTTTGATTGCTTCATGTTGGGTGCAAGTTGTTTGTTCCCAATGATTTGTGTCATCAGTTTTACTTTCCCAAGTATGAGTTTCTTTGTTTCTTATAAGTTTTTCATGGCCTGTACAAGTTGTTTCTTCCCAGTGATTTTGATCATCATTATTTTTTGTCCAAGTATGTTCCATAGTATCAGGAACTTCCTTTGTGTCTTCAAATCCACAAACAGAACATAGTCTAGATTCTATTCTGTTCTTATGAAATTCTGCTGGTGTTTTTACTGTCCAAGTACCATAAGTGTGTTCTGCAAAATCATTTTGTAATGATTGATGTGTTGGTTCTGTTTCGTCACATGTGCTTTTATGCCAGTGACCTGATTCGTCAGACTGCCACATAGTAGTATCGAAAGTGTGAGTTGCTGAATTATCAACAGTCCTCTCTACTTTTAAATTACATTTGGAACAAATACCTTCTTCGACTTTATTCTTATGGAAACTCGCTGGTTTCTTTTCAGTCCAAACGAATTCGTGGTTTTCCAAATCTTTCTTTTCGTCACAGTCTTTTCCTGTGCATGCGTACCAATGTTGTGTTTCTGATCTAGACCAGTTTTCACTATAAGTGTGTTTGTGTTCTCCACAAGCAGTTAATATAAGCATTGCTGGTACAAATAGCATAGATGCCATAGCAAATGCCCAAAACGATTTCTTTCCTGCCATATTTTTCTCCTTTTTATTATATTTTTAAAGATTGCTGTGGAGGAAAACAATGAGTATCCGCAATCTTTAGAGTGAGTATATCATACAGATTTTCAAAATCAAAACATTTTTTATTAATTTTTTTTTGTTAAAATTTAAAAAAATAGTCTTTCAAAATTTGCATAAACACAACAAAATGCGAGTTTTTATGCAAAAAATTATGCAAATTTCGTTACAAAAAAATTTAATAAAATTTTTTGTTATACAATTAAAACTTTGGTGTGCTACCAGTAAATACAAATCTAAACCCCCTATCTTACTCACTGTTTGTAGTTAATCAAATTTAAGTTGACTATATTTTGGATAGATGTTAACCTATGGGTATACTCATAATATTTGTTACATAATTAAATATAAGGAAAATAACATGATTAAATACCTTGAAACAAAAGATTTGAAAAATGCAGATAACTTTAGAAAATTATATCTTGAAAGTTTTATTGAAAACGAAAGAGTAGATTTTGATAAATTATTCAGTGGAGTTTTTGGCGATTTCAAGTTGGTCGGTCAATACGATAACGATAAATTTATTGGAATGATGCATTATGTTGTCAAGGAACATTTTCTTCACTTAAATTATTTTGCAATAATTCCAGATTGCCAAAACAAAGGTTATGGAACAAAATTTTTGTCTTGGCTTAAAGATACTTATCCTAATACCCCTATTGTTGTCGATGTTGAAGAACAAGATGACACAAGCGATAATGCAGATTATAGAATTCTTAGAAAAAGTTTTATCAAAAAAATGGCTTCAAAGACGGAAAATATTCTTATCACTGGAATGGAGTGTATATGACATATTTTTCAACACAAGATATTAATGCAGATGAATTTATGAAATATATTACTTGGATATTTCCAACTATCAAAGATATTGAAAAGAAATAAAAAATAGCACCTAACCTATTAGGTGCTATTTTTTATTTAAACAAGTAGCATAAGCATACTTATAGCCATTACTGGAATAGAAGTGATTACCCCATAGCCAATAAACTGTTTTGTACTAAACTTAACATCATTATCTTTGAGAATACTCATAAACATTATTCCAGCAAGCGAGCCAATCGGAGTTAAGAACGCACAAATATTTGAAGCAATAACAACACTATAAATTGTATTGAGACTTGCATTAAATGTTCCTAATATCCCCCGTAAACAACATAGTCATTGGAATATTATTAACAACATTTCCCATAAGGAATGCAAAGAAGCCAATCACAAACATACTCTGAGTACTAACTGCATTGCCTAATATTTGAATAAATCCAATGTCCGTAAGTGTTGCCACTATTATCGCCATTGACATCAAAAATGGCATAAGTGAGTATGGCAAATCTTTGAGAGCATCAACAATTATAGTAAGTTTTTCTTTTTTGCAAAGAAGATAGATAAATGTAGCCAAATATGTAGCCACAGCACAAGACAAAGGAATATACCAAATATCTAGTCCCAAATATGGCCCAACTATCATAAATGCTATCATTAGCATGAGTCCTGTTAGTCCAAAAGATAGCAAAGTTTTGTTTTGTTTTGGAAGTTCTTTGGCTTCGATATTAATTGGTGTTTTAAGTTTCTTTCTAAATAACAAGTATGTCAAAAGTAGTGAGAAAACCCCCGCCACAATTGCCGGCAAGAACATCTTGAGTGTAAAATCCAAAAATGTTATTCCATGCAAGGAACAAAGATAAATATTTGTTGGATTGTCTATATAAAAGAACATACTCCACGCATTAGCAGATACAAATTCGGAAATAATATATGGAGTTGGGTCTATTTTTGCATGTTTTGTAAAGTAACAAATAAAAGGTGTAAATGTCAAAATTATTATATCATGTGAAGTAAAGATTGTAAGAATTGCAATTATTATATTAAAAGTAAAAAATATTTTTGTCTGGCTAGATTTAGATTTATTCAAAGCAAGTTGTGCAACATAATTAAAGAATCCAATTTTGTCAAGAAGAACAGACAAACTAGAAGCCGAGATAAATATAATTAAGATTTGCATTGGGTTCATACCGCCCGAACTTACAAAAACGTTTTTGAGACTATCCGTTTTGATAAATCCACAAACAACACAAACCAAAGCCCCAATTAAACAAACTATCCAATACCAACAGAATGTAAAATGTTTTGTTTTAATTTTTCAGTCAAATATAACGCATAACTGCATGAGTATTAATGTAATTCCAATTATAATCAAAGGCAAAACCATTTTCATCCGTCCTAAAAAATCAATATCAAATTTATGTTACACACTAAATTCAAAAAAGTCAATTAAATTGGTGTTTATTTAATTATTAATTGACTATTAAATAATTTTTTGTTAAAATTTGAAAGTATTTCAGAAAAAATGGAGTTTTATATGAAAAAAAGTAAAAAACTGCTTATTAGCACGATTGTGTTTGCCATTCTTGCCATAATCTACACAATAATTATAGCGCTAGTGGACAAACAAAGCATAGGTCCAAACGAAAGTCAAGTAGGACTCGCTACAATCAATCAATTTTTTCAAAAAAAGATAGGCTTTAACGAAACTTTTTACAAACTTTCCAACATGCTTGGCTACATCGCCTTTGGAATTGCATTTGCTTATATGATAGTAGGATTAATACAATTAATCAAAAGAAAAAGCATAAAGAAAGTTGACACAGAAATATCTATTTTGGGATTATTCTACATCATAACCTTGATTATTTATGTATTATTCGAGTTTGCAAAAATTAATTATAGACCAGTTTTGATTGATGGAAAACTCGATCCCTCGTACCCCTCTTCACACACACTACTTGCATTATTTATTAGTACATCTGCCATATTTGTAAATCTAAAAATCATCGGCAACAAAACATTGAGAATAATACTAAATACAATTACAATCATACTTGCAATAGCAATATTAATTGGAAGAACCATGTCCGGAGTACATTGGATAACAGATATTTTGGGTGGAATATTAATTGCTACAACTCTTGTACTTGGATATTTATGCGTGACAGAATACTTCAAAGAAAAATCAACAAATAACAAAACAGAAATCGCTTGAATTAAGCGATTTTTTTGTAAGAATTTATTAGTACTAATGTCTATTGCACGAATACATGCGACTTGGTCGCGAGTTCCCAAAGTACAGTCCTGCTACTTTGGGTGTTGTCATTTGACAACTCGAATCTCGTCTCAAGCGACAAAAAACCTCACACAAGTGAGATTTGAATTGGAGCGGAAGACGAGTTCGGTGCAGAGTCAACCTTGGTTGGCTCAGCCTTCGTGCTAACTGCTATACTTCAAAAGACGTATCATTATCACAACAATTCGCAATTTATTAGTACTAATGTCTATTGCACGAATACATGCGACTTGGTCGCGAGTTCCCAAAGTGCAGTTCTGCTACTTTGGGTGTTGTCATTTGACAACTCGAATCTCGTCTCAAGCGACAAAAAAATCTCACACATGTGAGATTTAAATTGGAGCGGAAGACGAG
>DOEE01000003.1:611137-720218 GCA_003524095.1 Clostridiales bacterium
ACGAGATTCGAACTCGCGACATTCGCCTTGGCAAGGCGACGCTCTACCACTGAGCCACTCCCGCATATTAAATTTTAGGTCGCCTTGGCAAGTCGACGCTCCACCGCGCTTTCTGCCGCCACTCCCGATACTTAAATTTTAGGTCGCCTTGGCAAGTCGACGCTCCACCGCGCTTTCTGCCGCCACTCCCGCAAATTAAAATAAAATGGTGGGAGTTATAGGGCTCGAACCTATGACCTCCTGCTTGTAAGGCAGATGCTCTCCCAGCTGAGCTAAACTCCCACACTGTCCTTGTATCAAGTACTTTATTAATATATCAAATATTAAAAAAAAATGCAACACTTTTTTTGAATTTTTTAAAAATTTTTTTAAATTATTATTGTTTATTCTAAACAACAAAAAAACACTTCAAATTACTTTGTTAAACCACAATATAATTTTTTTGCGAAAAAGTGTCATGATACAAAATAATTTGAAGTGAAAACTATAACTTATTAGTTACAATTTTTTGTTCTAGAAGTCTTTTTAGCAGTTGTTCTAGATTTTGCATTATCAGTACTTGCTTCTGTCTTTCTTGTTCCTCTCTTTGTAGAACAATTCTTTGAAGTACTATTGCATTTTCTAAGTGCCATAAGTCCACCTCCTATTTTAACAAAGCAGTGCTTTGTTATTATATTTTGGCTTTGTATTCGACAAAATATTACATTCTTTACTATCCAAATTATGTAAAAAAAACTTAGAATTAATTGCAAATAGTTACAAAATATTTAGTGAATAAATATCTTGTATTAAAAACTAAAATTCACAATAAACATTCTAAGTTCAATCAAATCGTTTATCTATAATCTTTGGAAATTATATAAGAATACACCAAAGTAAAAAAGTAATATACAACTACAAATAACCCCAGTGCCACCACATATGCCCACGCTGAACCATTAAATCTGACATCATTAATAACCGCTGTACATATCATCAAAATTGCACAAATCATTCCGTTGACACTTGCATTAAAATGTGTCTTTTTCCATGCCATAGGGCTGTTTTTTGTCCAACTAAAGCCAAAAATTGATTTATTTTGATACTTTCTATAGCCTTGATAATATGTATAAACAAGCATAAAGAGTGCTAGCGGAATTAAAATTAAACAAGTCAAAGGTAGTTTGATTTCATCACCAACATTATATCCACCAAACTGAATTGTTATCATTATCCACGAGTACAAGGTTGCAAGCGAAATCGCAATATATGCAACTATATATCTATAATGATGTGGAACTTTCCATTGTTCTTTTTGGTCAATAAATAGAATTACAAAACATGAAACAACTTGCAATGTAGGAATTATTATTGAAAACCAACGACTAAACAAATCTGTAACTATCATATCCGAATTAAATTTTATAACAACTTGACTTGGCATCAAAAGCACACAAATTAACACCGCTACAAAATTTATTAAACTAAAAGAAAAAAGCAATTTAGATCTATTCATAAATACCCCACTTTATAAAATAAATATTTTGTTTGTGTAATTATTTTATTTCAAAAATTATTATTTGTCAATATTAAACTGACATAAAAATACCAAATAAAGCAAAAGTGTCAAGACAAGTCTTGACACCACAAAAATTATTCAATTGAAATTATGTAATAATAAACAGGTTGTTCTCCCGAAATCATATTTATATCACAATCTGGGAAACGTTGTTCTAATTCTTCAGCCAACGCATTGGCATCTTCTTCGGCAACATCTTTGCCATAAAATAATGTAATATTAACACTATCGGGACTTACCAATTTGTCAATAAGTTGAATAGTTGTATCCTTAACCAAACTACCTTTGGCAATAATTCCTTTGTTGTCAAGTCCAATAATATCCCCTGTTTGCAAATCAAAACCATTAACATGTGTGGTTCTTACTGCATAAGTAACTGACGCACTTGTAACAGATTCTTTGGCATTTGTCATT
Organism: Clostridiales bacterium; assembly: GCA_003524095.1. GTDB lineage: Bacteria > Bacillota > Clostridia > Christensenellales > UBA1242 > UBA11490. The sequence goes on from DOEE01000003.1 coordinate 613,110, forward strand.
GCTTCGATGTTTTCGTCAATTGTTGCGTCTGGATTAAACGCAAGAACCGAAGCCACACCTTCAGGAATAGACTTAGTAGGAATTACATGCAAAATCTTTTTTGTAAGAGTTTTTGCCTGTTCGGCAGCCAAGATTATGTTCTTATTGTTAGGCAAAACTATTACATTTTTAGCTGGAATTCTATCAACCGCTTTGGCAATATCTTCGGCTGATGGATTCATGGTTTGTCCACCCTCTATCATATCATCAACTAACAAATCAGCAAATACATTAGCAATTCCTTGACCAGGAGCTACTGCTACAATACCGATTTCTTTTAGATTTTGTTGACGTTGAGTTTGTGCACGCTTTAGTTCCCTATTCTGCTCAACCATGTTTTCAATCTTAATGTTAATAATTTCTCCAAGTTCCAAAGCAGAACCCAAAGCCAAGTTTGGTTGATTTGTATGTACGTGAACCTTAACAAGTTCCAAATCACCAAAACATACTACAGAATCGCCGATATTACTTAGATTTTCTCTAAACTTTTCAATATCGCTTTCGGTTGTTTTCTTTTTCATATGAGTTATCATAAACTCAGTACAATAAGCAAATTCAATGTCCGCAAGGTTGTCCAAATTTACATAGAAGTCATTATTATTCATTGCTTGAGTGCTAATTAATTGCTCAATGTTTATATCAAAATCTTCTTCGCCAAGTATAACTTTTTGCATACCCTTGAAGATAATAATAAGTCCCCTACCACCAGCATCAACAACACCAGCCTTTTTAAGAACAGGCAACATCTCAGGAGTTTGTTGCAAAATCGCTTCGCCATCATTTAATATAGCCTCAAAAAAAGCCTCGAAGTCTGCATGTTTCTTGCAATTTCGTTGAGCAGACTCAGACATAACTCTAATAACAGTAAGAATTGTTCCTTCCTTAGGAGAAGCAACCGCTTTGTAAGCAATACTCGAGCCTTCTGCCATTGCCTTTGCAAACATCTTAGTAGTTAGTTCTTTTTCACAAGTTCCAACAACATTACTTATTCCTTTGAGAATCTGTGAAAGAATAACTCCAGAGTTTCCCCTTGCACCCCTAAGGGCGCCCGTTACAACCGCTCTTGAAATTGAAGCAAAATCATTCTCCAAACAATTATTAAGTTCTTTTACTACATTATTATAAGTCAAACTCATGTTAGTTCCGGTATCGCCATCTGGCACTGGAAATACATTGAGTGAGTCTACAAAACCTTTGTTATCATCTAAAATTTTCGCACTAGCAATAATCATTTTGCGAAACATTGTACTGTTTATTGTTTTTAACATAATTAATATATCCCTTTAAAGAAGTTACGTCTAAAAAATTAAACCCTAACTCCTACTACATTTATATTTACACTATCAACAATCATTCCAGTAAATTGTTCAACGCCATACTTAACAGCACTCTTTAGGTTGTCTGTTACAGTTCCGATTGAAACACCATATTTCAAAATAGCGAACAAATCAATGTAAATTCTATTACCAACGGTTATAATTTTGATACCCTTAGTAAGTTGGTTTTTGGACTTAACCGAACCTTGACCAACCAAGTCGACAACGCCATAGCACTCTCTAGCAATATGTCCAGTTGCACATGCTATTGCTTCGTCATCAATTGTAATATTACCATACGCATTGCTAGTTTTAACAGCCATAGTATTATCTCCTTTTAACATTACTATTCAATCACCGAAATGATTACACCCAGAATTTCGAAAATCAAAAAAATTATCAAAATTTGTGAATAATGTAGAAACTATAAAATTCCTACACATACAATTGTACAATATTATATAAGATTTGGCAAGAGATTTTGTAAATTTACTCTTAAAATAAAATAGTTTAAATAAATTTTAAAAAAGCCTTGCCTATTTGGAATTTATTTGATATACTCTATTTGTTTAAAATAACTTTGGTGTTTTTTGTGCAAACAAGATACACATTATATTATTAGTTTATTACAAACGAAACAAAAAATTACCTTGGGGGTGAATTTTACAATGGCAAAAGAATGTTTTATATGTAGTAAGAAAAAAGTGGCTGGAAACCAAGTAAGTCACTCTCATATCGCTACAAGAAGAACTTGGGGTGCAAATCTTCAAAAGAAATCTATCGAAGTTGACGGAAAAATCCAAAACGAATATATTTGCACAAAATGTCTAAAAACTCTTAAAAACGAAGAAAAGTAATTTGACATATAAAAATATCTCCTAACAAAATTGTTAGGAGTTTTTTTTGTTATTAATTTTACAATATTTCAAAATCAAAGATGCTATTGATAAAAATTCATATTGCTTAATAGCCTACACTAGTGAATTTTTCATTTTGAATTAATTAAAGTTATTAATTGGTCGGGCGAATAATCTAAGGCATTAATATCATAATCGTGCTTGTCCAAATCAAAACTAGAATAGCCTGAAACTATTAAATCATAAGATTTTCTAGCAATTTTAAGCTGAGTTTTGTTTGTAACCAACAAAACAGTATGTTCTTGCAAGAGAACATTAGAAAGACTAAAGTCGCTATTGAATTTATTATTAGAAAAATCAACAGTTATAATAATTTTCATATGTAAAATAATGTTTAATTATTTAATTGGTTTTTAAATATTAATTTAAATAATGGTTTCAAAAATTTTGGAAGTTTGAAGCAATAAATTTTCATAAATACTCCTTTTTAGATACTGCTTTTAATCATTATATGAAAATGGAAAATATTTAGTGAAGAATTAATTAAATACTAAATGAAATTAGATTATTGCAAAATTTTCAAACTAACAAAACAAAATTAAATTTTGACTTTGTAAATTACTTTTTGTAATGCGAATCAATGTTGCAGAGTAACTCCAACTTGTCTTTGGCATTATAAAAAGCCGACCCCATGACCAAAAATTCAGCACCACAGGAAATAACTTTTTGTGAATTTTCGCTATTTATTCCGCCATCAACTTCGATAATTATATTTTTGTCTTTGATTAATTTCTTGATGGTCTTTATTTTCTCATAGGAACTTTCCAAAAACATTTGACCACTTTTCCCCGGTTGTACTGACATAATTAAAATTAAATCCACATAGTTTATTAGTCTAGTAATGACATCAATAGGTGTTTGTGGTTTAATTGCAAGGCCTACTAGTATATCTTTATTTTTTAGCAACTTGACAATTTTGAAAAACTCTCTTTCGGACTTGAGTGCTTCGTAATGAAAAGTAATGATATTTGGCTTTAAACTTGAGAATTTCTTGACAGTATCGAATAAGTTATATGTCATCAGATGAACATCAAGCAAGATATTTGAATTATCTCTAACATATTTGAGTGTTTCAAAATTTAGACATGAGTTTTCAACAAACTCCCCGTCCATAACATCACAATGCAAGTACTCCACTCCTAATTCCATAAGTTTTTTGGAATATCCCAAAAGTTTGTCTTCGGGACATGGATTTGAACTTGGCAATACTTTAATCATATTTTTTCTCCCAATTTTCTTTTAGTTTGTTGTATAAATCCACATATCTTAAATATCTATCCGTGTTAATTTTTCCCATGTCTTTAGCCGAAATTACCCCGCAATCTTTGCCTTCACCAACATGAGAACAATCTAAATACTTGCAATTCTCTCTATATTTTTGAAACTCTGGATAATATTCTTGTAATTCATCATAGTCGATATTTAAATCCAAGTTGCTAAATCCTGGAGTATCCGCAATACATAAATCGCCACATACAAATATTTCATTCACCCTAGTTGTATGTTTTCCCCTAGAAATTTTTTCGCTTAGACCTTGTGTCGACTGATAGACGTCTGGAATCAACGCATTAATAAGCGATGATTTTCCGACTGCCGATTGACCACATACTGCACAAACTGACTTTAAAATATATTCTTTTAGTTCGGCAACTCCACTTTTGCATTTGGCACTTATTACAAAAGTTTTGATAAATCCATACTGAGATTTGATATTATCTACAAAACTTTTGTCCGAAATATCCGACTTATTTATAACTATTACGGGTTCAATATTATTAGTTACCGAATAAATATAAAGTTTATCTATCAAGTAAAAGTCTGGTTTTGGCTCAATTGCAACAAGTATTAATAATTTGTCTATATTTGCAACGACTGGCCTTGGAATACAATTTTTTCGTGGAAAAACTTTGGTTATAATGTATTTATCCACACTATACTCATCTTTTTTTAGTTCAACATCATCTCCGACAACAACACGATTTTTCTTGATGTTTTTGAGACAACATGCCGAAACTAACGATTTTCCTTTGAGAACTGTAAATATATCCCCAATGATTTTGACTACCTTATTTTTTTCTATCATATTTTTTGCCAATTTTTGAATTATTTTTTGTTCCAAATTGTTTAGATTTCATTAGTTTTGTTGGGTCTTTGACTTTGTTTTGAGTATTTTTGTTAGGCTTTGGTTTGAATTTGTTTGTATCTAATTTAGGTCTATCTACAACTTTTCCTTCAACAATTTCTTTGTTTCTAAGCATTCCACATGCCCCTTCAATATCATCGCCAAGACTACGACGAATTGTAGCACTTACACCAAATCTATTTAGGTTGTCCAAAAATTTGTTGCAACTTTCCATATTTGGTGCTTTCAAGTCTCTGCCTTCGACTTCGTTAAGTCTAATAAGGTTGACATGACATGGCAAGTTCTTGAGAATTTGAGATAGTTCTTTGGCGTTTGACATGGAGTTATTTACACCATCAATAAGAGTGTATTCAATAATAACTCGTCTATTTGTCATAGTGTGATAATACTTAAGAGAATCTAAGACTTCGGCAATTGAGTATCGCCTTGCAATTGGCATAATCTTTCGTCTAGTCTCATCATTTGAAGCATGCAACGAAAAACATAGTGTAACCGCATATCCCAAGTCTGCTAGTTCTTCAATTTTGCTAGGAATTCCACAAGTTGATACAGATATATTTCTTACACTAATGTCAAAACAATCGCTTGAAGTTACTATTTTCAAAAACTTTTTGACGTTATCAAAGTTATCAAGCGGTTCGCCACTACCCATAAGTACGACATTTGTAATCTTTCTATCTTTGAGACTTCCCCCCAAGTATTTGTTAACAGCGACAATTTGACCGAGTATTTCGCCCGCTGACAAATTGCGAACAAATCCACTAAGTCCACTTGCACAAAATGCACAATTCATTTTGCATCCAACTTGAGTGCTAATACAAAGAGTGTTTCCAAAGGCATATTTCATCAGCACACCTTCAATAATGTTTCCGTCACTTAAATCATACAAAAACTTGATAGTTTTGTCTTTTGAACCACTCATATATGTTTTTCTAATTTTGATTGGTTGCAAAACATATCCCAAATTATTTAAATTTTCCAAAAAATCCTTTGGAAGATTAATAACATCGCCATAGTCTTTGCCATTATACATCGCATTGACCAATTGGTCTATTCTAAATTTTGGAACATTTTGACTAGCCAAAACGTTATATAATTCTTCTTTTTCATAATCCATTAGTATTGTCATTTTTTCTTTAATCTCCCTATAAAAAATCCTTCGGTATGGGTTAAGTTTGGATAAAATGTACAAAGTCCAGATTCATTTGAAACATTCAAATTTGGAACTTTAATTTCGGTTAATTCAAAATCTTTGTGATTTTTCAAGAACTTTTCAATTACGCATTTGTTTTCTATATCTATAATTGTACAAGTTGAATATTGCAAAATCCCGCCAGACTTAACATATCTAGCCGAATTTTCGAGTATTTGATACTGAATTCCACTTAGCATCTTTGCATCATTTAGAGTTTTGTTCAAAAAAACATCTGGCTTTTTTCGAGACACTCCCAAATTACTACATGGCACATCACAAAGCACATAATCAAAATTATTTTCCCAAGCAGGATTAAATTTTGTTCCGTCTTGCAAACAAAAATGAATATTTGTTACATCATAATTTTTTGCATATTTTTTGATTAAATCAAGTCTATGACCATGTATATCACAAGCAAAAATATCCAAATTTTTGTTTTCAGCCAAAAATATAGCTTTTCCGCCCGGTGCAGAGCATGTATCCAAAACCTTGCCCTCGATTGCACCCAAGACATTACAAGTAATTATGCTAGGAAGTCCTTGAACAACGTAGAGTTTGTCTAAATCTCTGACTTTGAGTAATTTTGCATAGTCTACATACATTGTATAATCATATAAACTTGGTTCGTATTTAATCTCGAACAATTCAAGTTTAATTTTGAATTCTCTAGCAGAAATAAGACTGCGATTAACTCTAATATGTGTTAGAGTTGTAAGATTAACTGACACCAAATCTTCAACAAACTTTTCGTCATGACTTTTGAGTAATTCTTTGATAACCCATTCAGGATAATTATTTTTGACACTCAAGTACTTAATTTTGTCTTTTTTGCTAGGCAAAACAATTTGACTAGATATTAGTTTTTTGCTTACGGCATTTACAAAACCAGACGCATATTTATCTTCTTTTTTGGCTAGATTAACTACTTCGTTTACAAGTGCAAAAGTTGGAATACTATTAATGGTTTTTGAAACATATCCCACCATTTTGAGAAGTATCAAAATTTCTGGTTTTGGCATTTTGTTTACATTGCACTCAACAAAATACTCCAAAGTTATATCCTTTTCAAGTACTCCATAAACAATTTTTGTAACAAGTGCTGTATTGACATTTGGGTTCTTTTGCAAGGCTTTGTTAAGTTCAATGCTTACATATGACTTATCCAAAATAACTTTTTTCAAAATCATATAAGATAGCGACAATTCTTTGTTCACTTAGATATACTCCCAATATTTATTTTTTTGCCATTAAGATAACTCTTTGCACTCATTTTCTTTGAACCTTCGGGTAGCAATTCGGTGATTTCCACTAGTCCATCGCTACATTTAATTACTAGTCCTTGTTTGGAATTTGCAATTACCACTTGTCCATTTTGATATGATTCAAAATTCCCCTCATAAGGCTTTGCATTAAAGAGTTTGAAGTACACTCCGTCAATTGTTATATGTGCAGTTGGCCACATAGCAAGTCCTTTGATATATCCAATTATCTCTCTGCGGGTACTATTAAAATTAAGTTTTGACATATCTGAACTTAGCATTTTGCAAAGTGTAACCTTGCTTTCGTCTTGTTTGGAATACTTGTAATTTCCACTTTCTAACATATTTAAGGCTTCAACACCCACTTGTGCAGAAAGTTTGGATAATTTATCAAACAGCGTAATGGCATTGTCATCGTCTGAAATATCTATTTGTTTTGACATCAAAACTTCGCCATCGTCCATTCCTACATCAGATTTTAGAACCGTAACACCTGTAACTTTTTCGCCATTTATAAGAGACCATTGAATAGGACTAGAACCCCTATATTTTGGAAGCAAACTCCCATGCAAATTAATAACCCCGTACTTTTTGGCAAACAAAATATTAGCACCAATTATTTGACCATATGCACAAGTTACAATTATATCAGCGTCAATGTTTAACAAATCAGTTACATCGTCTTTTCTAATCTTTTCAAACTGAAATACTGGAATATTATACTTGTATGCTAATGCTTTGACTGGAGTAAAGACAGGTCTATTACTTCGTCCCTTTGGTTTGTCGGGCTGAGTAACAACCGCAACTACTTGGTGTTTGCTATCTATTAGTGCTTGAAGTGATGGCACAGCATAATCTGGCGTTCCAAAAAATATTACTTTCATTTTTTATCCTTTTTTTCTTTGTAGTCTTTGATAACCTTGTCTATATACAAAATTCCGTCTAGGTGGTCAATTTCGTGGCACAAAGCTCTTGCAAGCATATCTACACCTGTCAAGATAAATTCGTTGCCATATCTATCAAAAGCCTTGACAGTAACTTCGCTTGGACGTTTAACATATCCCGTTTCACCCTTGACAGATAGACACCCTTCTCTTTCAATTGATTCGCCATAACTATCTACAATCTCCGGATTTATTAGTTCAATCTTCATATGATTGACATCCAAAACGACCACTCTACGCAAGATTCCAACTTGAACTCCCGCAAGTCCACATCCGTCATTTTTGACCATTGTTTCTCTCATGTCGTCGAGAAGTTCGGCTAATTTTTGGTCAAATTCCTTGACTGGCTTGCTTTTTTTTCTTAAAATTTCGTCGCCTACTTGAATAATATTTCTTATTGCCATATTTTCTCCTAACTTAGTGAATTTGGGTTGAGTTCCACAAATACACTTAATTTATTGTTTTTCAGATTATCCAAGACATCGTAAATTTTTTGGATAACTTCTGATTCTATCGAATTATTAAATCTAAGAACAACTTGATATCTATGTTTATTTTTTATCTTGTTGACTGGAGATTTCATTGCTTCCAAAAAGAAGAACTTATCGCCATAGTTTACTCTTAAATCCTTAAGCTTAAGAATTAATTTGTGTGTAGCATTTTTAACCAAATTATCGTCTTCGCTTGTCAAAAGCACTCTTACAATCTTGGCAAAAGGCGGAAACTTGGTAGTTTCTCTTAGATTTATTTCTTTGTCATAAAATTTTTTGTAATCATAATTTGCACTTGTCAAATAAACGGGATTTTTGGGAACATAGGTTTGCAACACCACTTCGCCTGCTTGGTCACAACGTCCCGCCCTTCCGGATACTTGGGTGACTAATTGAAAAGTTGTTTCATTTGCTTTGTAACTATAATTAAATAATGAAATATCTGCATCAACAATTCCTACCAAAGTAACTTTTGGAAAGTCATGACCCTTGGTGACCATTTGAGTTCCAACCAAAATTGAAGGCTTAGTGCTTCCAAATTTACTTAGAATTTCCGAGTATGAACTTTTGTTTTTGACACTGTCGTTGTCTAATCTAAACACCGAAACTTTGGGAAAATGCTCGTGAATTAACTCAACAATCTGCTGTGTTCCTGTAGCACCAAGTTTAATAGAATTACTGCCACACTGCGGACATTTGGTTAGTACCTTAAACTTTTTTCCACAATAATGGCATTTGAGAACATTTTCATCTTTGTGATAAACCAAATTTGCATCACATTCTGTGCATTTTGGAATATACGAACACTCCCTGCACATAAGATACGAACTAAATCCACGCCTATTTATAAACAAAATTGCTTGATTATTATTTTTTATTGTCTCATCTAATTTTTCCAAAAGTCGTAAACTTAAAATTGTATTGTTTCCATGTCTAAACTCATTGCACATATCTACAATTTCAATTTTTGGCATAGGTTTTTGATTAACCCTAACTGGCATTTGAGTTAAATTATATTCGTGAGTTTGCGTTTTGTAAAAAGTCTCAATTGAAGGAGTTGCACTACCCAAAACCAACGGACATTTGTTATATTTTGCCCTAAATACAGCAATATCTTGAGTAAAATATCTAGGATTGCTATCTGATAAATATGAACTATCATGTTCTTCGTCGATTATTATTACCCCTATATTTGAAAGTGGTGCAAAAATGGCAGACCTTGCACCTATTACAATTTTGGCATCATTACTATATATTCTTAGCCATTCATCATGTTTTTCGCCAACACTCAAAGCACTATGCAAAACAGCAATACTTGTGCCAAATCTATCACTAAATACTCTAACCATTTGTGGCGTCAACGAAATCTCAGGAACTAGCATAAGTGCAGTTTTCCCTTGACTCAAAACCTTGTCTATGACATTCATATAAACTTCAGTCTTTCCGCTTCCAGTCACTCCATACAAGACAATTGGCTTGTCAGTCGATTTCAAAATATCTTTGACACACGTCTTTTGCAAAGATGTAAGTTCAACTTTGTTTTGTGATTTATCCGAAATTTTGAGTCTATTTATTTTGTTTTTTTGAATACTCAAAATACCACTATTAATTAGTTTTTTGACATTCGCATTTCCATACTTTGAGTTAAGAAAACCAACTTCGACTTTGCCATTTTGTCTAAGGCACTCAATAATCTTTGGAATATTTTGATTACGTTTGTTAAGTGTCTTTAAATAATCTTCCAAATTTTCATCATTTAAAGTCACGAAAGATACAAACTTGTAATCCGATTTTTTGACTTGACTTGGGATTGCAAGTCTAATGCCGTCAATAAGTCTAAGATAGAGTTTGTCTTTCATAAACTTGATTAGTTCAACGATTTCGGGCAAGATTAGTGGATATTCATCACAAACGCTAATTATACTTTTTAGTTTGTCAGGTGGGCAATCGGTTGAATTTTTGATGCCGATTATATAACCTTCAATTTTTCTATTGCCAAAAGGAACAACTACTCTATAGCCAATTTTAAGAAAATCAAAAGAAGAAGGTATATTGTAATCAAATACCTTGTCTACTTGACTATTTTGGACATCAACAATAATTTCTGCAATCAAATGCTTTCCCCTAACACTAAAAAAGTTCCATTGAATATCAAAAAATTATAAAAGTAGAACTTTTTGATAATGCAATAGAACTTTGCAAATTTCATTTTCAAAAATCTCGTGAAATTTAAAGTCTCGAATAGATAAATACAACTTTCTAATTAATTTTCGTCAGCAATAACAATTGTACCATTATCAACTTCTTCTACTGCACGAGTAACTTCTGGTTTTTCTTCTTTTTGTTCTTCTGTAAGAGTTTCACTCAAAAATTTAGCACGTTTTCCAACTATTACAGCGAGTTTAAAAGGATTACCCATTTTTCCGACTAATTCGTCAATTGGTGGTTCTAATAACATACTTACTCCTAAAGTTATATTAATTACTTATATATTCTAATATATTCTTCCAAATTTTTCAACAGTTTTTTGTAATTTTTTGTTAAATTTATAAAATTGCAAAGATTTAATTATTAATCTGTTTTTTGACAAAATCCAAATCAATTATTTTTACTCCCAAACTTTGGGCTTTGTTAAGTTTACTTCCAGCATTTTCGCCACATAACAAAAAGTCTGTTTTGGAACTAACTGAACCAGAAACATTAGCCCCCATGCTTTCAAGCAAAGTTGTCGCTTCGTCACGAGACATGTTTTCGAGTGTTCCAGTTATAACGACGGTTTTGCCCGCAAAGACACTGTCTAGGTTAATACTATCCAAACTTTCAAGTTTGATGCCACTATCAAAAAGTTCGCAAATTAGCGATAAATTTTGAGAATTTTGAAAATACTCTACTATATTTTGTGCAATCGTATCCCCAATGTCCTTAATTGCAATCAAGTCTTCTAATTTGGCATTTTTTAGGTTTTCAAAAGTTCCAAAGTGTCTTGCCAAATCCTTGGCTGTCTTGCTTCCAACTCCATTTATCCCCAAAGAATAAATAAATCTATCCAAGGTTACATTTTTGCTTTTTTGAATTGAGTTTAATAGATTGTTTATCTTTTTTTCTTTAAATCCTTCCAAGATAGACAAGTCACTATTTTGAAGTTTATATAAGTCAGAAACTTTGGTTACATTCAAAACTTTGAATAGTTGCAAAATTGTTTTGTCTGAAAGTCCTTCGATATTCATTGCATTTTTGCTAGAAAAATGTGCAAGTTTATTTACAATTCTATCTGGGCAGAGTTCGTTTGGACAAAAGATATTGATATCATCATACACAAGTTTTGAGTGACAACAAGGACAAACCAATGGTTTTTCAATCTTTTGACTGTTTTGCGAGTGTTCGGCAACACCCAGGATTTCCGGGATAACTTCGTTGCTACGTCTAACAAAAACTCTACTTCCAATTGCGACGTCCTTTCTGATAATATCATCATAGTTATTAAGTGTTGCATGCGTTACAGTTGCTCCCGCAAGTTCAATAGGCTCAATCTCACAAACTGGTGTGAGTTTCCCCGTTCTTCCAACCTGCCATGTTATTCCTATAACTTTGCTTGTGAGTTCCTGTGCTTCAAACTTGTATGCAATTGCCCATTTGGGGAATTTTTCGGTATAGCCAATCTTTTCTCTTACATCATACTCATTAACTTTGATAACCATTCCGTCAATTAGTACATCTAAGTTAGATTTTGTTTGGTCAACATAGTCAATAAGTTTTGTAATATCTTCAAACTTTGAAACAATCTCAAAGAAATCAAAAGTATCAAATTTATTTGAATTCAAAAAATTATGAACTTCAAGTTGACTGGATTTTGGCGTATCAATTTCCAAAATATCATACATTATTGCATCAAGATTTCGACTAGCAGTAATTTTGGTATCAAGATTTCTAAGCGCACCAGCCGCAGCATTTCGTGCGTTTTTCAAAGGTTCTTTGGCGGTTTTGTTGAATTTTTTGAGTTCGGATAATCTCATCAAAACTTCGCCCATAACTGTGACTTTTTCACGATACTCTATGGTTTTGGGAACATTTCTAATAGTCTTGACTTGTTCTGTTACATCTTCACCAACCAAACCATTGCCTCTAGTTGCACCACGTTTCAAAATTCCATTTTCATACGAGAGAGTAACTCTAAGCCCGTCGTACTTGTATTCTACACTAAAAGACCTAGCACCTTTGGAAACCATATCGTCATACCATTCACGCAATTCTTCAAACGAATTTGCCTTGTTAAGACTATATAATTTCTTTTGATGTTTGACTTTTTTGAATTTATCTAGCACCACATCACCAACTTTTTGAGTTGGTGAGTCGTCCAAAATAACTCCTGTTTCTTTTTCAAGACTAACAAGTTCATAATACAAATCGTCATACTCTTTGTCCGAAACAAGTGGATTATCGAGTGTATAATATGCGTAATTCAACTCTTTGAGTCTTGCGATTAATTCTTTCATTCTAACAAGTTTATCCATATTTTCTCCTATTTTTTAAGGATTTGCAAAGGTGCAAAGTTGAGAGACAGCGTCTTAACTCCAATTTTACCAAAGTCAACTGACACATAATTATTTCCTTCGGCATCTTCTCTTTTGATAATAGTTCCAACACCAAACTTGGTATGGAATACTTGAACTCCGACTTTGAAATCATCGAATTTTTTGGAAGATGATACTTTGGAATTCATGCTTTGGAGTTTGTTTAAATTATTTGAACTTCCGCCAAATTCTTGTTTTTTGGTGCTATAAGACGAATCAAAACTATAATTTGACTTACTTAAATTATTGCCAAAACTGGATTTTCCATAATTGTTTGAATAACCATTTGAATAGTTTGAGTGTGCATTATAGTTGCTTTTGTAATTATTTGAATAATAATCATTTGAGACAAAGTCATCATAATCACTCGAGAAACCACCAAATTGTCTTTTTGGTACTTTGATACCCATTTCTTCGATAAATCTACTACATATAGTATCTTCTCGTCTGCCATACAAAAACCTAGATTTAGCACGAGTAATGTATAATTTCTTCTTGGCACGAGTAATCCCAACATACATAAGACGTCTTTCTTCTTCAAGTTCGTCGGCATTATCTAAGGCTCTACTTAATGGGAACTTGCCTTCTTCAAGACCAATCAAAAATACATAATCAAACTCAAGTCCTTTGCTTGCATGAATAGTAGATATTGAAATCGATGGCTCGTTATCGTCTTTTTTTTCAAGTGAACTTTGCAAAGTTACACTCTCCAAATAATCAATTAAAGTTGCATTTTCGTTTTCATACTCAAAATCTTTTATTGACGAAATAAGTTGTTCAATATTTAATTTTCTATCCAAATCTTCTTCAGATTTTGAATTGTACATATCTTTGAGTCCGGCTTCGTTAATAACAAATTCAGCAAAATCAGACATTGACTTCTTTTTGTATTCTTCATTGAACTTAACGATTAAATTCCCAAAATCAGCAATTTTGTTTTTGATTGTAGCAGAAACATCGAGTTCTCTAAAGTTTTCGATAATTTCGGTTAAAGGACTACCCGTTTCTCTTGAAATACTTTCAAGTTTGTCTATTGTTGTCTGTCCTATTCCCCTTTTTGGAACATTGATAATTCTAATTACATTTGCATTATCTTTGGGATTAACTACCATAGATAGATATGCAAGAACATTTTTTACTTCAAGTCTATCAAAGAACTTAAAAATTCCGCTTGTTACATATGGGATATTGTAGTTAAGTAATTTTTCTTCAATATTTCTACTCAAAGAAGATATTCTCATAAGTATCCCTATTTCTCTAGGGTCAACACCACGTGATTTGAGAATATACACTTGATTTGCTACATATTCTGCTTCTTCTTTTTCGTCGTAGCATTCTTTGAAGGACACTTCATCGCCATCATCGTTTTCGGTAAACAAAGTTTTGTCTATACGTGAAATATTGTTTTTGATTAGCAAATTAGCCCTAGAAATAATGTTTTTTGTGCTTCGATAGTTTTGTTCGAGTTTGTAGACTTTTGGCTTAAAATCTTCAATAAACATCTTAATATTAGTAATGTTTGCTCCACGCCAAGTATAAATACATTGGTCTTCGTCTCCAACTACAAACAAATTTTTGTACTTAATTCCAAGCATATACAAAATCTTGTATTGGACTAGGTTTGTATCTTGAAATTCGTCGACATGAATATACTTGTATTTTTCTTGAAAATACTCCAAAATACTAGGAAAGTCATGAAACAATTCCAAAGTTTTGAGAAGTAAATCATCAAAATCAAGTGCGTTATTATTTTTTAGTTGTGTTTGATATTCTCTATAAACACTCACAATTGTATCTATGTTAGGTTCATATCTATTGTCTTTGAGATATTCGTCTGGGTCAAGCCCCAAATTTTTAGCACTAGAAATATGATACTCACACTTTTTGGCTATATCGTCACTTACTTTTAGGTCGTTAATAACTTTTTTGAGTAACGCCTTTTGATTACTGTCATCATACACCGAAAAATTTTTGTCAAAACCATCAAATTTGTATATAAACTCTCTCAAAATGCCCGCACAAAAAGAGTGAAATGTCTTAATCGTTAACCCAAAGGCTTTGCCATCTGTCATTCTAGTTACTCTTTCTTGCATTTCCTTGGTTGCCTTGTTTGTAAAAGTTATTGCCAAAATATTTTCAGGACTAACGCCCTTATCAATCAAATAACAAACTCGGTTGGTCAAAACTCTTGTTTTTCCTGACCCCGCACCCGCCGATATCAAATAAGCACCTTCGGTGTTTTGGACAATTTCTTGTTGTATTGAATTAAGGTCGTCAAATTTTGTCATCTATTTTCTCCAGGATATTATTCATATAATATTTTAGCACATAGCACAAACTTTTCAAAGCAATAAAAAAGATAAGTTTTTAAACTTATCTATATTTTTAACCACACATAACATCATTTTTAACTTTGATGTATTTTTCACTTAAATTCAAAATATAAAATTCTTTTTCAAATTCATTTAAGGACTCAAAATATGTATCATCTGTGAGTTTTTTAAGCGGATTGTAACAATCTTGTTTTAATAGTTCCTTAACATGTTCAACAAATTCAAGTTCTTCTTCGTTTTTGATTGTCACATAGTTTGTTTCGGCTTTGAGTCTTTTGAGTGCTCTAGCATTTTCCAAAAAATAACTTGATGCTTTGTTTTTATTTTGATTTATAGTATTATCATAATCCTTGTTTAATAATCTTTGTTTGGCAAGACTAGCCAAAAATTTAAGCCTTGTATTTTTCATTTTTCATTTATTTCCTTTTTGTTATTCAACACCTAAAGTCTAACAAAAATGGCCAAAATTAGCAATAAATTTAAAATTCTAATTTTGTTGCATTTTGAGAAGTTATTCAAAATTTTATGACTTAATGTAGTATTTTGAAACATAATGTTTTATTTAGAAAAATCATTAAAATCATAATTTATAAAAAGCATTAAAAAAACAACATTTCAAACAAATAAATCCAAAAGATAAAAATTTAATAAATATGAAAAATCGCTTTAAGATTTAACTTAATGGCAACAAAAAAGCACCAAATAAATTGGTGCATTGAATTTAATTTACGCTCTTTTTTTGCTTCTTTTAATAGCGGCTTTTTGTTTCTTTTTCTTCTTAACACTTGGTTTTTCATATTGTTCGTGTTTACGAAGGTCGCCGATAATGCCGTCTTTTTGACATTTTCTCTTAAATCTTTTGATAGCGCTTTCAACAGATTCTGTTTCGCCAACTCTAACTGTAGACAAATTTTTCACCCACTTTTGTTTTTATTCTACTTAATTATATATAAAATTTTTTAATTGTCAAGTCTTTTTGATTAAAAACTATAATTTTAGTCTATTTTAAGTCTATTTTTAACATCTTCTAAGTTTATATCTAGTTTGTCTCTAGTAGGATAAGTATGAAGTCCGTCGCCCGTCTTTCTTGGAATTATATGAAAATGCAAATGGAAAACACTCTGCTCAGCACTTTCGCCCGAAGCATTCAAAATATTCACTCCGTCAAATCCCAAATCTTTTGTGTAATGTTTACTAATGACTTGAATAGTGTTAATTACAGCATTAAGGTCATCTGAATTTGCATCTAACACGTTTTTGCAATGATGCTTTGGAATTACAAGTGTGTGACCATAATAATCACACGAAATATCCAAGAAAGCGTAGGTTTTTTCGTCTTCATAAATTTTATAACTAGGAATTTTCCCTTCAATTATATCGCAAAATATACACATATTTATTACCCTTTATCAAAATATTTTACTTACAAAGTTCAACTTTCATTCCGTCTTTGTATGGTTTTAGAAATTTAATTTTATATTTTTCGCCCGACTCGACTTGGTCGGAGTCCAAATAACATCTAATGTACTCAGGACTAAATCCTTCGTAAAATTCTTTCTTTTCTTCAACAAGCATAGTACCGAGTTTATTTTCAAACTGACTTAAATATTTTTGTCGTAGTTCCAGATTAACTTTTTCCAAAATATCTACTCGTTCTTTTTTGACTTTCATTGGCAAGTCTTCCATATTATATGCCCTTGTCCCTTCTCTTTTGGAATAAGGAAAAATATGCACAAACGAAAAACCAACTTTCTTTATAAACTCTTTGGTGTTTTCAAATTGTTCTTCCGTCTCCCCCGCAAAGCCAACTATTACATCAGTTGTTAGATTTGCAAGCGGAAAGTACTTACGGATTAAACATACTTTTTCAAAAAATTCTTGAGACGAATAATGTCTATTCATTTTTTTGAGAATCTCGTCGTCCCCACTCTGCAAAGACAAATGGAAATGCGGTGCAAAATTTGACATATTTGACAAAACTTGCATAAGTTCTTCGGTTATAACTCCGACTTCCAACGAACCAAGTCTTATTGTACATGGAATATCTTTTAGTTTGTCTAGTAGTTTTGGAAGTGCAGGTTTTCCGTCTATTTGAAAACTGCTTATATCAATCCCTGTAAGGACAATTTCTTTTGACCTAGTTGATAGAATTTTTGCTTCGTCAACTATGCTTTGCAACTCCCTACTCCTTGACCTTCCACGAAGATAAGGAATAATGCAATATGAACAAAAATTATTACATCCGTCTTGAATTTTGATATGTTCTCTAGTGCTAGTTTTTTGTGGGTTTTGTGGACTAATGTAAACTTTTGAAAGTTCATTTTTTTCCTTGATTGAGTTATTTATGTAATCAAGTATCTTTTCTTTGCCTTCGTTTCCAATTATTGAAAATACATTGGATTTTGTATCAAATTGATTTGAATTTTTTTCACTAGCACAGCCACAAATTATAATTTTTGCATCATCATTTAGTTTGAGACATTTGGATATATATTGTCTACTCTTTTTTTCTGCTTCGCTCGTTACTGCACAAGTATTAATTATATATATATCAGCAAACTCCAAATTCTCTGAAACTTCATAGCCACTATTTTTCAGCAAATTTGCCATGCAATCACTTTCGTACTTATTCTGTTTGCAACCCAAAGTCAATATGACCACTTTATTCATAATTCCACTCCCCAAGCAAATACATAACAACCGCTGTCAATCCAATTGATGCTGTTTCTGCTCTTAAAATACGTTTGCCAAGACTTATTGAACTTGCTTTGGCATTAATCAAACTTTCTATTTCGCTACTACTAAATCCACCTTCAGAACCAATAATTATTGCAATTTTGTTATCTTTTGTTAGATTTAACTCGTTTAAATTGCGAGTTTTTTCACATTCGTTTGCAAATATAATAACATCGTAATCTTTGAGTTTTGTTAGCACTTCCTTAAAACTAAGAACTGGACTTACATTCATAGGTTTGCTTCGTTTGCACTGTTTGATTGATTGATTTGAAATTTCTTGTAATTTTTGAAATTTGTTAGTTTTGTCTTTGCTTGTAATAAATTCGCTTAGGAAAGGAACAAAAGTGGTTACACCAAGTTCGGTGAGTTTTTGAACGATAAGTGACATATTTTCGGATTTGACTAGCGCTTGAAAAACTGTCACATCAGATTTTGGATTGGATATATTTGGCGTTTTGTCTTGAACTACAATAGTTGTATCGCCTTTTGTTATTTGGATAATTTGCGCGGTATAATCAAATTCATCGCCACAAACGACGATAATTTGGTCGCCTTCGTTTAATCTCAAAACATTTTTGAGATGATTATGCTCAATTCCGTCAATTTTGTATTTATGACCAACATCTAGTCGTTGGCTCAAAAAAAATCTCTTCATTTTATTCTTCTTTTATTTAAGTCTATCTTCAAAATATTTTTTGGCAGTAGGAATCAAAAAATTAAAATTCTTTTTTAGGTTATTTCTCAAATCGGTCGCATGAATAGGCACCAAATTCCTATCCAGACTCAAAAATTCACATTCGGGAAAATATTTTTGATTGTAATCTTTGTAACTCTCATCGGCAATCTTGACATTTACTTGTGGAAACTGCAATTTAAATTTATCCGCCCATTCTTGCAAACTATCTGGATAAGGACGCATATTACTTTCGTCCATAATCTCAACAGATACTCTGTCATTATCCTTGAAATACTCGTCAAACCAACTTTTAATTAGTTCTGCGTCCAATACTTCAAAGCCAAATTCTTTGAGAATTTGTTTGTTTCTAATATCATTTTTTGAAATTACGATTATTACTTTGTCGCAATATTTCAATGCATATTCCACTGCACTAATATGCCCCATGTGAGGAGGATAGAATTTGCCCGTAAACGCACCAATTTTCATAAAATTACTCCTTTGAAATCACATTTGATGTTCGTTATCTACAACCAATACACCAATGTTTTCCATTTTTTTCAAATACTCGATGTTTATAGTCTCTGCATCATGATTAGGAGCATTAAATGTATCCACCAAATTTTTATATATCAAAATATTTGTATTCAAATTATTTTTAGTCAAGTACTCTTTGAGAGATTTTGCAAAGTTAAAAATACAAATATCCGTACAACAACCTGTTATGGTTATGTTATCAAAAGTGTGGCTTTTGATATATTCTTGAAACTCTTTTGTAACAAAGCCATTTGTAGTAGGCTTTTCAATAACTATCATTTTGTCTTCGAAATTTGCAATTTTGTCTACCAATTCACATTCGCTAGTTCCCCTAATACAATGTGGCGGAAAACTTTCAAATTCAATATCGTTTTCTTCGTGAGTATCTTTGAACGCAACAATTGGTTCTTGTTTTTCTAAAAACAAATTAATTTTGTCAACAATCCCGTCAACAATTCTATTAATATTTTTGTCAGCCAGAGCGCCATGGTCAACAAAACCTTTGACCATATCTACTACAACTAATAAATCCATGTTTACTCCTAATTTAACATTATTACTTAGAATATCCTAATTATAAGAATATATTAACAAAATAATTTGAAGTTGTCAAAGTAAAAATCAAGTGACAAAAATGCTTTTTGATGTTAATATATAGTTGAAATAAAATTTGAAGGAGTACATATGCTAATAAACAATATAGAATATGAAATTCCAAGATTTTCAAGCGGAGAAATGAAACTAAGGCACAAAGAACTACAAAAACTAGTCAAGGATAACTGTGTAAAGATTTTGTATAATGGTCAGATTAGTTTCTTAGAGTTAATGTTGATTATTGAATATTACAAGTCACAAAATACAAGAGTCGAACTAACACTATCTTACTTACCTTATCAAAGAATGGACAAAAATAACGAAATTGAGGTTACAACAATTGAACTTGTAGCACATATTATAAACTCACTCAAACTGGATAAATTGTTTGTTTGCGAGCCACATTGTTCACTTCAGAATTTTAATAATGTAAACAAAATCTCTCTTATAGATAGTTTATTTGAAAAAATTAAAAACGATATAAATATAACAAAGTCAGACAAGATTTGCTTCCCCGACATGGGTGCCAAAAACAAATATGGAAATTTAGCTAGTAATTATATTTATTTTGAAAAGAAACGTGCACTTAGTACTGGACTAATAGATAGTTTTCAAATGATTGGAAATCTCAATGACACAAAGCGGGTTGTTATTATTGATGACATAATTTCAACTGGCGACACTATTCAAAATATTGTAGATAATATTTCAAAAGATATTGAGATTTATATTGTTTGTGGACATTTTGAAAACAACAAATATAATCTACGACTCACTCAAAACCCACAAATTAAGGCTATTTACACATCAAATAGTTTGAACAAAAAACAATTTGGCAACCTAAAAGTATTTGATATAAAAGATTTAATTTAAAAAATTTTTTACTTGATTTTGTGTGTTATATTTCAAATTAGGATAGATTTAACAAAAAATATCCCCACTTTTGTGGAGATATTTTTGTTTTATTGAATATTTTTTTGATTGTTTTATGTGAAACAATTTTTACAAAGAATCAATATCTTTGAGATAATCTTTGTATCTAGCAAAACTGTCTTGTTTGATATTTTTGCTTAGTTCTTCAATCGCTTTTTTGTCAGATTTGCCAAGAGATTTTGGAGATTCTGCCACAACAGTAACTGATAGATTGCCATAAGTTTCACGATTAAGATACTTAATACCCTTTCCTTTGAGTTTAAATACAGTACCAGATTGAGTAAGTTCTGGAATTTTGAGAGTTGTTGTTCCCTTAGTCAAAGGAATTTCGACTTCGCCACCAAGAAGTAATGTATAAAAAGGAACATAAAGTTTGAGACTTAAATCATATCCGTCTCTAACTAATAATTTGTGTGGTTTAACTTTGACAATGATATGCAAATCGCCATCTTCGCCACCACGTTTGCCACAATTACCCTTTCCACGCATTGTAAGAACTTGACCGTCATCAATTCCTGCTGGAACGTTAACCGAAATATTTGAGTTAACCTTTTTGTAACCATTTCCGCCACATTCCGAACATTTTTCCTTGATAACCTTGCCAGTTCCATTACACGTTTTACACGGACCTTGTCTTATTACACTACCAAAAGGCGAATTAGTCTGATACCTTACTTGACCAGTTCCATGACAATCGGAACAAGTTGAATACTCAGTGCCATTCTTTGCACCAGTTCCGCTACAAGCAGAACAAGTCTCATATCTTGGCACAATTATATCTTTTTTGACACCAAACACGGCTTCTTCAAACGAAAGATTTATTTGAACTTGCAAATCTTCGCCCCTTGAACCTGTTTTTTGTGCCGACCTTCCGCCAAAGCCGAATATATCTCCAAATATATCTCCCAAATCGCTAAAGTCGCCAAAACCACCAAAGCCACCATTTGAATTAAATCCGCCAAAACCCTGTGGGCCAGAACTACTTCCAAATTGGTCGTAGTTAGACTTTTTTTGCGGGTCGGACAAACATTCGTAGGCTTCGTTAATTTCTTTGAACTTTTCGCCTGCACCTGGGTCTTTGTTTATATCTGGGTGATACTGCTTGGCAAGTCGTCTATATGCTGATTTAATATCTTCGGGGCTAGCATCTTTGCCAACCCCAAGGATATCATAATAATTCTTGTCTGCCATTTGTTTATGCCTTTTTTAATTATTTATTGTCTTTGTCTTTTGGGTCTTCGACAATTACTTCGTCATCTTCTTTTTTGTTTTCAGTTTGCTCTGCTTGAGCCTTTGAAGCGGCATTTTGATATAGTTTTGTAACAATTGCTTCGTTTTCCTTAGAAAGTTTTTCAATTGCTGTTCTTAATTTTTCTATATCGTCAGTCTCAAATTCTTTCTTGGCTTCTTCAATAGCTTTTTCTAGTTTCTCTTTGTCTTCCTTAGAAATAGCATCGCCATTGTCTTTAAGCATTTTTTCAAGAGCAAATACAAGGTTGTCTGCATCGTTTTTGGTTTGAACTAATTCTTTACGTTTTTTGTCTTCTTCAGCATGTGCTTCGGCTTCCTTGATTGCCTTGTCTATATCTTTTTCGTCCAAATTTGAACTTGCTGTAATTGTGATAGATTGTGCCTTATTTGTTCCCAAGTCCTTAGCACTAACAGATACTATGCCATTGGCATCAATATCAAAAGTAACTTCGATTTGTGGAACACCCCTTGGAGCTGGTGGAATATCATTAAGTTGGAATCTACCCAACGTTTTGTTGTCTTTGGCAAATTCTCTTTCACCTTGCAAAACATGAATATCTACACCTGGTTGATTGTCTACTGCTGTAGAGAATACTTGAGATTTTTTGGTAGGAATGGTTGTATTTCTTTCGATTAATTTTGTAAATACACCGCCCAAAGTCTCAATACCTAGCGACAATGGAGTTACATCAAGTAACAATACATCTTTGACATCTCCAGCAAGAACACCACCTTGAATAGCAGCACCGATTGCAACACATTCATCTGGATTGATACCCTTGTATGGGTCTTTGCCTGTTTCTTTCTTAACGCATGCTTCAACAGCTGGGATACGAGTTGAACCACCAACAAGCAATACTTTGTTAATATCACTATAACTTAGTTTTGCATCTTTGATTACTTGTCTCATTTTGTCAACTGTTTTGTTAACTAGATATTCGGTAATTTGGTCAAATTTTGCACGAGTTAGTTCGTACTCTAAGTGTTTTGGGCCAGTAGCATCTGCTGTAATAAATGGCAAACTAATTGTAGTCTTTGTAACAGCAGACAAATCAATTTTGGCTTTTTCTGAAGCTTCTTTTAGTCTTTGCATAGCAAGTTTGTCTCCTGACAAATCTACTCCATTGGTCTTTTTGAAGTCTTCTATTAGAAGTTTCATAATTTCTTCATCAAAGTCATCACCGCCAAGTCTATTGTCTCCGGCTGTAGCCAAAACTTCAAATACACCATCGCCGATTTCAAGAAGGGATACATCGAATGTACCACCACCAAGGTCATACACCAATATTTTTTGGTTTTTGTTTTCGCCTTTGTCTAGTCCATAAGCAAGAGCAGCGGCAGTTGGTTCGTTGATAATTCTCTTAACATCAAGTCCAGCAATTCTACCAGCATCCTTGGTTGCTTGTCTTTGGCTATCACTAAAGTAAGCAGGAACTGTAATAACTGCTTCGGTTACTTTTTCGCCCAAGTAACTCTCAGCATCGTTTTTTAGTTTGGTCAAAATCATTGCTGAAATTTCTTGTGGAGTATAAGATTTGTCGTCAATCTTAACCTTTTTATCCGTACCCATATCTCTTTTGATTGAGATAACTGTATGTTCAGGGTTAGCAACTGCTTGACGTTTTGCTACCTGCCCTACAAGTCTTTCGCCATCTTTGGCAAATGCAACTACAGATGGAGTTGTTCTGCTACCTTCTGCGTTGGCAATAACTGTGGCTTCGCCACCTTCCATAACTGCGACACAACTATTAGTTGTACCTAAATCAATACCTATAATTTTTGACATAATTTAAATTCTCCTTTAACTTAATTTATTTATTTTTACTACACTATGTCTAATAACTCTTTCGTTTTTGAGTATAAATCCTTCTTGGAATTCTTGAAGGATTATGCCGTCTGGCTTATCTGGTTCACTTCCCGTAAGCACTGCATTGTGGAAGTTTGGGTCGAACATTTCGCCTTCGGCTTGGATTTTTGTAACCCCCAATTCTTCAAAGGCTCTAAGAATTTGATTGAGAACCAAATCAAGACCTTTGAGTGTATTTTCATCTGTTATACTGCTTTTGGCTTGTTTGAAACTATCTATTGCTGGAAGCAATTTTGCAACTGTATGACTAACACCGTTATCAAAACTTTGAGTAACTACTTCGGCATTTCGCTTTTTGTAATTTTCAAATTCTGCTTTGATACGTTGTGCTAATTCTAAGTACTCTTGCTCTTTGCTCTCAGTATGCTCATGATGATTTGGAATTTCATGACAAGCACAATGTTTCTCACAAGTCTGCTTTCCGTCTTTTTTCTTTTCTGACATTATATCTCCTTTATTTCAAGTCTTTTTCTATTTGATTAATTTCTTCGGTAATATATTTAAGTGCCGATGCAATTCTATAGTAATCTAGCCTTTGGGGCCCGACTACCCCAACAGATGCAACAACACCATTTTTCAAACTATAATTTGCTTTGATAATACTATAATCACTAAATTCATCACTATTATCGTCACCGATGGAATAAGTAATTTCGTTATTAGATGTGTCATCAATGTTTTTGATAAGTTTGGAAATTTGTTCTTCATTCTCGACCAAGTTCATAAACTTTTTGGCAGAACCAATATCTTTGCACTCAGGATTTTCAAGCAAGTTAGACATATTTGAATGAGTCTTAAAACTATGTGACGAATAAGTCTTGAGAGTATCGGTTATGAATTCAAAAAATTCTTGGAAATACTTAATTTGATTTTTGAGTAACTTGTTGTAATAATCGAAGTTTGAGATAATATCACAAATAGGTTTATTAAATAAGTTAGTAGTCAAAAACTTGCTCGCATCTTTGCAATTTTCTTCCGAAATTTTGTCTGGAAGATTGATTGTATTATTAATAATTCCGGCATCTGTTTGAACAAGTATTAATGCTTGACCGGTTATAAGCGGAATAATATTAATACCTTTGACACAAAGCGAATCGGCGTTTTGCATTTCAATAAATGTTGGAAGTTTGAGAACGTCGCTGACGTTTTTTGCAAGTCCATCAACAACATCTAGAATAAAATTGCTTCGTTTAACAAATTTATTTTTGATGTCATCAACAACCTTTGAATCGAATTTTCGAGATTTGAGAAGGCTATCTACATAGTACTTGTATCCTTTGGAAGTTGGAATTCTTCCGCCAGATGTGTGAAGTTGTTTGAGATATCCCATCTCTTCCAAAGCATTAAGTTCGTTACGAAGTGTCGCCGAACTCAAAGTATTGAATGCATTACTCTGTACACTCCCCGACGTTATCGGCATCGCATTATCTATGTAATTACCGACAGAATTAAGCAAGATTTCTCTCTTTCTGTCACTCAAATTGTAATTATCAGACATACACATCTCCCGTTAGCAATTAATTTTTTTAATTGTTAGCACTCTATCTCTTAGATTGCTAACACTATTCTAGTTTAATTATATGCCAGTGTCAAGTATTTTATGACAACTTTTTAAAAATTTTTGTAATTTTTTTAAAAAAAACACATCGAAAAATTCAATGTGTTATGATTTTATTATTTTTTTCTAGTTTAATGCTATTATTATGGTGTTTATTTAAAAAACAAATAGATTTGTGTATTTAAGAAACTAATTCAAGTATAATCTTATTTAGCACCGTAAAACCTAGTTCGGTAGGAATTAATTTGTTGTAAACAAGACTCAAAAAGCCATTTGACATAAGGTTATTTATAGTATTATGTTTTGTCTTTAAAAGGTCAATTTTAAAGTTCTTTTTGATTTCGTCCAAATCAATTCCAAACTTTGTCCTAAGCCCAAGCATGATAGTTTCTTCGAATTTTTGGGTGGGAGTTAGTTTTTCTTTTTGTTCAACAAAAGATTTTTTTGACGATGCATTTATATAAGATTCTATATCTTTGTAATTAGAATATCTAATATTATTATAGTATCCATGCGCTCCAGCACCAAAACCCAAATATTCACACATCTGCCAGGTATGCAAATTATGAACACACTCAAATCCACGTTTAGCAAAATTGCTAACTTCGTACTTAATATAGCCATTTTCTCTCAAGTATCTACACGCAAACTCATACATACTCAAGGATTTTTCTTCCTTAGGAAGTTTTAGTTCACCTTTTTCTAGCATAGTGCTAATTTTTGTTTCTTTTTCAACTATTAATGAATAAACACTAATATGTGTACAATTAAGTTTAGTCACTAAACTTAGAGTATGTTTGACATCGGTCAACTTTTGACGTGGAAGCCCTATAAGGCAATCTGTATTGATATTATTAATTCCAGAATCTCTAATTATCCCTACAGCATTGATATAATCTTTTTTTGTATGAACTCTCCCTATTAACTTAAGCAAATTATCATTTGAAGTTTGCAAGCCAATACTGACCCTATTAATCCCCGCTTCCTTCCATTCTCTAGCCTTTTGCAAAGTAACTGAATTTGGATTGCATTCAATAGTAACCTCTGCATCAGAATCAATTGCAAAAGATTTTCTTAGTTCGGACATGAGAGTAGAAATACACCCATCAAACATAAACGATGGAGTTCCGCCACCGATAAACACACTATCTACAATGAGTTTTGGGTCTTTGTAGAGATTAATTTCTTTGAGTAATGCTTGCAAATAAGATTTTTGTAAATCGTTTTTGTCGCTATATGAATTAAAATTGCAATAATTACATTTGCTAGCACAAAATGGAAAATGAATATAAATTCCGACACTTTTCATATTAATCAATTTTGAGAATAGAAATAAATGCTTCGCTCGGAATTTCAACCGAACCTATTTTTCTCATTCTCTTTTTCCCTTTCTTTTGTTTTTCAAGCAATTTTCTTTTTCGAGTTATATCTCCGCCATAACATTTTGCAAGCACGTCTTTTCGTAATGCCTTAATTGTTTCTCTAGCGATTACCTTATTACCAATGGCTGCTTGTATTGGAATTTCAAATAATTGTCTTGGAATAACGTCTTTGAGTTTTTCGGCGATTGCTCTGCCACGTTCATAAGCCTTATCTTTGTGAACAATAAGACTTAGTGCATCACAAACTTCGCCATTAAGCAAAATATCTAGTTTGACAAGACTGCTTTCTTCGTAGCCAATAATTTCGTAATCAAGACTTGCGTATCCTCTTGACCTAGATTTCAATTCATCAAAGAAATCAAAGATAATCTCGTTCAAAGGCATTTTGTAGACAAGCTGACATCGACTAGTATCAATATATTGCAAATCAAGATGGGTTCCACGTTTTTCTTGACAAAGTTTCATAAGTTCGCCCACATAATCAGGCGGAGTAAATATATTAACTTTGACCATAGGTTCTTCCATTGTGGCAATACTTTGAGTCTCTGGCATGTCCGCTGGATTGGAAATATCCAAGACTTCGCCATTGGTTTTGGTTATCCTATAATTAACAGTCGGAGCGGTCGTTATTAAATCTAGGTCAAATTCCCTTTCCAACCTTTCTTGAATAATCTCCATGTGCAAAAGTCCCAAAAATCCACATCTAAAGCCAAAACCTAGTGCTTGAGATACTTCGGGAATGTATTCTAACGATGCATCGTTGAGTTTAAGTTTTTCAAGAGCATCTTTCAAATCGTTGTATTTATCCCCTTCAACGCAAAAAATTCCGCTAAAAACAACCGGTTTAACCTCTTTGTAGCCCGGCAATGGTTTAGCACAAGGATTAATTGCATCAGTTATTGTATCCCCAACTTTGGTCTCACAAACATTTTTGATACTAGCACAAATATATCCTACGTCACCCGCAAGCAATTCTTTTATCTCAGTAGGCTTTGGAGTAAATATTCCAACTTCGGTTACATCAAACTCTTTGCCAGTTGTAAAGAATTTAATTTTGCTATTTTTTCTAACAGCTCCATCAACAATTCTAACCAAGCACACCGCACCCTTAAAGTTATCATAATAACTATCGAATATAAGTGCAGAAAGTGGCTTTGTTTCGTCGCCTTTTGGACTAGGAACAGATTTAACTATCATTTCTAGAACATCGGATATATTTATTCCACACTTAGCACTAACGCAAGGTACATCATCAGCAGGCAGTCCGATTACGTCTTCAATCTCCTTTTTGGTCTTGTCTATATCCGCACTTGGCAAGTCAATTTTGTTGATAACAGGAAGTATTTCCAAATTGTTATCAAGCGCCAAATACACATTTGCAAGAGTTTGCGCTTCGACACCTTGAGACGCATCAACAATCAAGATTGCCCCTTCACAAGCCGCTAGCGACCTTGAAACTTCATAAGTAAAGTCAACATGTCCGGGAGTATCAATAAGATTAAGAGTATATTCTTCCCCATTATGTTTATATTTCATGGTGGTAGGAGTGAGTTTTATTGTTATTCCCCTTTCCTTTTCAATATCCATGCTATCCAAAACTTGCTCAGTCAAGTCTCTTTTGGCAACCGTTCCCGTTTCTTCCAACAGTCTATCTGCAAGAGTACTTTTGCCATGGTCTATATGAGCAACTATACAAAAATTGCGAATTTTATCTTGTCTTGACATATTTCTCCTAAAATGCTTAAAATTACTCTACAATTATATATTAATTAATTAACTTAGGCAATAATTTTGTTTAAAATAAAAAAAATTTAAAAAAACAGCCAAAATTACTTTAAAAAATTTGGTTTTTTTGTTAGAATAGTCAAAAGAGTTATAAAAAAATTGCAAATTTGACAAAAAATTACTGTCAAATAGCGGTTTTTTGTACTAACCCGACTTTTCATAAAATTTTAAACTTGAACATATAATTCTTAAAAAGTCGCTTCCCTTAAAAACAAAAAACAATTAAACCTTTGCAATTTTGCAAAAGTACAAAGGTGTTAGATATGAAAAAAAATTTAATTGACATTGAAGATAATCCCGAATTATCTTTTGAAAAATATAAAAATAATATTGATAAATTTATAAACTCAAAACAAATTGACAAACTAAAACTACAACCAAATTATTTTGAAATTATGAATAATTATTGGATTGTTGACAAATATATTTCAAAAAGTGGACAAGTCTCTTTAGAAAACTTTCCAAACGCACTATCTTCTTACAAACAAGCAATCAAAGACGGATATGCAATTTGCATTCCCGTTCAAATGCTTGATGATGATAGCGTTGTTTGTTTTTCGCACAAAAATTTATCCAAGGTGCTTTCTACAACAAGCGGATATTTAAACAAATTATCTCTCAAAGAACTCAAAGAACTAAATCTTAATGAAGAACATGAAAAAGTCCCTACTCTTGATGAAGCACTAGAATGTATTGCAAACCAAACCCCAATAATTATCGAATTAGACAATGACGGAATGATTGGAAAATTTGAAGACAAAGTGCTAAGTTCTATCCAAAAATATATTTCCAAATTTAATTGTTATAGCCAGGTTGCAATTATGAGTATTAATCCTTATACTCTACAATATTGTTATCAAATCAATCCATATATCACAAGAATACTCAAATCTGGAAACTTTACAAACAAAATGTTTGGGTCTATTCCTACAAAGAAATTAAAAAAACTTAAATATTACAAAATTACTCATGCCGACTTTATATGCTACTCAGCCGACATGTTGCCCACAAGATGCGTAAGCAAGTTTAAACCTGTTGGAATAATTGGCGACAATGTTTCAAGTCAACTCAAATACTTAGAAGTTGCACCACATGCAGATAATATTATTTTTAGCGGATTTAAACCAACAATTTAGGAGAACATATGCAAAAGCAAATCATAATTATCGAAGGCCCTAGCGGAGTTGGAAAAGATACTATAATAACTGAATTAATAAATAGATACCCCGACAAATTTGGAAGACCGATTAACGCAACAACACGCCCCATGCGTGAAAATGAAAGTCAAAACAATCCCTATTTGTTTTTAACTGAAGACGAATTTAAAAAACGCAGACAATCGGGAGACATTTTTGAACATACCATAAGGCATGGAACATATCGTGGAATGAGAAAGTCTAGTTTTGACGAAATCTTAAATTCTGGCAAAGTGGCACTAAGAGATTGTGATGTAAGCGGACTAAACGCTATTAAAAATTTGTATGGTGACAAAGTTACTAGTGTGTTCTTGACCGCCCCAAAAGAAGAAATTAGAAAGAGATTTATAAGCCGTAATGAGCCAATTGAAAGTATGGAAGCAAGACTTAAAGATTATGATAATTATATCAAAAATTCAAAATATTTTGACCATGTAATTGAAAATATTGAAATAGACAAGACAATTGAAAAAATCCTTGAAATTTTGGAAGATGAAAACAAAAAATAAGTTGAATTAATTTTCAACTTATTTTTTTTATCAATTTAGTTGTTTTGATTGTTTTTAGTTTCAATCATTTGGTCATATAATTTGGCTTTTTCTACAAGTTGTTGATATTCTTGTTTGGAAATTTTAATCATACTACCATCTTCAATTAGATTGTTTGCAATTTTTCTCTTAGCCAAAACCTTGAGAACAATAATTCCAACCAAAGATAATATAATAAACATAACAAGCCAAGTCCAACTAGTTGAAATATCAAAAACTCCAAATATAAGAAGTGTTGCAAAAATGTCCAACGCACCTACAATAACATATGTGACAATTTGAACAGCCAAGTGTGTCTTTCCCAAATCCAAACCAGACGACACAATAATATTGAATAATACAGAAACCAAACCCAACGTAATAGTTATATTTTGAAAAATATTATTCTCAATATTAAGCCAAAAAGTCAAAATTATAAGAAATACTGCACCTGTAATTAGTCCAAACGAAACCCAACCTAAAGTTTTGTTTTTTATAGTCATATTTAAACTGTTAATTGCAAAGAATCCACCCACCGCTAGCGAACCTAGAGTCATATATACTTTGAGTTTATTGTCACCAAGAAGGTCAAGTCCAAAAAGCCACATAATCAAAAGCAGTGAAAGTATTGCTGTAAAAACAATAGTTAAAATTGACAAAATTTTTCTAGTTTTTTCCATAGCATCCTCCAAATAGTATTTTCAATAATAATACTAAAAAAACTTTTATAAGTAAATTAAAATATAACAAAAAATCATAAGCACATGACATTTTTTGTCATATAAATATCAAATTTACAAACATCAAGAACTAAATATTACTTAAATTTATCTTTTTTTCTAATAAGTCCTTTTTCTTTACCATTGTTTTTAGGAACATAATAAATCTTGTCCTTAACAACATCTGGCAAATACTGTTGTTTAACATAACCGCCAAAATCGTGTGGATATTTATACACTCCATGACCGTCATTATATCCAGTTGGATGATTTTTAAGGTGATTTGGAACAAGTGCATTTTTATACGTCTCTGCATCAGCCTTGGCACTGTTCATGGCAACACAAACCGAATTACTCTTTTCGGCTTCACAAATATAAATAATTGCATGACACAAAGTCAAATTACATTCTGGAAGCCCGAGTTTTTCACAAGATGTCAATGCCGAAATAGCAAGAAGCAAAGCATTACTATCTGCCATACCAACATCTTCTGACGCATGAGCGATAAGACGTCTAGCTATTATACAAGGGTCATAACCCGAAATTAATAATTTTTGGCAATAGAAAAGAGCCGCATCGGTATCGCTACCCCTAAGAGACTTACAAAAAGCACTAAGTATATCATAACTTGTGTTTTCGTCAAGAGTAATATTCCCCTTTTGAAGACAATCATCAATTGTTTGCTTGTCAATAACAATTTGATTTGAAGCATTAGGAGTAGTTGTAGTTACAGCAAACTC
The DNA here is from genome assembly GCA_003524095.1 of Clostridiales bacterium. Lineage (GTDB taxonomy): Bacteria > Bacillota > Clostridia > Christensenellales > UBA1242 > UBA11490. Next base: position 644,819 of record DOEE01000003.1, read on the forward strand.
AAGAGCATTATAACACGAACGCAAATCACCTGAGCAATTAAAAGCCAAGTATCTTATAACATCGTTTTCCATAACGACATTTAAATTACCAAGCCCTCTGTCTTTGTCTTTGAGTGCTTTGTTTATAGCATAAACCATATTGTCTACACTTAATGCTTTAAATTCAAAGACTTTGCATCTACTTACAATTGCACGCGTCATAGATATGTATGGATTCTCAGTTGTAGAACCAATAAAAATTATATAACCCTTTTCAATCGCTTCCAAAACACAATCGCTTTGAGCCTTACTCCATCTATGACATTCATCTAGTAACAAATAGGTCTTAGTTCCATATAATTCAAGACTAGATTTTGCTTCTTCGATAATTGCCTTAGCATCACCAACTCCTGAACTAACAGCATTAAGTTTTTTGAAAACACCATTACAAGTGTTTGCAATAATATTTGCAATAGTCGTCTTTCCACATCCCGGTGGCCCCCAGAAAATACAAGAACCTACAACACCATTCTCAATAGCCCTAACCAGAAAACTATTACGATAAATTAGATGTTCTTGTCCAACAAAATCTCCAAGTGTGTTTGCTCTCATTCTGTCCGCCAAAGGAGAATACTTTTTTAAGTTTCCTTCAAACATATTTTCCATAATATTAAACTCCATATAAATACAATATAATTATATCATAAGTTATCAAAAATTTGCAAGATTAAAAACTATATTGTTACATAGAATCAATAAGAAAGATATTGATAAAAAAATACATATTGTTTGACATGTCAAAGTTTATATGGAACAAAATAATATTGTAAATTTCAAATAATATTATAAAATTTGCATATTTTTAAATGTTATATATTATGTAAGTATTTGACTATTTATACCAAGTTATTTCATATGTATACATATGTTTTTGTCAGTATGACTAAGATTTATGACAATATCTATATAACAAATACATAAAACAAAAAAATAAACATATTAACAAGAAATTAGAATATTTGTAAATAGATAAATATAAAAAATCATAAAACTAGAAAACCAGTACGAACAAATGCGACACAAGCAACACTATATTAATACCGACTATAGCACACAAAAAAAATGCTTTCACAATTCAGTGAAAGCATATATGTTAGACTATCCATAAGCCGAGTTCTGTTTTGGACGATTATCTATCTAGCACTATTGTTGCCAATAGTTTCAAGCGGTGTAACGAAAGACTAGCTGAGCAACTTCAAACATCTTTCTACCTTGCATCGAATGGGGTTTACACAACTACATAGTCACCTATGTAATTAGTAGGCTCTTACCCTACTATTTCACCTATTGCACCAAATACTTGATGCTGTATCTTTTCTGTTGCACTTTCCTTGGGGTCGCCCCCATTAGTCGTTAACTAACATTCTGCTCATGTGATGCTCGGACTTTCCTCAAGATTAAATCTTGCAATCGTCTGTATATCTAACTAAAATATTATAACACATGTTGACTATATTTGCAAGGCTAAAGTAAATTTAATTATTAACAACTAAATCATTTTAATTAAATCCATAATCTCTTTTGTTCAAAACTTTTCTTAAAATTTCTATTGATTTTTTTTCAAGTCTTGAAATATAGCTTCGGCTAATATTTAATTTTTTTGCCACTTCTCTTTGTGTTAGAACGGGTTTTCCCAACAATCCATATCTAAGACACATTATCTCATATTCTCTTGGCGATAAATACTTTTTCAAAATTTTGTCTAAGTCCTGAGAGACTATTTTTTGTTCAACAATATTCTCAACATTTTCATCGTCATCATAACTTAAATCTCCCACTCTTATCTCATTTTCTTCGTCATCTGCACCTAGCACATCTTCAATACTTACATTACACTTATGTTTCTTGTTAGCCCTAATTAACATGAGAATTTCATTTTCGATACATTTTGCTGCATACGTGCTAAATTGAGTTCCATGATTTAGTCTATAAGAATTTATTGCCTTAATAAGTCCCAAACTCCCCACAGAGATTAAATCGTCAGCCTCGTCAGCCTGACTATATTTTTTAACCACATGTGCCACCAGTCTCAAATTATGTTCAATAAGTATTTCTTTTGCTCTTTCGTCACCTTTTTCAAATTGCTCAAGATAGTATTTTTCATCTTCTGCAGTCAGCGGTTTTGCAAATGAAGAAGAATTTTTTATGTATGAAGAGAAAAACATTATCTTTTGTAAAAACATCATAAAACTTTCAACAATCATATCAAACTCCTATACCTAATGTATATGTCGAATATTGCCGAAATTTGCCTGTCCAAACAAAATTAATTAATTTAATCGTAGCAGTTATGTATGTATATTTATGTTATTGCCTGCATAATTATACTTACATTAAATATTAATGTGCTAAAATTTTCTATTATAATTTTGTGTATATTTATTTGCTTTTGTGTATATTTATGTGTTTGTTTTCTACATAAAAATTATGTAATGCACCGTGCTTAAAATAAACGTTTCTTATTTTTTATATTTTAAATAAATTATTTTTTAAATCCCCTTTTAGTTGCAAAAAAGATAGGTCAAAAAATTAACCTATCTAATATAAGTATATTTATAATCGAATTTTACTCTTGATTATTTTTCTTTCTTAAGATGTCACCCGTTTTTAAATTTAAATCGATTTTTAAACTCAAAATTTGTTGCACTAAACTTGCATCTTCAATCAATTGATTATTTTCATCATACATCTCTGTTACTTTAATAATTTTATTAAAGCAATCACCTGGCGACAATACTTCTAACTCGTCTCCAATTTTGAAACGATTGCGTTGTTCAATTTTGACATAACCATTTTGTGCATTTTCTTTGACAATGGCAATAAAGTCATAACTTTGAACTGGCATGCTGTCTTGAATATACTCTTTGTCCTTTGCTCCAAAATAAAAACCGGTTGTATATCTGCGATGGCTAGTTTTTTCAACTTCTTCAAGTAGAGTTTTGTCAAAAGGTCTGTTACTTTGAAAATCATCAATTGCTCTCTTGTAAGCATTAGTTATAGTCGCTACATAATGAGGACTTTTCATTCTACCTTCAATTTTAAACGATGTAACACCCGCATCAACCAAATCTTTTATATATTCAATCATGCACAAGTCTTTGCTGTTAAGTATATATGTTCCACGTTCATCTTCTTGAATATCATAATACTCGCCATGTCTGGTTTTTTCACAAATTGAGTATTCAAATCTACATGCTTGAATACATGCTCCGCGATTACTATCTCTTCCTGACAAATAGTTTGAAAGCAAACATCTTCCCGAGTAAGATATGCACATTGCACCATGCACGAATGCTTCAATTTCCACATCCTTTGGAATAAAGTCTCTGATTTCTTTGATTTCCTGAATACTAAGTTCTCTTGCCAAAACTAGTCTCTTTGCACCCAAATCGCAATAAAATTTGGCTGTGTATTTGTTTGTAACATTTGCCTGGGTTGAAACATGCAATTCTAGTTTTGGAGTAACTTGTTTTGCTAGTACCATTATCCCAATATCGCTAACTATAATTCCATCAACTCCAATGCTTTCAAGAAATTTCAGATATTCTTGTAGTCCATCAAAATCCACATTATGTGCAACAATATTGATAGTAACATAAATTTTTTTGTTTAAACAATGTGCATATTCAACCGCTTCAGTTAATTCTTTTTCATCAAAATTTCCTGAGAACGCCCTGAGACCAAACTTTTTGCCAGCCAAATAACAAGCATCTGCACCAAACTTAAAAGCAACCTTTAATTTTTCCATATTTCCAGCTGGGGAAAGTAATTCAAGCATTGTTTTCTCCTTTTTCGACTTTTGTAATCGCAATTCCGTCTTCAAGCCTTAATAAATCGGTTTTGTATGGATAATGATTAACCGCATCCAAATATTTTCTTAAATTCATTACCATTGTTCGTTTTTTGTGAGGAATGATTTGATTGCTTTCAACCATTCCGCCAAGCAGAACATTATCCGCAAAAATCACACCGTCTTCTCGTAATAGATTTTTGAGTGTATCAAGATATGCAATATATTGACCTTTTGCACCGTCTAAAAATATCATATCAAATTTTTTGCCCCGATTTTCCAAGTCTTTCAAAACGTCTTTGGCATCACCCAAAATTATCTGAACCCTGTCCAAGTTGTTAAATTTTTCAAAAGTCTTTTTGGCAATTTTTAAATATTCTTTGTTTATGTCTATAGTAGTCAGTTTTTTTGCGCCTGCACTCAAAATTATGTTGCCACTATATCCAATAGCACAGCCAATTTCAAGAATATTTTCAAACTTATTATCTTTGACAAAATCATACAAATATTTAGCCGATTTATCCCTAATTATAGGCACAAAGTTAGATTTTGCATAGTATCTTTCATCGGTTAATTTTTCAATCGTAATATCAAATTCCATTTCATTCTCAATTTGTTTCAATAATTATTGGAATAATCAAAGGTTTTCTCTTGCATTTCTTAAAGAAATAAGTTTGCAAGGTCTTTTTGACATTCCCTTTAATCATCGACCAATCTTGTGTTTTGAAGTTTGCAGTAATTATTTGATTTAGTAACACATCTTTGACTTCTTCTAGCATTTCTTCGTTTCCCTTAATAGTCATAAATCCACGAGTTAAAATGTCTGGTTTAGATGTAAGCGAACCATTTTTTGCAGAAATTGTAATTGTTACTATACAAATTCCCTCTTCAGCAAGTTGCATTCTATCTCTTTGAACAATACCGCCCGCTTCACTCACTTCATATCCGTCAACTAGTTTAATTCCCGAAGGAACTGTGCCAGATTTTTTGATGACATTTTTGTTAATTGTAATTGTATCGCCAATTTCTGGAATAACTATGTTTCGTTCATTCATTCCCAAATCTTTTGCCAAATTACTATGTGCCTTAAGATGTCTATATTCGCCATGAACAGGTACAAAAAATTTTGGTTTTAGAAGTGTGTGTATGGTTTTTAGTTCTTCTTGATAAGCGTGTCCACTAACATGAACTTCAGCCAAAGATTCATAAATAATTGATGCACCTTTCGAATACAAAAGGTTAATTACATTATTAATTTCTTTTTCATTCCCCGGAATAACTGATGACGAAAAAATAACATAATCATTGCTTCCAATCTCAATTTTATTAAACTCACCATTAGCCATTCTTGTGAGTGCAGAATTTTCTTCACCCTGACTTCCAGTACAAAGAATACAAATTTGAGAGTCTTCGAACTTGTCCATATTATTAACATCAACAACAATTTCTTTGTTGAAATTTAATTCGCCGATTTTGGCTGCAGTCTCACAAATATTTAGCATGCTTCTACCAGTAAACACAATTTTTCTATTGTATTTTTCGCAGATATTCAAAATTTGTTGAATTCTATGAACATTACTTGCAAAAGTTGCTATAATAATTCTTTTTGAAGCATTTTGAACAAAAAGATTATCTAGCGTTGCTCCAACTTTTCTCTCACTCATACTAAATCCCGGACGTTCGGCATTTGTGCTATCAGCAGTCAAAAGAAGCACACCTTTTCTACTAATTTCAGCAAGTCTAACCATATCCATAGCATCACCATCAATTGGTGTATAATCAATTTTGAAGTCGCCCGTATGAAAATATACCCCAACTGGAGTTGTAATTGCGAGTGCCATAGAACCACTAATACTATGGGTAACCTTGACAAATTCTACTTGAAAATTTCCAATTTTGACAACTTGTTTTGGTTTAACACAAATTGGTTTACATTTAATTTTTTTGTGCTCTTTTAGTTTGTTTTCAATAAGCGCAACACTAAGTTTGCTTGCATATACTGGAACATTTGGAAGTTCTCTAAGCAAGTATGGCAACGCACCAATATGATCTTCATGACCATGAGTAATTAAGATTGCCTTGATTTTTTGTCTATTATTTATTAGATAAGTAAAGTCTGGAATAACAATATCTATTCCCGGCATATCGTCCGAAGGGAAAGCAAGACCACTGTCAATTACAAGCATCTCATTGTTATATTCCAAAACCATAAGGTTCTTTCCAACTTCACCAACACCACCTAGGAACGAAAGTTTAATTCCGTTTTGTTGTTTGTTCATTTTTTCTCCTTTATTATTGTGTTTTATTAATTAATAGAATTAGAAAAAAATTTTTACAAATCACTTTCAATTCTATGTAAAATTAGCCAAAATATATATAAATTTGTAGTCCAACAAAAAAATCTGAACCACTTTTGCAGTATATTCAAAAAACTAATTAAAATATTGACACAAACAATCCCACATAACATTTGAATCAACAAAAAGTCTTTGTACACACAAAAAAATCTAATTAGGCAAAAACCTATTATTTATTTTGAAAATATAATATTTAACTAACTTCGTTATTGATATTATAAACTAATATTTCAAAAAAATCAATATTTAGAATTAATATTTGAAAAAAATAATATATATTATCTAAAAATCATTAAATAATATCAAATTAAGACAAAAACTAAACAATAAATTTCATGGATTTTAATTTGTCGCTTACTTCTTTTTTCTTAGGCGTTATAACATTATATACGTCAACATAATATCTCATTCCCTGTCCTTCATAAACAACCACCATTCCAAAAATACTATAAAGTAGATATGATGCAGGAATAGTAAGAACAAGCCCTACTAAGAATGTGAACGTTCCAATAAGAACATTCGAAAGAATAATTGTAATAACTATGCCAATTGAATTTGAAAACACCTTAGGGAATATTCTGAAAGCATTTTTTATGCTAACTTTCAAAGATTTAAACACTCCATAATTCATAACACACATGGTAGGCGCCCAACCAGCAAATATTGAATACTTAAGTGAAAATAGTAGTACAAAACCAAAAATAATTATAATTATGGCCATAATAGACATTACAAAAGATATTTTAAATAGTTTCAAGCACAAAATAAATATGCCCAAATACAAAACTCTCAAAGGCAACATCACCAAAAAATTGACTAACACAAAACGAAAATTTCTACCAAAAGTTTCGCCAAAACTCAAGTAATATCCATGTTTATTCATGCTTCCCATATAATAATGAAGTGAATTACACGAAGGCATGATTGTCAAATTAGAAAGAATAAATTTAAAAAATAACAAAGTAGTTCCAATTCCTACAAAATTAATCCATACGTGAGACAAATTATTTTGTAAAATTTCGGTTAATTTTTCAAACAAAGTATTAATTGAAGTAAATAATGCTGTTAAATTTAGGTTGGACAAAAAATCTGAATACACGTTCAAAAAATCTGTAACAAGCCCGCCCGCACTTAGGAGTTTGTATATAGGATTAATACAGATATAGCATAGACCACCTGTTATTAAAAACACCAAAATATAATATAGAATATTCTTCCACACTATATCAAAGTTTGAAAATAAAATTTTAATTGAATTTTTGTAAATCATAAAATACCCTTTTGATATTTTTAGTATATATTAAAATTTAGATATTTGCAAATTAAAAAACAAAAAAAGGTGTTCAAAATTGTCATAAAACAAATTGAACACCAAAACAAGTTTATTTATCTTTGTCTATATCATTTATATCTTCAAGAAGTTCTTCTTTAGATGAATCCGACGTTTCCGTTTCATTTCTTTTGGTTATAAATCCAACCATTATAAGAAAAGAACACACAGCAAGTATTATTGATTCCACTTCTTTTGAATACAAATTCAGACCAACAATTTTGGATATTGTGTCCAAAACAACAAATATTGCACCACTCAAGCCTAGCCAAAACGACGTGGTTTTAAGCTTTTTCTTCATTAGTTTTCTCCTTAACTTTTCTAAAGACAATCTTTTTTTGATTTATTTTGTCCTTGATGTCTTCAACATCTTCCTTAACTTGCTTAACAATTTCAAGCGAGTTTCCAAGTTTTTCGATAGTCATCTGATATTTTTGTTCGCGAGTTCTGCTATCTTTTAACTGATAAACAAGCAGTCCCAAAAATAGTACCGCAAACAAACCATTACTTATGGCTAAATTAACTATTTGTTCCCACATTTTTTATATCACTTTTGATAATTTCTAGACTATCACCAAAAAATTGTTTAATAGCATCGCCATTAAGTGCGTCATTAATTTTATCTTTGTCAACCGCACTCAAATAATAATCAATCAAGTACAATGATTTTTTTGCAATAAAATAATTAATTACCTTTAGAGAATACTGTTTTTTCAAAGAATCAATTGAATGCACCAATTTAGAAGTAGTTACAAGTTCAAGAAGTTGTTTGTAATCATCATAGAATTTTGTCTTATCGGATTTTACATTATTGTTGATACTTTCGACTTGAAAATTCAAAGCATTAATTGACTGCTCAATTTTAGCAATCTCATCACTAATTTTGATTGCTTTTGTAATATTACAATCCTTAATTGCTTGATTTTTTAAACTATTCAAATAAAACAATTTAAACTTTGAAACCTTTATTTGATTGTTTAATTTGTCATAACTATCAACATAATCATTATATTCAGATTCTTGCATATAATTTTTTGGATTATCAAAATCATCATAGTCAAAATAAATTTCTTGTTTTTCTTCTTTTTTTATTTCTTTTAAATTTTTTAACTTTTTTAGTTCGTCTTGTTCAAAATCTGTTGACTTTAAAAGGTTTTTTTCGCAAATATTCAAAATTTCTTTTTGTAAATCCTTTGTCTTATGACTCGATATATCTTTATCAAATTCTTGAACAAGCACTTTTTCAAAAGTTTCGTTTGTATATTTATTCATACTTTTTCTCCTAGAATTAAACGAACTCAAATTAATTTTCAAAATTCTTTCCGCTATACTACTAGATGTCACCATAATTAATTTTTCCGCTTAGTTCTTTGTTGTTAAATAGCAAATATTGATTGTCAATTTTGACAATATCATTCACATTCCAAATAGTCGTATTCTCACCTTGTTGAGTCAATTTGCCTTGATTATACACATATTTGCTAATAATTACATTGTAGTCATTTACTATTGCTATATCTACACTATTCTCAGATACAAATATTTTGGCATTTTCGCCATTTTTTTCAGTTAGCACTTGTGCCGAGTCATTAGTCAGATAAGCCAAAGCAATTTTTCCATCATAACTATTTATTCCTATAATAGGCATCGGGAAAGTACCACTAATAGAAATTTCACATATGGATTTTGGATAAAATTTAGGGTCAAGAGGAATTTCAATTTCATCGCTAACTGCAGTTGTTGTAACACTTTTGTAATACACTTTTTGTCCCCTAATATATGCAACACTCAACAAGTTTAAATAATGTCTTGTAATAATTTTTGCGTGTTCTGCAGACGAAGTAATTTGTTTAGTAATTGTATTATCATTCGTATACATGTATAAATATAAGTATCCATTTATGTTTTTTAGTACGGCATGATAATAAGTATCTGAACTGTAATAATAATCACCATAATCAATAATACCATCAACACTCTCAACAAATGTTAGATTGTTATTTGAAATATCATCTATCGTAGAATATGAATACACTTCATTTTTACCACAATCAAAAACAAGTTTCTTTGTTCCAGAACAACACTTGATTAAATTTTGATAATTCGACTCTGCACCATAAATTTCAATGGACAACCTTCCACTTGTTCCTGAAATTGTCAATATAGGATTATCTTCAAAAACACAATAAACAATTCTTGTCTCCGATTTTGTTAATTTTACAAGTTTAACGTCATTGTAATAAATTTCTAGATTTTGCGGATTTTCGACTGAAATAGTTAAATATCCGTAAGTAATATAATCCTGCGAAAACAACTGAATTTTTTTGGTTGCGGTTATTTTGTGAAAAACAATCTTCTTTAGACAATTAGTACTATTATTCAAAACCCTATTTTGTTTGAGCATATCCGAAAATTCATTTAGTGAATTATAATCATTCATAAACACCTGCCACAAAAGTTGGAAGGGAAATTTCGTTATCCCCCTCCATAGCAATTATTTCAAAACTAAAAAGTTTTGCTTTTTTGTTGATTGCAATAGTTTGTTCGCCCGATTTTCCTGTTACTGAAATCGTCTTGACTTTGCCATCCAACCTAAGGTTAATTGTAATATTTTGTTTTGTATACAAAGTCATTTCCTTAATAAATTTTATTTTGTCAGGATAACCAAAATCTGAAGTGCTACTAACCCAGCCTTTTTTGATAGTATTTGAACCAAAGAATTTTCCTGAGTTTGTCAACATTCCATACGAACTTTGTATTTGATTATTTTCGTAAATAATAACTAACATATCTCCCATTTTATCATGGATTCTTTCAAGCGCAGACACACTAATCCCCCTAGAGATATCAAATGAATAATCGCTACAATCCAATGCAATTATCGCATTGTTATATTGTGTTCCACCAGTATTGTTTTCACTCATTATTTTTTGGCCATCTCCAAAATCCAAAATACATGACAAATAGTACTTGCCTTTGCAGTATTTGCCAACCGCTTTAACTTGAGATGACTGATTTAGAATTTTTTTGAACGGAAGCGGAATTTCTTTAACTTTGTTTCCATCAAATTCACAAAGTCCCTGGGTCGTCATAAAAACGATTTTATCATCACAAATTTCAATTGTACTGCGATAAATCAAATTATTTCCCATGCCGATTTTTTCCATATCAAAACTTTTCTTGTCTTTACCCCTAACTATTTTAACTATTCCATAAGTTCTAAAACAATACAACTTATCCTTAAAAACAACAAGTTTTTGACATGGACCCAAATCATCAGAAAACGTAATACTTCCAGATGAATCATCACTTACTTCAAAGTTAAACGGATTTAACTGTTCGCCATACATTATTGTTTGGGCATGCTGTGTGCAAATAGCAAAGTTGCGTTTATCATAATAACAAACGCTAAGTATTTCCAAGTTGCTTATCTTTACTGCATTGTTAGTTCTACATGTATATTTATACGTTTCATTCTGTCTTGACAAGATAATAAAATCTTGTCCATTTTCCATAGCAATAGACTTATTAAATCTAAGTGTATTGTTATCGGTAGGCAAGCCATCAATTGCATTACATTCAACAGTTCCATTCATCATATACAAACTTTTAAATGAACCATTACGACATTGAAAAAACAGCATAGGCTTTGCAGAACTAGTATTATCATATGCCCACCAATCGTAATACAAATACACATCATAATATATTTCATTTTCTTCTGGCGGAACAATTTTATAACTATAATTTCTTCCTGTATTTTCCCAATATACTATTTTTAAATGATCTACACCTACATTATCCCTTAGTACTCCAGTTGAACAATCAAAATTATACATACAGACACAACTACCAAAAGGTAGTTTTTGTTTGCCAGATTCAAATTTCCAACCATCTTTGCATGGCTGACATTCAAATTTTTCAAACTTGATTTTTTTGCTAGGCATCAAACTCTTATAAAACATTAGTACCAACCTTTTGATGGCATAACAATATTTCTGCGTGGTCTAGAAATTGCAAACAAAATATTTTTAAACTTCTCATCCCAAATACTCGCCTCATCCAAATCACCTATCAAAAACAAATACTCACTCACCACACCATACGCAAAAGTAATTTCACTCAACTTCAAATAATAATTAATATTATCTGAGATAATTACATCGCTTGGAATATATGTATAATATATTTTCAAACTTTTGTAAGCCGAATGAACACCATCACTCAAAACTTTGTATTCAATATCTTTATTTTCAACATCCGTAACTTTTTTGATTTCAACTATATTTTTTGAAGTAATATTTCCAAAACTTACAACACCATTTGAATTATCACACACAGCACAATCACTAATTTCAAAATACTGACTTGAAAGAGTGTTGTTAGTTAAATTAACTGAAAGCAAAAGTTTATCTAATTTTTCACTAACTTCATCAGATTGTGTAATAGTTCCTGTTTCATCATTTAGATATTCCAAAACATCACTTAAATTTATTAACTTACATGCTTTTTTGATTATGTCTTTTACAAGCATATTTTATCTCCACACACTAGAAAACGATGTCTTTTCATCTAACTCTTTTGATGAATTATTTGCAAAACAATAAATTTCTTTTAACATATAATCTGTTTGACTTTTTGTTTTTTGTTTTCCTATTCTTTCAATTTCTATGTTGTTTTTGTCAATATCTTCTATAATATTGTCAATATATCTTATGTTTGTGGTATATACCATGTCTAAAAATCGATTATCTAAATTTTGAAAAGGATAAGAAAAACAATAAGAATTTTGTTGTTCTTTTGAATGTAGTTCAAATTTTTGTTTTGACGTATCAAACAAAATATAATAACTTTCATTTATTTGTTTAAGACGCTTTGCTATATCAAAAACATCACTTTCTATTTTTATTTTCATAATTTCTCCAATTTAAAAAATTTTGCTGGGCAAAAGCCCAGCAAAAAAATAATTAACCAGTAATACCCGTGAGTTTTGCTTGACTGTTAGGTCTATTACAAATTAACTCAGCATACTTAACTAATGTTGCAGTATATGTTGGATAGCCTTCTTTTTGTTTTATAATTCTTCCATCGTTGCCTTCAATCCATTCCCAATCACCTAATTGACATAGTTCAAAGTCCTTGGTTGATAGCAAATACATATCTCCATCTGCCACAAATCTATCATTAACAACTGGAATTCCATTATAAGTAAGTGCTCTAAATCCGCCCTGCAAATCCATTACATCAATGTTGCGTTTGTAAGACTTAATGCAATCTTGATAATAACGTCTAACCTTAGATGAACAAGCAATAAAGTCAACATCAGAACCTGCAGTGTCCGCAATCTCATCTATTGCAGTTTGCATAGCACTTTCACTAATATTTCCAACCGCAGTTTTAGTATAAGGTTTTAACCATTTATTTTGTGATCTGTTTACTCCATACAATGTTGAACTTGTTCCAAAAATTGCGCCAAGTCCTGTAAGTTCTCTGTTGAATCCGTTTGCTACTGCGAGTTTCAAATCTTTAAAACTTGCTTCTGCTGGATGATCCAAAATAATCTTGCTATTAGCAACGTCTACATTTTCAACAATCATCATGCTGTTGTATGTTGCATTATATCCTGTGCCTGCACTACTTAGTAGTTTAACGCATTGATTAATTGCAAAGTTTCTAACATTGTCTACAGTAAATTCAGTATCGGCTTCCTCATTGGCAACAGTAATTTTTCCAAGAACACCTGTACCATCTCCATATAGCATTCTTCCCAAATTAAATGTGCTTGATTTAATCAAACTTTCCATTTCTTCATTAAGTAGATTGACAAATGCACCCGCATTGTTTTGAGAACATCTAATAGCCTTGTCAGAAATTTCCAATGTACCATAAAGATTTTTTAGTGTTGTTTTGAATTGTGCGTATTTTTTGTTAACCGCTTGTGGAAGTGCATCAGTTTCACTACCAGCACCAATACCACCTGAGATACCATAAGATGTCGATTTAATAATTTCGTTGCCATATACATTATTTGTTGTTTGTTTAATTCTTGAAAGTAATGCATTTGCGCCATAGTTTAGTTGGTTTCCAATTACTCCCAAATAAACTGATTTCAATGCCTTATCGGCAGTACTCAAAGTAATCATAATCTCTCCTAAAATTTGAACATGTTCTCCACATATTTGCTAGCTTCTTCCAAACTTCCAAATTTGGGTGTATGAGCAATTCCCCCCACATATCCCGAGTTTGTTATAGATATAGGACTTTGGGTTTGTTGTAGTGAAGAAACATATTCATTTATAATTTTGTTTTTTATTTCGTCGTTAGAATAAATGTATTTATCCAAAAACTCTGGATTTTTTGCTAGGCTTTCCTTTGGAATATAATTTTTTTCTAAAACCCTTGTGTATGCTTTTTCGAGTGCATCACCACTCTCTTTCAAATCTTTATCCATAATTATTTCATTGGTTATTTGTTCCACAAAGCCGTTTGCATTTTTGTGTGCTTTCAAAAAATCATCGAGTTTTTCACTCCAAGCAAATTCATCTTTGTTAATTGAATCTTTTTCACTTTCACCGGCGTTGAGTAATTGAGATTCTTCCAATTTTTTGTTTGCTTCACTTAGTTTCTGACACTTGCGAGTGAACTCACTTTGCAACTCGTTATAAGCGCCAAAAAGCGACTTAGCATCTTTGAATTTGCCTAGTGGAGAGCCTTCAGGATTGTTTGTTCCTTCATTTTCCGTCGCTACAGCTTGAACTACTGCATCCTTTGGTTGTTCTCCAATAATATTGTTTTCTTCTAACATAATTTTCTCCTTAACTTTCTTTGTTTTCTTGATTAAAATTTTTGAATTTTTTGTGTTTTCTTATGTGTTCTAGCATTTTGTCTTCAATTTCTGGATTTTTGAGAATTGATTTTTCAAATTCATTTCCAAGCATAAATGAAATATGTTCAAGAACGTGAACATCGTGATCATCAATTTCGCTTGGTTCTTTGATTGTTTGTTCCATAATAAGTTGCAAGTTTTCCTTTGAAGCATTTTTGGATTGCAATGTTTTTATGTCTTGAGTAGACTCCCATATTCCAAAGCCTAATTGCTCCAAAATTTTTGCACGCATACTATTTGTTAATTTTCCGTTTTCGTCGTTTAACAATCCAGAATTTAAAAGTTCGAAAATCATTGAACGTTTTTGTGCTAATGTTTCGTTGATTTCATTTTCAGTTTCAAACATAACTTCTTCGCTGTTTATATCACTCGAACTCCAATAGAACAATTCTACTAATCCATTATCTCCAATAATTCTCGAAGCATGTGGAAGTTTTGCATATTGTTTGTATAGTCTCAAAATTTGCTTTGCTATTTCTTTGGCTGAGTATTTTATTTCTTCTGAACTAGAACTAAGTTTAATGTCGTCTTGTTCTATCATAAGTTGCAAAGCAACACCACTTATGCTTGCATTAACAAGCGATGTCTGATTAAGCAAGTCGCTTACACCCGAAATATTAACAAATTCATTAAGCAACGCATCTTCTTCTTGTTTAAAATCTATAGGCATCGAATCAGACGATAGCAACTTTGGACCATTTGCACCTTGTCTATATATCAAAACCTTACCCGGAGACAAACCTTCTTCTTCAAGATTTTCAATATCCATTGAGCCATCTTCTACCGACAAAATACCCATAGTAAGTCTATTTAAAAATTCATGTTTTCTATTTTTAACAGCATTAAAGGCTCTTTGGATAGGAATAAGTCTCTCAATAAGGCTAGCACCCCAAAAACAATTTGGAGTAGGAATACAAGTTTGTCTTATAAACGGAAATCCGCGTTTACCTTCGGATTTGTTGACATATGGCAAATCTCCATTATAAATAAGTTTGTCACCCGCTATTACAATAAGTCTGCCATTTGGGAATTCAATGGTTGGTTTTTCGTACTTTTCAATAACAACCACCTGGTCTTTCTTGACTTTTTTAGCCATAGAATTACTAAGAGTTGAATATCCCAGCCCGCCACTTATAGATAGTGCATCAAGCGAGTAAACGTCAATATCCTTGCCTTGAACATCAACTCCCCAAATATTTTTAACCATGTCTTTGTGAAAAGACCTAGCATAAATAATTGACATGCAATCTTCAACATTATTATAAGTCGAACTATCAGGATAAATTTCAAACGGACTACAAACTGTTACTTCGACATCGCCTTCTTTAATTTCGTTGCCTAGCGAATTAACCCCAATAATTTTGCCCAAATTATTATCCCAATCAACTTTATAAAAAACAGTTCCACAAATTTCACTCCACATGGTTCCTTTTGACAAAATTTTGCTCATATTAATATTTTGGCTAACTGCTTTTAATATTTTTTTAGATGTCTTAGCACATGCAATATCTCTTTCGTCATCAGAAAAAGGAATAACTGTAAGAGTCGGTCTTACACGAGATAATTTTGCCTGTCTAAGTTCAATTATATTTGCAATATGATTATATACTTCTTTTTCTTGCCAAAAATATTGTTTGCCATTTTCCATCAAATCTCCAACTGGAGATATAAACGAATATTGATTTCCCAAAAAGAAATTAATATTAAGTTGCCAATTGCTTTCAAATGTCTTTCTTTCGGCTTGTCTTTCTTCAAAATCCTTCAACACACTTTCGACAAGTTCTTTTTCATATTTATCATTTTCGTCTTTAGTTTTCACTCAAATTCTCCTTAGATTTTACTTTTTTGTTTAGCATATTGTTAGGGCTTTTTGGAACAATGATTTTTGAAAAGCACAAATACATATCTTTCATACACTCATTACAAATACAAAAGCCAGATGATCTAAAAAATCCTTCTTTTTCCACTCTAATTTCAGCCATATTTTTGCAATTTGGCATTTCGCATCGAATTCTTTTTTCGATATTTACAATCTTCATTTTTTCTCCTTTAATAGTTTAATTAATCTCTCTTTTTCTTTTTGTAATTCTTCGTCGGTCATTTTTTGAAATTCATTCTCTGATTCAACCTCCTTTCCCAAAATCATCTGAAGTGCCGTCAAGTCTGGCGGATAAGACTTTGTACTGGTTTTTCTTTTTTGCAAAACCAAGTCATCTCCAGACAACCCATATTCTTCGGTAACTTCCTGTGTCGTAAATCCTAATGCTTTGTTTAGGAGTGCTTCTTTAATTTTTTTGTTATTACTCATATGTTTTCCTTTGAAATTAAGCAATTACCTTTAGTTAGTAATTGCCTTGCCATTTATTTTGAATTCTAAGTGCTTTTATTAGTTTTTCCTTTTGTTTTTGTAATGCAGTTTTAGGGTTATTTGAAACAAATTTGTTTTCAGGTCTACTCATGATGTAATATCTGAGTTCATCCAAAGCATGGTCGTCTTTTTTGATAGGAACATCTGCATTCCCCCAAAAATACCCCTTGATTTCTCTTATCATATTTACGCATGTTTTGAAAATAAATAGTTTACGTTCACCTTCGGCATTTTTAAAATACGATTTTACACGATTAATTCCCGAAAATAAATCCTTGTTCACATATGGATTTACAAGTATTCCGCAATCATAAAATAATTCACTTACGCTCTTTTCACTAGACAGAGTCCTTTGATTTGCTGCACTGTCTATAATCGCTTCGTATTTGCCATTCTTACTTGGCCAATCTAATTTTCTGCACATTTCTTTTATTTTGCTTGCATGATAATCTACTGTTTTTTGTTTGTCATAGTGTTCGGCAATAACATAAATATTCCCGTCAAAATCACATGCATAAAAATGACAACTAAGTGGATTTTTAAGACCAGGGTCAATGGATATTTTGTCATACCAAGATTTTGGAACATCAAAAGGTTCAATTACGTTTAAATTCTCATCAAACTCGTTGTAAACAAGCCCCGTTCCACTCGTAAAATTGCCGTATTTTCGACTCTCAAGTTCGTCTGAAGACATATTTTGAGTAAGTTTTTTTATTTCATTTGGCGATAGATACGGATTATCTTCCCATTGCATGTGTTCATACCAAACATCTTCATCATTTCTATCGTTTAAATAAATAGTATTGTAGACCCATGTCAGTCCTTTAAGTGGAGTCATAGTTCCAAAAATTAATCCGCATTTATCTAGCACACGCATTTTACATTCAACATAAATATCTTCAGGCGGTTCTTCATCAAACCACACAAAATCAAGTGATGTACCCTGAAATTTTTCTCTACCTTGGTCGCAACTTTTAAATCCTATTTTGCTAATGCTCCCAAACACATTTTTTACATAAATTGTATCTATGACTCCTTGTTCGGCACTTCCTTTTTTCCCAGATAACATTACAATATCTTCTATCCATTCTTTTTTTAGATAACTCAAAATTTTGCTTTGAGCGACATCTCTTTGAACTTGTTGACTAAGTGATACTACCCAACCGTCACGTGGTTTGTTTTCTTTGTAAGGGTGAATTCCTCGTGCAAGCCATACGCTTTCAACTGCACCACATTCCGTTTTCCCACTTCGATTTCCACCAAATACCCACCTGTTTTTCTTTTGGCATTTATGAAATTTTAGTTGTTTTTGATGTATTTTTTCTCCAATGTTATAATAATCCAATTTGTTATCGTCTTTTCTGCGTTTCTGTTCTTTTTCTATGGATTTCAACCTAAAAACTATTTCCCTTTGTGTCATAATAACTTCCAAATATCCAATTTTTTACATAATTTTTTTGTATTTTGATTTTTTTAAATTCAAATAGTCTAGTATTATATAATTATGAAATATTTAATACTATTTTTTTGTATGTTATGTTTTTTAAATATCAACAAAACTCCAGTTCTAGCAAAAAACAATTATGCAAGAGTAATTAATCTTACAAATTTGTATAAATCCACAAACGGCGATGACTTAAGCGATATTATTTGCATAGTAGAAAAAACATACTTTGTAGAGATTATCAGCGAAACTTCAAATGTATTAAAAGTCAATTACAATGGTATTTGTGGGTACGTAAGAAAGAATGATGTCAAAGTTACCCTAAGTAATCCTTTGACACCATATCCTAGTAATATAAAAATTGTAGTAGGTTTTGATTGTAATTTAAGAAGTTCTCCAACAACCAAAACTAATGTTAGCAATATCATAAGTGTTGTAAATGCGGGAGAAACAAATTTACAGTTTATTGGCAGAGTTTTTTCGGAAGAAGCAATAGATTTTGGTGGAACAACGTGGTATTATGTGAATTATAACGGAGAATATGGTTATATTTATAACAAATACATTAGGTCAATAACTCCGATTTATGAAAACACCGAAGAAGTAAGTTATGCATCAAATACAAACACAAATATCAAAAATCCAATGACACACACGCCAAGTTTAATACTTGTAATAATCATGTCAGTTCCACTATTTGCAATTTTATTTATTCTCTATCTTCCCAGAAAATTTCACAAAAAACAAAAACGCATTAAATCTCAAAAAATAATAGACAAATACTAACAAACATAAATACTATTACCTAGTGTTACTTTTGAAATTTCATTTAAAACTCTCTTTACTATACAAACATCCATTGTCTCGTCTTCTTTGTTATATTTATTTACACACTCTTCATAAACAGACAAAATCCATTGTTCTTTGGAATATTCTCTAATAAAAAAGTCCAAGTCAAATCCTTTGGCAATCATTTGAGAATTGAATTTGTTAAGAGCAATAACTTTTTTGCGGAAAAAAGTTCTAAGACTAACACCCAAAATTTGGGCAATCATCTCACTTTTTGCCCCATCAATAAATACTAATGTCAAAATTCTTCGGTCAATTTTGTTAAGACCGGCGAGAGAGTCTTCAACCGCGACTTTTAAATTAATCATTTTTCGCTTGCGATCTAATAACTCAATTAACTTTCTAGCCTGATTGTAAGTTGTTTGATTTTTTATCATGGATACATTATTGCTATGTTTGCTTAAATCCAAGATAAGTTTGTCCAAAGTATTGGTCATTTTTTCCAAATACCTATAGATTGATAATGATGATTTACTCCAATATTTCATTGCTACCTCCAATGCGTTTTTTATATTATATTCCATGCAAAAGTGCAAAGTCAAAACTTTATGTCAAATTTTTGTGAAATTTTATACAATTTGTAAAAAAATTTTACAAAATGACTAACTTTAATTACTAAAGTAATTAATGAAATTAAAAATTTGCAAAATAATTTTTCGAAATTTGTCAAAATTTAAATAAATAAAAGATAAAAATAACAAAATAAAGTGTCGTTTTTTATTGTCAAAATAACACTCGTATGTTAAAATCAATGTAACTGGAGTTTTGGTACATGAAAAAGGTTATTTTAGGGTTATTTTTTGTTTGTTTAAGCATAATTACTGCCGTATTTTTTTCATGTCCCGTTAATGCAAGTGACAAAGATATTACAATAAATACAATATACCCCGAAGGTGTTTTGGATTATGTAAATCTAACCAACATTAATTGTTTTGACATTAATAATGATTATATATGTTATTCACTAAATGATAATAATTTACACATTTATAATTTGCACGACAAAAATGAAATAGTGCTTGGTGGGTTTCACAAAATCAGCAATATCAAATTAAATGGACAAAAACTTATAATATCCGACTCAAACTCCATTAAATTTATAAAAGATTTAACTAATCCGAGTTTGGAGTCACTTGAAGGAATTAATTTACAAAACTCAAAGGCGATAGATATTTATGTAAGCAATACGTCGTTACAAATTGGAATTATCGAGGACAACAAGTTTACCCTATATCAATATGACGCCAACTTTGTTTCAAATAATAATCCAATAAGCACCTTTAGTTCCCCTTATTTTAATAGTTCATATATGCTAGCAGTTAATGACAAAAACGCATATATTGTATACAAAACTGGCGAATCGACTGAAGAAATTAACAAAACTATAACTACAGGACTTGCAACATTCAACTATCACGATTCAAGTTTGACCATTTTGGATACTTTTATTGTTAATGCCAAAGTTTTGGATACATTTTATTTGAATAACGAAGAATATTTGGTTACATCTGCTAATGAAATTCTGCATCTTCAAAATTTGAATACTTCCAAATCATGCGACATTAAAATGTCGACAAAAGGTGATGCCGAATCAAAAATATTTCCAATCCTAAATATTACAGACATTAATTTTTTTGAAAACATGATTTATGTTTCTGATTCTTATTTCAAATCAATTCAAGCGGTTGAAATCTTTAATGAAGAAACTCTAAGCATGCAAAGCAATCAAATAATTTTGGGTTCTTTTGGAATAGACAAGGGACGATTCAAATCCCCTAGCAATATCTTTATACAAGGAAATGATTATTTTGTATCCGATACTGGAAACAACAGACTACAAATAATCAAAGAAAATCAATCATATCTTGTTGACGACCTTGAAACCGATTCCATCCCACATGCAGTAAGCCTTGATTACAATCAAAACATGTATTTTGTGACAAACACACTAACTGCGTCACAATTAAATAAATATACTTTTCAAGATAACACATACACAAAAAGCACAATGTTTACAAAAGTCGGCGACAACAACTTGGGTTTTGTATCTGATTTGTGTGTAACAAATTCTGGCACAATATATATGTTAGACTACTCAAATAATCAAATTGTATATATGGCAAAAACTTCGCTTGTTGGAATTTTGGGTAGCGATATTGGGCTTTCTATTGGGCAACACAGTCAAATTGAATATTTGAAACATCAAAATTTAATTGTAATCAAAAATGATAATATTATTAGTCTACTAAAACTAGATGGCACAAAATTATCTTCAATTCAAATAGATAATCTTAGAGAAATAACAGTTGACTTAGATGCAATTTATGCAATTACAAATACAAAAATTTCTCTAATCAAAGTATCTGAAAACACATTGTCTCTTTCTAATAGTTTAGACATAATCACAGATAATTTTAATAATCTTACTTATGACATTGCAAATGAGAAAATGCTTGCTTTTGACAACAACCGCTCATGTCTAGTTTGCTTTGATTGCAAACTTAATACTTCACTCCTATCTTCGATAACTGAGATTTCTGACACCGCCTTGACCCGTCAGGATACATTGCTTGCACTTAAACTAAATTCTCAGCCAATTTATGAATATCCTTACTTTGTTGGAAATACATTTAATTTGGGTGGCACAATCACCCAAGCAATTGGAATCGAAGAATTTGATGATTTTTATAGAATATTATTTAATAATAATAACGAACTACAAAGCGGTTTTGTCCCAAAATCGAATATAGAAATTGTCAATTATACATACAATCCGATTAATGTGATAACCACAAATCAAATCGTACCTATATACAAATATCCAACCCTACTTAAACTTAATAATACTCGCTTAATTGTTGGCAATTTGAGTATAAACAATGAGATAACTCTTAGTTATGTCTATCCAATAAGTTTAGATAACAAAACTTTTTATATGTATCAATTTAATAATTCAATCGGATTTATATTTGGTGCAGATGTCGTCAAGAGTGACAATAAGACAATCAAAAATCTTAATACCGAAAATGCAAGTGTAAATTCCATCGGAAGCGATAGCACAACACTATATGATTTTGACAAACAAACAATACTCAAAACTTTGGAAAACCATACTCGTATATACGTAGAAAATTATGACAAAAAACAAACTTATACAAAAGTTATATACAAAGATGCAAATTTGAATACAATAGAAGGTTATGTTCTCACAAAAGACATCAAAATGGACAAACTTGATAATTCACAATTAATACTAATTTTAGTAATTGTTATATCACTAGTTTTGTTAGCATCAATAATTGTAACTTTTGGTATAATCAAAAAACGAAATAAATAGTTAAAATTTATATTATACAAAAAATAAAAAAGACACATTCAAAAACAAATGTGTCTTTTTTATTTTAATTGTTAGCAAATATTATATTAAAAATATCTTAGCAAAATTTGATTATATGGCTTAAATCATTTAATTATTTAAGATTGCATAGTACTTTGTTTTTTGTCTGGCTTTTGTTTTGGAAAACTCTTTGAGTAGATTATCACAAAAGATGCACATACAATTCCCAAAAGCACACAAATTATTGGTAGTACATATCTGCGATAATCTCTTGAATAAATTACACCCAAGGGATTATTTATATCATAATAAATTGATATTTTGTCACCTATTTTATTTTTGGACTGATAAGATGTAACGTTTTGATAATAAGACGAATCAACAACATATTCTAGTACATCATATTTTTTATCCCCGTCAATTTCGTATGCAACAACTTCGGCAGTGACTTTTTTGAAATGATTATATTTTGAATAATAGTTAATTTCCCAGCAAATTGTATAGCAAATAATACTCAAAAAGACAATCATTAATATTGCTATCAAAAGTTTATATTGATTTTTTCTTGCGTTATCAATATTTTGCATTGTCTCTCCTATGTTATCAAAAGATATGTCTACATTATCATATTTATTTTTCAAAAAGTTAGATATTAATCCACTTATATAATTAGAATAACACAAAACTCAAACAAACACAATTATCTCACGTAATAATTTTCTAATTGACCTACAGAAGTCATGACCATATCTACATCATTTTCGTCTTTGACAAGTTCTATTCGATTAAGGCTAACTTCATATGCTGTTTTTGTAATCAATTCGTCATTTACCTTTTTTTGATAATCACGACTTTGAATTCTACCCGTTACTGTTACTTTGTCGCCTACACTAAAAGTTTTGACAAATCTTGCATTTCTCCCCCATGCTATACATGGCAAATAGTCGCTTTTGTTATAACTACGATTAACCGCCAACAACACGTCTGTAATTTCTCTTTTGAAAGGCGTGGTTCGAAATACCGGTTCTTTGCAGACATATCCCGTAATTTCAATATAATTTGGATTATCATTCTCTACATATGGAACAATCTCTCTCAAAAAAACTGTCAGAATAAGTTTACTCTTTTCATCAACTAATTTGTTATAACTTCTAAACTGACCGTTTCCACAAATTTTGCTACCGATTTGAATGTCATTTGTAACAAGCAAACGTTCGCTTACTGTAACTGGAATTTTGTCAAAAGAGTCCGAAAGTCTAGGAACTTTCAGGTCAAACTCAAAAAAGTTTTCTCCATAAACTTCATGGCTAAATTTAGGTTCAGAAGCAACTTCGCCCGAAATAAATACTTTGTTGTTTTTCATTAGATTGTAATCCATAATGTATCTCCTTAAAAATTAATTTTTTCTTTGTATACCAAGATTATCTATGTAATAATCACTATCATAAATAAGTTCTCCAACCGAAACAACTTTGTATCCCTTATTCTTTAGTCTTTCAAGCATAAGTGGCAAAGCATCTAGCACGTGGTCGGAATTATTATGGTTTAGAATTATACTTCCAGGTTTTACCTTAGACATTACTCTTTCGCAAATTTCAACTCCACTAAGACCTTTCCAGTCAAGAGTATCCACATCCCATTGAATTGTTTTGAGACCCATTTTGTCCGATACACCAATTACTGTATTATTGTATGACCCGTATGGCACTCTAAATAATTTGACTGGTTTTTGAGTAATTTTAGTTATACTTTCTATACTAGTTTTTAGTTCCAACTCCATTTGATTTTCAGAAAGTTTAACAAAATCTGGATGAGTATTGCTGTGAGTTCCAATTTCCACTCCCTGTTCGTCTATTGCCTTAACCAAATCTGGATATTTTTCCACCCAGAAACCAACCATAAAAAATGTTGCGTTTACATTGTATTCTTTCAAGATTTCCAAGATTTTGAGAGTTTTGTCTGCACCCCAAGCGGTATCAAAACTAAGTGCAACTTTTTTTTCGTCTGTGTCTACCGAATAAATTGGTACAAGTCTTGGTGCTTGACCAAAAAATACACTTGCACTAGCCCCGCCTTGTATATTAATTGACAGCAAAATCATGCTAATGATTGTAATCAAACAAAGCCAAAACGTCTTTTTCTTCATTACTACAAATTTCATTTGGTACTCCTTAATTATATAATTTTTGAATTTTTTATTAAAATTTTTGTCTAGTCTAAATCTGCTAACATTTATCTAATTTTGTCAAATTAAGAGTAAATCTCTCTGCTTTAAATAAATATATTCATATCATTTTTCAAAAAGAACAAAAAAAGAATAGAGAACTTAAAAAATGAATTCTCTATTCTATTTAAATTTATTTATATATTATTTACTTATTTTCTAGGAATGGATAAACCGCTTTTACTTTTTCTTTCAAAAGTTGTTTTCCACTTCCAGTTCTTGTATCAATTGGAATCATTTTTGCTTGAACAAAGTTTAGTTTTCCTTTTTCGGATTCTAGTACAAAATTAGATTTGATACTAAGTTTAAATACTTTGACTAGTTTTCCATTTTTGCATTTTGGACTTACATAATTAAGACCTTTTCTATTTCTTACAGACTCAGCAATCTCCGAATCTTTAACAATTTTTGCACTTCCGTCTGACATAAAGCATGTTACTGCATCACTCGAATCGGTTTGCATAGCACCAACTAAATAATCATTTTTGTCAAGCGCAATTCCTTTGATACCCGAACTCATTCTTCCAGTAATAGAAATGTCGCTAGTGGATATCTTGACACCATTACCAATTCCCGTAAACATACAAAGTTTTTTGTCTGGATTGTGAATATCCACCATCAAAAGTTCATCGTTACGACCAATTTTGATGCCACCTATAACTTGTTTACTCGCAAAGTAATCTGATACTTTGGATATCTTAATCATTCCGGACTTTGTAACAAATAATAAGTTGTGGTTTTTGAGAGAATTATCTAGTTCCAAAACCGCTACTATATTTTCGTCTTTGTCAATATTTTTAACCAAACTAAATAGTGTTGTCCCCCTGTCTCTAAATCTACATTCATTTATAGCTTTGACAGGCATTTTGATGCAATTTCCAAGATTTGTGAATATATACAAATCTTTGTTGTCATCAACTTTGAAACTAATTGAAGGAATTTCGCTAAGTGTAGGATTTGCACTCAAGTCCTTGGTTACCAAATTGTAACTCTTGAGATTAACAAGTTTAAGAGTATTTTCTGGAGTTGAAATAAAATGATAAGTTTGAATGTCTTCGCTATCTTCCATACTATCCAAAATTGAGGAACTATCTTCAAAATGTTCATCAGCACTCAAGAACTTGGTTTTTCTAGGTTTTGCATATTGTTTAACTATTTCGTTAAGTTCAGATTTAACAACTTTCATTTGTAAAATCGGACTTTTTACTATTGCTGTATAACGTTTAATTAAATCTCTAAGTCTATTTAAATCTGTAATTAATTTGTTTACTTCCAAGTTTGTAAGTCTAGCAAGACGCATATCCAAAATCGCTTGAGCTTGGACATCGGACAATTCAAAAGTTTTAATAAGTGTAATTTTGGCATCGGTTACACTCTTGCTATTTTTGATAATTCTAACCACTTCATCAATGTTTCTAATAGCAATTAGCAATCCTTCCAAAATATGTTCTTTTTTAAGTGCTTCTTCCAAATCATAATTAGTCCTATTAAATATAACTTGTTGTTGATACTTAACATAATAATCAAGAATTTCAATAAGTCCCATTTGTCTTGGCTTACCATCAGCAATGGCAACAATATTTGCACCAAAAGTTGTTTGGACGTCACAGTATTTATACAAAAGATTCAAAATCGAATTGATTTTTGCGTCTTTTTTAAGTTTAATTACAGCACGTGTTCCCGACCTATCTGACTCATCAACAATTTCTTGAATGTATCCCATCGGACCATTAGGATTTGCATCTCTATATTTTGCAATCTTTTGAAGCATGCTTGCTTTATTTACTTGGAAAGGAATTTCGGTTATTACAATATTTTTCCTTCCATTATCCCCATTTTCAATAGAAATTTTGGAACGAATATAAATTTTACCCCTGCCTGTTTCATACATTTGTCTAACTTCGGAATTATCTAGGATATATCCACCACTTGGAAAATCTGGTGCTGGCATAATTTTCATAAGTTCGTCAAGTGTAATTTTGTTGTTGTCTATATAGGCAATAACAGCATTACAAGCTTCGGCAAAGTTATGAGTCGGAATATTTGTAGCAAGTCCAACCGCAATACCCTGACAACCATTCACAAGCAAATTTGGAAATCTTCCTGGAAGCATAAGTGGTTCTTTGAGTCTATCATCAAAATTTAGTCCCCAAGGAACGGTATTTTTTTCAAGGTCTCTAAGAAGTTCTAGTGCTATTGGAGATAATTTTGCTTCGGTATAACGTGATGCTGCTGGTGGATCTCCATCGACTGAGCCAAAGTTTCCATGTCCATCAACAAGCGGTTCGCCCATATTAAATGGCTGAGCAAGTCTAACGAGTGTATCATAAATACTGGCATCTCCATGTGGGTGATATTTACCCATACAATCACCAACAATTGTCGCACTCTTTTTGTAAGGTCTATCCGGCAAAACTCCAACTTCTAACATACTATATAGAACACGTCTTTGAACTGGTTTAAGACCATCTTCAACCCTAGGGATTGCTCTATCCATAATTACATACTCACTATACGGAATCATGCTATCATGAATAGTTTGCGATAGAGATTTTGTTACATAATTAGTATTGTAGTCTTCGATAGTAATATCTCTTTTCGATTTTCTTTTAGACTTAGTTTGTGACTCGTTTTCGTCGATTTCTATAGATTGCATAGTACTCTGTGTTTCAAGATTATCTGTCAAACTATCCGTAGAATATTCATCACTTTCGGAAGTTTCTTGTTCTTGGACATCTTGAGTATTTTCTTTTTGTTCAATCTTTTTTTGTCTTGGTTTTTTGGAAACTTCTGTTTTTTCTTCTTTTGCTGACTCAATTTTTGTTTCTTCGACTACTTCTGTCTTTCTTTTTGAAAAATTAACTTTGTCTTTTGCTTGAGTCAACTCTTCTTTAAGTTCTTCTTTTTCCAAATCATTAGATTTAGAATTTGTGTTTTTGCTTTTTAATTTTTCACTAACCAAATCTTTTTTGACACTGCCCTTGCGTTTGGAAGTAGAGTCAGTTACATATTTATCAAAAAAATCATCATCTTTTGCCATTATTTCTTACTCCTACTTTCAAATGCATCTACTTTGTTAAAGTTGGCATTTGCAATAATATATTTCTTTCTAGCATCAATGTTATCTCCCATAAGTGTCGAAATCATTTCTTCGGCATCGGCAGCATCATCAACAGTAATTTTTACAAGCACTCTCTTTTTTGGATCCATTGTGGTATCCCAAAGTTGTTCGGCAGACATTTCGCCAAGTCCTTTGTATCTTTGAACATTGTATCCGCTTCCCGCTTCTTTGACTATATCATCATAATCTTCTTCGTTATAAACGTACTTTTCAAAACCTTTTTTGTAAATTTTGTAGAGTGGTGCTATAGCACAATAAACATGTCCCGTGTTTATAAGTTCACGCATATATCTATAAAAGAATGTAAGTAGTATTGCCCTTATGTGAGCCCCATCTTGGTCGGCATCGGACATAATAATTACTTTGTTATACTTTAGATGTTCGATATTAAAGTCGCTTCCAATTCCAGTACCACATGCAGATATAATAGTTCTAATCTCTTCGTTATCCAAAATTTGAGAAAGTCGTTTTTTCTCAACATTCAAAGGTTTTCCCCTAAGTGGCAATATTGCTTGAAAACTTCGGTCTCTAGCACTTTTTGCACTACCACCCGCACTATCTCCTTCAACGATAAACACTTCATTCAAAAGCGGATTTTTGCCCGAACAGTTAGATAATTTTCCAACAAGCGAATAAGTATCTACACTATTTTTTTGACGAGCCACTTCTTTGGCTTTTTTGGAGGCATCTCTAACTCTTGCAGCACCTTTTGCTTTGTTAATAATATCAGTCAAAACCTGTTTGCTACTGGTTTGATTTGCAAAGTTCATAAGCCCGTTATATATAATATTTTCAACTTCAAGTTTTGCTTCAGGATTTCCAAGTTTGGTTTTTGTTTGACCTTCAAACTGAACATTTTTCATCTTTATGGCAAGAATTGCAGTCATTCCCTCTCTATAGTCTTCGCCAAGCAAATTTTGTTCTTTGTCTTTGAGTAATCCCATATTTCTTGCTATTTCATTAAATGCCCTTGTGATTCCCGACTTCAAGCCAGTCTCGTGCATACCACCTTCGGGAGTTGGAATATTATTGACATAACTAAACACATTTTCGGAATATAAATCAACATGTTGAATTACACAGCCAAGTTCTAATACATTAGATTTTCCTTCAATATAAATTGGGTCTTTGTACAAAACTGTATTTTTTTCATTAATAAAACCAATAAATTCTTTGAGTCCATTTGTATAATTATACACTCTTTTTTGGTCACCTAGTTCCTCTGGTTGATTTTCATCAATTAGTTCAATTGTTATACCTTTGTTCAAAAAAGCAAGTTCTCTCACTCTTTTTGCAATCATTTCTCTATCAAACAAACAATCTTTGAATATTCTAGCGTCGGGTTTGAAGGTAACAGTTGTCCCCGTTTCGGTGGTTGGTCCTAGACATTCAAGCGGTGCAACTGGCACACCTCCAGAGATTTTGTCCTTTCCTTTTTTGACTGCCCTAAACTCCATAAAATATTTGTGACCATCGTTGCAAACTTCAACCTTAAGCCACTCAGACAATGCATTAGTTACAGATGCACCAACACCATGCAATCCGCCCGAGTACGAATAATTTGAATTATTAAACTTTCCACCAGCATGCAATTGTGTAAAAACGACCTGAACACCGCTTACTTTTAATGTTGGGTGTTTGTCTACTGGAATACCCCTTCCGTTATCTTTGACTGTTATGCTATTATCCGTATGCATAGTTATTGTAATTTTGTTACCATAACCATTTGCAATTTCGTCAACAGCATTATCTACGATTTCCCATAACAAGTGATGCATACCTTTGATACCAGTTGTACCAATGTACATTCCCGGTCTAAGTCTTACAGCATCAAGACCTTGCAAAACAATTATATCTTTACTTTTATAATTCTCAGACAAAAGTGCTTCTCCTTAACTTTCAATTTTTTACAAATTAGATTATATCACAAAAAACGCCAAAAAACAATCGTTTTTTTAACTTATTAAATATTTGCAGAAAACAGTATTTAATATATTTTTATACAAAATTAAGTATATTTATTCTTCTTTCAAAAATGCACATATTTTGACATTTTTCGTCATAAAATATACTTAAAGGACGGAGCAAGATGAAAAAAATTGTTTTTACTGGCGGTGGCACTGCCGGACATATTATGCCAAACCTAGCACTTATCCAAAATCTCAAAAACTACAAAATATATTATCTAGGTTCAAATGGAATGGAAAAAGAAATTGTTTCTAAGCACAAAAATATTACTTTTGTTGAAATTCCAACAGTTAAATTTATAAGAAGTTTAACACTCAAAAATTTACTTATCCCATTTAAACTAATAAAAAGCATTAGCACCTGCAAAAAGATATTAAAGGACATCAAGCCCGATATTGTCTTTAGCAAAGGCGGGTATGTCTCAGTTCCGGCATGCTTGTCCGCATCGAAACTAAATATTCCTGTACTCACCCACGAAAGTGATTTAACTGTAGGTCTTGCCAACAAAATTATAGCAAAAAAAGCCAAGTATTTATGCTGTAGTTTTAGAGAAACAGCAAATTCTTTTGGTAAAAACGCAATTTTTACTGGTTCGCCCGTTAGAAATGAAATATTTAATGGCAACAAAAATATAGTGTTCAAGCGACACAATATTACCAAAAACCTTCCAATAATCTTGGTAGTTGGCGGAAGTTTGGGTGCAAAAGCAATTAACGATGCTATATTTGGTAGCATATCTAAACTTGCCCAAAAATATTTTATCATACACATAGTAGGAAAGAATAACTTAAAACAAACAAAAACTCCGACTAAAAATTATATTCAAATTGAATTTTCTCAAGATATAGAAGATTATTTTGATGCAAGTGATATTGTTATCTCAAGGGCGGGAAGTAATACCATTTTTGAATTACTCGCAATCAAAAAACCAATGATACTTATTCCACTACCCAAAGACTCTAGTCGGGGCGACCAAATTTTAAATGCGCAAAATTTTGAAAAACACGGACTAGCAAATATTATTTATCAGGAAGATTTAAATACTTCAACATTACTAAACAAAATTAATTACACTTTACAAAACAAAGCAAAATACATATCAGCAATGTCAAAATTAAAATTTAGTTGCGGAAATGAAAAAATAATTTCTTTAATTGATAAAATATCCACCAACAAATAATACATATTTATTATTTTTGTTGCATACTTATACAGTTGTATAAGACATGTATATAGAGATGTTCTCATTATAATACAACAACTCAAAAATACGAAATATTGTTGTTATATCAAAAAAAATCCCAATATTTTATTGGGACAAAAACAAACTTATTTTTTAAAACCAGAAAAACCTTGCTTCAAAACATTTGATTCAAAGGTTTTTTTGCGTGCTAATTTTTTCTCTTCTCTAATAAGTGCATTCGTTACAAGCAAGTCAATTAATTTTGGATAATTATATATTTCATCAAATAAATAATTTGCCATAGAACCAGGAATTGTATTTGCTTCATTTAACAAAACATTATCGTTATCGTCTACAATAAAATCAAATCTTACAACCCCAAACATATCGAGTTTTTTATAAATTAACCCAGCAGTTGACTTAATTTTAAGTTCTAATTCTTTTGAAATATTGGCTGGACAAATACGTTTCATTGATTCCATTCCATTCGTTGTTGAAACATATTTTTGATTAAAGTCTAGTATTTCTTTATGATTAATTGGTTCTTCGGTCTTTGAAAATACAAGTTCGCCTTTATTCAAAAAACATGCAATATTTACTTCTTTTTTGACATTTATGTATCTTTCTACAACCAATTTGTCATCATATTCAAATGCTTGTATCAAAGCAATATTAATTTCTTCTACACTTTTGCAAACACTAATGCCAATACTGCTACCCAACCTAGAGGGTTTAATAATAAACGGCAATCCAAACTCTATTAATTCGTCAATTATTTGTTGTTCATCGGATTCATAATCGTCTATACTTACATCAACAAAATCAATTTTGTCAATCCCCAAACCCTTACACAAATAATTAAAAATTATTTTGTCCATAGCCACACTGCTTGGCATTATCGATGAATTTATGTATGGAATTTTACTCGCTTCTAGAATAGCCGAAATGCTTCCATCTTCACCATTAATTCCATGTAAGCATAGCACTGCTACATCAATATCTGCATACTTAGTCAATTTCTTTTTTGAATTAACTTTGTAGAGAGTACTATCATTATTAACAATTCCAACCTTTATGGTTTTTCCAAGATTGTCGGGATAATTATCTAGGTCTTTGAGATTTTTGCCCACTCTCCACTGACCCAATTTGTCTATATAAATTGGGATAACATTGTATAAATATTCATTGAGTTTGCCTATAAACTGCAATCCTGTAATAATAGATATATCATGCTCACAACTCTCCCCACCAAAAAACACAGCAATATTAATCATTATTTACTCCTTAACATTTATTTATAATTATCCGGCAAATCATTTTCAATCAAAAAGACATAATCACTAGTGGCGTCATTTAAAATAGGCTTAACTTCCTCAAAATTGTCTACTACGTGAATTTTATTTTTCGCAAATTTTTTTGATACCAACCCATCTATAATCGACTTTCGATTTTTTCTTTTGACAATAATTACTTCTGTGCAGTAATTAGCAATTATTTTCCCAAATTCAAAGTTACATTTGTAATCATCATCACATTCAATAATTCCAGGTGTTACAACCACCTTGTTTTTAACATCAAATAGTTTTAAACTACTTAGTGAATATGGCGCAGAATCCAAGTTTGAGTTATAACCGTTGTTTATAATTACTGCACCTTTGTTATTTTTGTTTTTTTCAAGTCTAGCATTAATGGACTTAATTCCCCTAATTCCCTTGACTATGCTTAAAGCTGAAACGCCCAAGACCATTGCACTAGCTGATGCTAGCAAAATATTTATTACATTATGTATTCCCAAGAGTTTGGTTTCAACCCTACATACAAATTGCAAATTTTCAAATAAATCAAATGTTGTTTTTTCAGATGTCAATATTAGATTTTTTGCATATACATTATTTCGCTTTGTGTATTCACAAAAGACTCCTGTTTTGCTATTTTTCAAACTTAAACGATTAATTCTTTTTTTGATGTAAACTTTAAATATTTTAAGTTTGCGTTTTGGCAAAACAAAGACTCCGATTTTTTGATAAATAAAATCTTTGTACATATTCACTACATACTTGTTCATCAAATTAAAAACACATGGTTTTTGATATAGATAATCGGGAAGTTCTTTCTTTGTTTTGTATACATTCTCAATACTGCCAAACGTAGATAAATGTTGTCTTCCAACTGCAGTAACCACACCCAAATCAATATCAACAAACTTGCATAGTTCAGTTATTTCGCCACGATTTTTTGCTCCCATCTCACATACAAAAACCTCGTGAGTATTCTTAAGATTTTCATTAATGGATTTTGCAATGCCAAGTGGCGTATTGTAACTCTTAGGAGTAATAAGCGTGCTAAATTCTTCTCTTAAAATACTTCCCAAAATTTCTTTTGTACTAGTCTTTCCAAAACTACCTGTAATTCCAATTTTAATTAGTTTGTCATGTTTTCTCAAATTTTTCTTAGCCAAATTAACAAAGTGCGAACCAATAATATGTTCAATAGGAATAAGCAACAAAAGAGTTAGCGAATAAATCAAATAAACGATAAAAAACAAAATTGGAAAACCGATTGCTAAATAAAAGTCTTTAATAAAAACTAATAATACAAAACAAATGACATGCAGAATTGTCATCAAAACAATTTGTCTTAATACTCTTTTTGTATACTTAATTTTTTTCAAAAATTCAAATTGATTTCCCGCCCATATCCAAACAACAACGCTTCCAATTATATATACACACAAAAAATATATATTATCAAAATTAATAATATACATAGAAAGCATTATCACAAAGCACATAAAAACATTAAGTAAATTATCTTTTACTTTTTGATATAGCCTTGTTAGTACAGATTTTACAACATATCCGTCAAGTTGAGAATAATATATAATATCGCTAGATAACATTATATATATCAAAAACGAAGAAATAACAAAAAGTATATCAAATAACAGTTTCACAAAAACCAAACCTCAAAATATAATACTTAAATTATATATGATTTTTGTAGAAATTTTGTAAACTTACATAATTTAGCAATATGCATGTTTTTGTCAATATAGTATAAGTTTTTGTCATAAATATTAATAAAATAAGCAGTATTCTATTTGTTTTAGACAATTCTACAACAATATAACAAATTAAAATACTAAAATTTTTATCAAGATTATATGACTAATAAAGATAGATGCAGTTAACTCTGCTTATCAGTCATATGATTAATAATTTCGGCAAATTTGTTTTGATTAAACAAAAATGCAAAATGTCCGCCAGAGTTAAATAGCACAATATGAGAATTTCGTATTTTTCGATTTAAAACTTTACACATCTTATATGGCGTTTCTTTGTCTTTCTTGTCCCAAATCAAAACACATGGCATAGATATGTATTTTAGCAAAAACTTTAAGTCTTGATTAACCACCCTAACAAAAACACATCTTAGTGAGTCTTGTGATTTTTTGTAATCGGGACTTCCAAAATTTTTTAGATTTTTCTTGATTAATTTGATATGCGATAATTTTTTAGCAATTTTGTATGATTTGATTTTTAAATAAGTTTTGAGATTGAATAAATTAATTCCTGCACTCGAAGTAAGAATAATTCCTTCGATATTTATATCAAACAAACTACTAAGTATTATTGCAACCCTTCCGCCAAACGAATGCCCCACAATTATAATTTTGTTTACCTTAATTTTTTTTAAAAAAATAAATATGTGATAAGCATATTCATATGTATCAAAATAATTTTCTGGCTCGGTCGAGTTTCCAAATCCAAAAAAATCTAGACATATACTTTTTTGATTCGGTTTTAGTTTTGGGACAAGTTTATCAAAACAATCTTTACTCATTCCCCACCCGTGTAGAAATAGTACTACCGGTTCTTTTTCACCTATCAAACTATAGTCCAGATTAATTTTCATTTATATTCATTCCATATATTTTTGCATCAATCAATCCATAATAATTCTTTCGAGAAAACTCATACTCAAATCCCAAATCTTCATAAAAATTGATTGCGGTTGAGTTATCCATTCTTACTTCAAGGTGTAATTTTTTGACACCATTTTCTTTGCAAATAGACAAGAGATTGTCTATAAGTTGTTTTCCAACTCCTCGTCGCCTAAATTTTGAATCAACAATAATTTTCAAAATATCTGCATCTTCAAACAAAATCGTAGCTACAATATATCCAATCACTTTATCGTCCAATGTTGCAACAATAATTTTGTAATAATCAAGATTAAACATCTGAGTTAGACTATCTTGGCTATATTTATCAAATTGTGTTTGCCCCTCAAGCATTAAAATATTTGATATATCACTAATTTTTGCAGGTCTTAACAAGATATTCATTTCAAATTTTTCTCCGCTTGAGATAGTTGCAAATATAGTGGTTCAAATAATTCATTGCTTTTTTTCTTTAATTTATTTTCAATAGCCAAAAAATAATAACTTGAATAATCAGCGATAACTCTAATATTATTATATTCAATTCCTAGTTCGTCTTGTTCTTCTTTTAAAATATAAATATCCCCACTAATGTTCGATATTTCTAATTTATTAATTACCCCCATGTCAACAATTTCAAAATTTCTAATATCCGCTTTGTAACACGTAGTCGATGTACTGTTTAACAAAATTACACCATTTTTTACACCATATCTCAAGACTTCAAAAATATTAATTGGAACAACTGGTTTATTTATGACTTGATTAAAACCTTTGATTACAGACATTCCTACTCGTATACCCGTAAAAGACCCCGGCCCCACAACTCCGCTCAAAACATCAAAATCAGATATCTTTAATTTTGTTTCGGATAGTGCTTTTTCTAAATATAAGAATAATCCTTCGCTATGCTTAATTTTGTCACTCATATCAAACACAAAATGTTTGTCATCTTTGCTTATTAAAATCTTTGCTAATTTTCTAGTAGTATCAATTATAAGAGTATTCATTATTTCACCTTATTATTTCAAATTTCCTTTTGTTTTCATCAATAAGTTTGATATTAATTAAAATATATTTTCCATGCAAAATATCTTTGATATTTTCCGCCCATTCAACAAAAACTAATGAATTTTTGTTGTTATCATACAAATATTCTTCAATGCCTATTTCGCTCGCTTCCGCACCATTTTTGAGTCTATACATATCAAAGTGATAAATATCAAATCTCTTTGTTTTGTACTCATGCATAAGTGTAAACGTTGGACTAGTTATGTTATCTTTAACTCCTAGTGCCTCCAAAACAAATTTGGTAAAAGTTGTTTTCCCCGCACCCAAATCGCCACTTAGCAAAACAATTTCTCCACCCGTTAATAATTTTGCAAAAGCGGTTGCAAGTTTTTTTGTTTCTTTCAAATTGCTTATTTCAAATGATTCCATTTTAAACCTTTTCATTATTAGTAGTTTTAAAAATATTTTTAAAAATTATCGGTAATAGTATAGTACAAACAAGAGAAATTATCAAGTATAATACAAACACAATAATTCCACTAGATTTTATCCACAAATTATATGCCACAAGAAATAGCCCAAGCACTCCATACAAAATTATACCTTTCAAAAAAGTCTGCAATGGAGTAGATTTTTCTTCGTATCTTATATATTTTTTATTAATAAAATACCCAATTGACATGGCTATAAATACAGCAGTAATTTTGTAAACTTTTGCTTTGGATATATCTTTTGTGAGTTCCAAAATAAAAAATACAATTGCCACAACTGATGACACAATTAACAAAAACCAATACCACTTATCAATTGTGAATTTTTCTTTGAAACTTTGTGGCAAACATTTTAAAATACTCTCAAAAACAATATAAACAACTATTCCACAAGTCGCTCCAACCAGCGTGTCAGTCAAGTAATGTTGTCCAAAATAAAGCCTACTAAACATTACACAAAGACCCACAAACAACAGTACAAAAAGCGAGATATATTTTGATTTTTTAGTTTTAGAAGTCCTTGCAATTTCGTCAAACCCCATAGTTGCCTGAACAAAGTACCCTTGGGAATGTCCGCTCGGAAAACTATATCCACTGGCAGGCAATTTATTTTGAATCAATTCAGAAGCAACATGCGGTCTTGGTCTTTTGATAATATTTTTAATTACACCATTAATGCCCGCACTCAAAAGATAAATCACGCCATATTTTACTGCAAATTTTTGACTATATAATAGATATAATCCAAGTAGTGCAAGCACAAAACAAGTTTCTTCGCCAAGTTTGGTTATACACCAGAGAACTACGTCCAAAAATTTACAAGACAAGCCCTGAACCGCTTTTACAATATTTATTTCCATTTTTAACTCCTATTTTTTTATATTTTAGCATTTAAAACAATAATAAACAATTAAAATACTAGTTTAACAATTCATTTTTTGTATAAAATTTAATATGGTAACAAAAAAAACAAAACTAAGTCAAATATCCAATATTATTTTTGTGATATGCGTAATATTCTGCATTTTCTTTCTTTGGTGCAATTACTATACAAAAAATTTGAGAATAACTTTATTTAGTAGCATTATTGTTTCTGTCTCTACACTAATTATTTTAATTCCAGTAGTTAATTTTAAAAATAAAAAAACCAAACAAAAAACTAACGATTTAAAAAGTTTAGAAAACTTTGAATTAAGACTTCTTTACTCAAAAGAGACTAGTTTGTTCAATTTTGTAAAAAACGTATTGACAATTAAGACCTACACAAAAGTATCCAACTTTCACTACACGTATAACAAAAAAGATTTGTATTTAATTTTAGATAAACTTGTAGACGAAAGTGATTTTTGGAAAATCATAAGAGACCGAAAACATGAAGATATTGAAGTGGTGTGTATAAGTAAACCAAAACTAACAAACTCTATAAAAAATCTAAATATACTATTTTTGGACTTGGATTTTTTGAAAAATTATATTGAATTAAGCCCCCAATTTTTAGATAATATTGAACAACAAAAAAAGCCTAAATATAGGCTTAAAGATATTCTTTGCATAGTACTTAACAAAAGCAAAGCAAAGAGTTATTTTTGTTTTGGATTAATTTTACTTTTTAGCAGTTTGTTTACTCCATTTAGCACATATTATATAATTTTTTCAACTATATTTTTTGTACTATCGACAATATGCAGATTTAGCACTCTATTTAAATTAAGTGATTAAATTTAGGCTTGGAAGTGTATTTGTATAATAGAATTTTGCTTCCAATAATGCTTACTACTTCGGCATCACATTTTTCTGCTAGAGTATTTGCAATTTGCTTAATTTCGTCATTTACACTGCGTTGAACTTTGATTTTGATTAATTCGTGTGCAAAAAGGTTGTCATTTACTTGAGTTATGACATTATCCGTTACACCCTCTTTTCCAACAAAAACCAAATCTTTTAGGTTTGTAGCGATACCTTTGAGTACCGCTCTATTTTGTGCTGTTAACATTTTATTCTCCTATTCAAAATATTGTAATTCATAATCCCCAATTCTAATTAGGTCGCCTTCTTGCAAACCGATTTCCTTGAGTGCATCTATTATTCCATCGTTTTTAATTCTCTTTTGGAAATATGCATTCGAAGTCATATCTTCAAGATTGACTCTTTTCATAATCTCAAATACAAGTTCGCCAGTAACTTCAAATACATTATTCGAAACTTTTTCCACTTTGAACTCTTTTAGATTTCTCTTGTCTATGTTTTCTTCTTCTATTTCGGATTTTTGTATTTTTGGAAGTTTATCTAGAGTTTTTATAACACATTCAATAAGTTCATTAAGTCCCGTATGAGTATAAGCCGAAATTACAAAAATCGGCTTGTCTCCAACTTTCTTTTTGAAATCCACAATAACTTGTTCATCAAAAACCATGTCAGATTTATTAAGGGCAATTATTTGTGGAATGTTTTCTACGTGTTTTCCATACCTGCTAAGTTCTTTGTTTATTGCCAAATAATCCATGTAAGGGTCTCTGCCTTCACTTCCAGAAATATCCACAACATGAATAAGCAATCTAGTTCTTTCAATGTGTCTTAAGAAATCTATACCCAATCCCAAGCCTTCGCTCGCACCCGAAATTAGTCCCGGAATATCCGCCATTACAAAAGATTTTCCAAATCCATTTACAACTGCAATATTTGGAGTAAGTGTCGTAAAGTGATAATTTGCAATTTTTGGTTTTGCATTACTTACGCTTGAAAGCAAAGTACTCTTTCCTACATTAGGAAATCCGACCAAACCTACATCTGCAAGTGTTTTGAGTTCCAATACAAGTTCAAAAGCCTTAGTCACAACTCCAAGTTCCGCAAATCTAGGTGCTTGTCTAGTTGGTGTAGCAAAGTGTGAATTACCCCTGCCACCATCTCCACCTTTCAAAACAGTAACTTCTTCGTCATCATCAAACATGTCGGCAATAATTTTGCCATTACTTGCATTTTTAATTACTGTTCCCTTTGGAACAAATATAATTAAGTCTTTGCCGTCTTTGCCAAATTTATTATTTGCAGAACCAGCAAGTCCGTCTTCGGCTTTAAATTTTTTCTTAAAACGAAATTCGCCTAGATTGTCCATATTCTTGCTAACCTTGAAGATTATGTCTCCACCTTTGCCACCGTCACCGCCACTAGGCCCGCCATTAGGAACAAACTTTTCACGTCTAAAAGCGACAACACCATTTCCACCATTGCCAGCCTTACATTCTATTTTAACCTTGTCTAAAAACATAAATTTTCTCCTTAATAAATGTCTATTATAGCCACAATTTAAAGATTGCATAGTACTTTACTATTTAGAAAATGCACACAAGTCCTTGAGTATACATTTTTCACATTTTGGATTCCTTGCAACACAATAATATCTTCCAAAAAGCAAAAGTAAATGATGAACCACTCCATAATCCGATTTTTCAAAATATTCTTTCAACATGTTTTCACAAATTGTTGGATTATTAGTATTGACGAGTCCTAGTCTATTACTTACTCT
Organism: Clostridiales bacterium; assembly: GCA_003524095.1. GTDB lineage: Bacteria > Bacillota > Clostridia > Christensenellales > UBA1242 > UBA11490. Next base: position 684,683 of record DOEE01000003.1, read on the forward strand.
CAAAACATGAGTATCAACAGGCAGAGCGGATTTATCAAACCCAACTACTAGCATTACATTTGCAGTTTTGTTCCCTACACCCGGAAGGCTTATTAAGTCGTCATAGTTATCTGGAACTTGTCCACCAAAATTTTCCACAATTTTTTTGCTAGCAGATATTATATTTTTTGCTTTGTTATGATAATAATTACATGATTTTATTTCTTTTTCCAATGTTTCTAGCGAAAGACACGCAAAATCGTTTGGGGTTTTGTACTTTTTGAATAATTCTTTGGTTATAATATTCACCCTTTTGTCTGTACATTGAGCAGACAGCATTACAGCCACCAACAACTCAAACTCATTGCTAAACTCCAATTCGCTAACAGGATTGTCTATTAAATTTGATAATCTGTTTTTGATAATTGTACCAATTTCATGCTTATTTTTCATATAAAATATTATATCACACTATTTTGTGTATTGTCAAAGTTTAGACTTAAAGTGGCTGATATTTTTTAAACACTCCATTTGTATAAATCAAATAAAACTTAACAAAAGATGAAAATCTATATCTATCCAAAATAAATTTTGCTTGTTTTAAATTTGCATAAGGGAAAATGGCAGATATTCCGCAAGAAACACTTAGTTCTCTAGGTGTATTAATAGTCTTGCATCTAACCCCCATTCTTTTTAGATAACTTGCAAATTGCATAGTATGACTTCTATTATTAAAAACAGCAATAATATTTTCCATAGTAACCCCAACAAAAGTAATTCTATTTCATAATATTGAAAAACATCAAAAATTGTTAAAAAGGAGAAACAATGATATATTTAGACAATAGTTCAACAACTCACAAAAAACCGTTTGGCGTTGTTTGGTCACAACTTATGGCTGTTACTAAATTTAGCATAAATCCAAGTAGAGCCGGATACAAGCGTGCACAATTAACGGGTGAAAAGGTTTTCAAGTGTAGAGAATTATTTGCAGAAACATTTGGAACAACACCAGACAATGTTGTATTCACCAGCGGATGCACAATGGCACTTAATACAGCAATATTTGGCTGTGCAAAAAAAGGCGGACATATTATAGCAACCGTTTATGAACACAATAGCGTAATGCGAGCACTCGAAAGACTCAAACACACACACAACATAACTTACACCATAGTCGAACCTAACAAAAGCGGAAAAATAACACCAGTTGAAATTCAGAAACATATAAAGTCTAATACATATCTGGTCATAGTTAATCACACAAGCAATGTAACAGGTACTACGCAAAACATAGAAAGCATCGGTAAAATGTGCAAAAAACATGGCCTTTTGTTTTTGGTTGACGGAGCACAAAGCGTCGGACATGAGTATATTAACATGCAACAAATGAATATTAATATGTTATCCATTGCTGGTCACAAAGGTTTGTATGCCCCCGAAGGGATTGGTGCGCTTCTTATAAATAATGTAACTCTCACTCCACTGCTTTATGGTGGAACAGGAACATATAGCAATCAAATTAAGCAACCTCTTGATATCCCCGAAGGGCTTGAAAGTGGTACACCAAACTTGCCGGGAATTCTTGGAATGTATCATGGGTTAAAATTTGTTAAACGAAATCAAAATAAAATTAATCAAAAAATTGAAAATTTAACAAAAACATTAATTTCAGAACTTAAGCAAATCCCAAAAATAACTTTGTACTCAAGCAATACACATGCTGGGGTTGTATCATTTACTCTCAAAGGTAAAGATAGTAGCGAAGTAAGTGATATTTTAGATGAGAAATTTGGAATTGCTACTCGAAGCGGATTACACTGCGCACCAACTATTCACAGATATTTAGGCACACTCAAAAATGGAACAACAAGAATAAGTTTGTCATATTTTAATTCAAAAAAAGATATTCAAAAGTGCATAGAAGCCATCAAAAAAATTGCATTATAAAATGCAATTTTTTTATAGCAAAATTAATTTTTCCAAATCAAGATAACCAAACCCTTCACTGTTTCTATCGCCCGAAATTTTTACACAAGAATTTATAAGCATGTATTTTATTTGGTCGGGTGTATAATTAAAATTAATTGAATACAACAAACTCACAATTCCAGCAACCATTGGTGTTGAAACACTAGTACCCGTCATCTTCGTATAAAATTTATGGTCTTTTTCAAATACATTTGTAGATATTACATCTACTCCCGGCACCAACATATCGGGCTTGTAATAATTAAAAACAGGACCTCTACTACTAAAGTCAGCAACTTTGAGTCCGAAGTCAATTTTGTCAAGAGACCCTACTGTGATAATTTTTTTTGACGAACCCGGAGACATAATAGTTCCCTCATCAGGTCCACTATTTCCTCCAGCACTTACAACGCATATTCCACTATTCCATAGCGTTTCTGCACCAAACATCAGTGGGTCATTCTTTTCGCCAACGATACTTCCAAAACTCATACATACAACTTTGATATTATATTTTTCTTTGTTATCAAGCACCCACTGCATTGCTTGCAAAATTTTAATTGAAGTGGTTTCTCCAGCACTATCTAAGGCTTTTATGGCAATTAAATCCATGTTAGTGTCAATTCCACTATAGTTTTGAGCAATTCCGCTTCCACACAAAATGCCAGAAACAAAAGTGCCGTGTCCATTATCATCATACATTTCTTTCTTGTCATTAATTAAATCAACAAATTTAATTACTCTGTTCTTTCCCAAAACAAAATCGATATGAGGATATATTCCAGTATCAATTACGACAACAGTATGCTTAGTTTCCAAATTGGCTTTTGACTCAATTAAATTTGTTTTCAAAAATTTTTTTGATTTAAATATTAGACTCGATACTTTCATATCGCTTGAGATAAATCTAACACAGTTGAGTTTAGCAATACTATAAACATTTGTTATTGTACATGCCACAGCAAATCCCGAAATAAACGGCAATTCAACAAAATCGTCACCGCAAATTTTCTTAATTTTATTTTTGGTACTTGTGTATTCATTAGAAAGAATTATACAATTAATTTTGGATTTTAAATTGCTTTGAAGTATAATCTTTCCAAGTAAATTTCTATCAATTTTTCTAAACATTTTTTACTATTTCCAAAATACTATTTAAACTTTGCTTTTGTGACTCATTAAGATATGGCAATATTGAATTTTTAAGAACACTAAGTTCACTATCACTAAGTTTCCCCTGTTTCTTTTTTTCCAAAGTTATATTCAAAAATTCTTTCATTAGAGTGTCGTTATCAAGTTCGCTATATTTATCTATTAACTTTTCCAAATCTTGTTCGCTAAGTTTTTGTTCATTGTTTTCTTTGTTCCAATTATAATCACTAAAATTCGCCATTGTTTATCACCTTCTAAGTTTAACATTATTACATTATATGAAATGACTCAAAAATTAAGTTAAAATTTTTTTGAATCAAATAATATTTATAAACTTTAACAAATAGACAATTTATTTCATATAAAATATGTAATAGAATTTTTTGGGAGTTTTGTATGAATATTATTGATATGTTTCAAAATTTAAATAGTAATAATTCAAATAATAATTCTATTCCCAAAGAAGTAATTGAACAGTATCCCTATGGCGAGTTTCCCTTGAGATACACAAAGTCCGGTCAAGAGATTATAAGAAAACAATCCGAAAGTAGATTTAAATATGATAATTCAGTCGCCACTCAGAATACTCCGCCCGAAAGCAAAAGCGAAAATCTAAATTTAAGCATGCTACTACCAATCATTCAAATGCTGTCCGGCAACAAAAAGAATCCTAAAGATATGATGCAAATATTTAGCAAATTACTTTTCAAAGATAATCCAGAAATGCAAAAGTTGTTTTCCTTGCTACCAAGTATCAAAGGACAAGAAATATCTCAAAACGAATTTCCCGAAACAAACAAAATAAGCATTAGTTCACTCAAAAAAATAGACTAATACCTATAAAAAACCCCGTTATAACAAATATTTCATTTATTATAACGGGGTTTATTTTAATTATTAACGTCGGCTTTTTCTTTTTCATCTTGCAATGAGCCATAGACCAAATATTTTTTTGGATAGCCAAAAGCATCTGCAACCTTTTCGTCATCGGTCATAACTATAGCACAAGCATCATTAACTTTAATCAAAGACTTAAGATTTTTAATAATTTTGTCTTTTTCCAATGTGGATAATTTTTCAAAAATATCATCTATTAAGAATATGTCAATATTTCTAAGTGACAATCTTGCAATAGAAAGTTTTAGTTTTTCTAGGAAATTAAGTTCCTTGACTTTTTTGTTTTTGATATAATCAAGACCATATTCCACAAGTGCATTATTAACTTTGATATTTTTGAAACTATCATCTTTATTTCGAATATCTAAAACATAATCCAAGTTTTGCTTAACAGTTTTATTGTCCAAAAAAGCACCACTTGCCGGTAGGTATCCTAGCGACACATCGTTTTGAAAATCAATTTTTTCAAGACTAATATTCTTATACAAAATATTTCCTTTGGCAATAGACTCAAGACCAACAAACGTCCTAAGCATGGCTGTTCTTCCACTTTCCTTGTTGCCAATTATAACTAGTCTATCTCTATCACCCAGTTCCAAATTTATATCATTGAGTGTATAATATTCTTTTGTAAAAGACACATACAAATGTTCAACTTTTAACATACATTCTCCTATTATTATAATTACATTTTACTAAAATTTATACAAAATGACAACCAAATAAAAATAAATATTTGTATATAATATAATTGATTTTTTTGTTTTTATATTCTAAAATATGTATATAACAAAGGAAGGTACTTATGATAAAATTTGGAACAAGTGGTTTTAGGGCAAAAATAGGCGAGGATTTTACAAAAGAAAATACTCAGAAAATCGCCCAAGCACTATCTATATTGATTAACAAAGAAAAATCAACAAAACCAGTAATAATTGGATTTGATAGAAGGTTCATGTCGGATTACTTTGCAAAATGGTTTGCCGAAGTATTGGCTGGAAACAAAATTCATGTTTGTATGTGTCCGCATCCAATTCCTACACCACAAGTGATGTTTGGAGTCAAAAATCTTGAACTTGACTATGGCGTTACAATTACTGCTAGTCATAATCCTTATGTATACAACGGCATTAAGATTTGTGTTAAAGGCGGTAGCGATGCTCAAAACGAATTAACATCCAAAATTGAAAAGTTGTCTAACAAACATTTAAGAATTAAATCACTAGATTATGACAAAGCACGCAATTTAAATTTAATCAATGAATTTGATAATACAAAAGAATATCTAAAAAATATTGAAAAATTTGTTTCCAAAAACTTTAAGGGAAACAAAACAAAAATACTATTTGATTGTATGTATGGCGTAACTGCCGAACCCGCTAAACTATTTGCAAAAATGTTTAAACTTGAAAACTTTGATATAATAAACGACAAAGTTGACCCATGTTTTGGCAATATTTTGCCATGTCCAAATGAAAGTTGTCTCTCAGAATTCAAAAACCAAGTTGTCAAAGGAAAATACAAAATAGGACTTGCATGCGATGCAGATGGAGATAGACTTGGAATTATTGATGAAAAAGGAGAATATTTTTCAAATAATGTTATAATTCCAATAATATATTATTATTTGGTCAAATATCGAAACATGACTGGCGATGTTGTTAGAAACATGTCCACAAGTCATCTAAGTGATATGCTTGCCGAAAAATTTGGCTATAAATGTCACGAAACAAACGTTGGATTTAAATACGTCTCAGCAAAAATGAAAGAGACTAATGCACTTATTGGTGGTGAGAGTTCAGGCGGATTTACAGCAAGAAATTATACTCCAGCCAAAGATAGTATGTTTGAAGTTGCAATGTTTTTGGATGCAGTTTTGACTATTAACAAACCTATTAGCAAAATAGTCGAAGAAGTTAAGGATTTTGCTGGATATATTTCAACTTATGTTGAAGGAAATACTATTGTCAACAACAAACAAAAATTCCTAAAGATTATCAAAACAAAACAACCTAAGTTTGCATACAAGCCGATTGAGGTTAAGTTTGGAGATGGAGTTAAATACATCTTTGAAGGTGGAAATTGGGTTCATATTAGATTTTCGGGTACAGAAAACTTGCTTAGATATCACGTGGAATTCACAACCGAAATTGAATGCGAAAGAAATACAAAAGCAATTTTGAATTTTGTAAATGATATCAACAACAACAAAAAGATTAAATAACAAAAAAAACATATTAGTTTTATTAACATTTAAGTTAAAACTAATATGTTTTTTTTTCAAATTAATTATTGTTATATCCTTCAAATCTAATCGTTCCATAAAATTCAAAATAACAACTTTGTTTGCTTGCTTCTTTGGAAGCTTCGCTATCTTGTGGATAATATTGATATTCGTCACTAGAATAAATTTCGCCACCTATGTTTCCGGCCGAAACACCAGAGAATCTTCCGCTAATATCCCCTTTTGCTTTGAATTTAAAAGGTGTATTATAATTAACAGTTGGCATAAGAACTAATGCAGAGCCATATTTGTGTATATCAATTTTGTGTTGGAAAACATCAAGTGGATTAGTAAGTCCACCTTTAATTTCTCTAAAGGTTATCTCACATTTCGAAGAGCCATAAGTTTTGAGTAGTAATTTGTTTATCTTGTTGTCAACATTAACTTGACCTTCAGTGTTTTCAATCTCAGTATAAGCATTTTGGATATACTCGCCAGTGCTTTTTACATTGATATTACCCCTAATGCTTACAAATTTAGCACTTTTCAAATATGAATTTACAGTAATATTTCCAAACTTTGTAGTAACTTTAATATCTTCCAATGCCTTAGATATTGTTACATTGCCATGTTCACTTTGAAGAATGGCAAGACTACTGAGAGTACCAATATTTATATTTCCATAAGTTGTAACTATTCCTGTTCGACCAGTAATTTCGTTAATCTTAACATCACAATTCTCTGTTACAATTGTATTTTCAACTCCCGCAGGAGTAACAATTTTGTTAATATCAAAATATCCATTTTCGCTAATAAACTTAAATCCGTTACTATCGGTCGTAATTGTATTTGCGTCAAGTTTAATTCCTTTGCCAGTAACGTTAAATGAAGCATTAACCGAATCGAACATAAATGTTCCGTTTGTGGCTTGCAACTTGATTGTATTGAGTACGGTTAGATTATTAATAGCCCTTAAGTCAAACAAACCCTTGTTAGTACTCAAATTAAGTGAATTCAGTGTCGTCGAAACACTCTCGTCAACAGTAGTCCCAATGCTTCCCAAAGTAAATCTGCCCGAAGTTGTACTAATAGTTAAGTTATTAATTTCAAAATTAGATTTGCTTGTTCCAATCTCAATGCTACCCGCATTTGTACTTGTCATAATTGAATATCTAAGATTTTTCGGAACAAAAATATTGAGTGATGAATTTTTGGCAGAAATTAATCCGTTTGGCTCAGTCAAAGTAATATTGATTTTGAGTGTATCGCCATCTTTTTCGATACTTTTGATAACTTTGTATTCAGTCATATCATAAGCAATTCCAAATACTGAATTTCCAAATGAATAATTAACGTCCGAGCCTTCATCTTTTGAATTAATGTTAATGCTAATATTTTTTGAACTTACATTAAGCACGTAGTTGGTAAGTGTTGGATATTCAGCCAAATCAACAATTGAGTCTTTGACAATATCGCTACTATGGACTACACCCACACCAGCAATACGGAAACTTGGAACAAAATACATAACTCCAAAAAGCAGTACTCCTATTCCCAAAATAATGCCAAGAACTATTCCAACATATATCAAAAGTCCCTTTAGCGCTCTCATACAAAACTCCTAATGATATTTTTTTTAGTATATATTATTTTTATATTTTTTGCAATTACTTTAATCAAAAAAAGACATAATTAACAGGCAAATGCCAGTTTTTTATGTCTTAAAATAATTAGTTTTCCAAAATTGCCTTAATTCTACGAACACCACTCGATGACGCTTCTTCCTTTTTAATTACAAATTTACCGAGTTCATTTGTATTTTTCACATGTGGCCCCGTACAAATTTCTTTGGACACATCACCTATTGAATACACTGTTACAACATCTGGATATCTATCCAAAAATTGGTGCTCAGCACCTATTTCAACTGCTTTTTGTTTGGACATTTCTTCACACTTTACACTAAGCCCTTGTGCTATCCAATCATTAACAATTTTTTGTGTTTTTTCAATTTCTTCTTCAGTTAATTTATGGTCACAAGCAAAGTCAAATCTCAATCTTTCGCTAGTAATATTTGAACCCATTTGATGTGAAGTATCTCCCACTACTAGTTTTAATGCCGAATTAAGTAGATGTGTAGCAGTATGATATTTAGTCTCTATTTCTCCGTTTTCTTTAAGTCCACTCTTAAACGCACCCGAACTGGTTGTTTTTGCTAGTTCTTGATGCTCGGCATATGCTTGTTTAAATCCTTCTTCGTCAACATCAAAACCTTTTTCTTTTGCCATTTCAACGGTCATTTCAATTGGAAATCCGAATGTATCATATAGTCTAAAAGCCGATTTTCCACTAATAGTATTGTCTTGTTTGGTTGGTACAAAGTTTTGGTTTTGAGACTTCATAAATTCAATTTTCCTTAAAATTCCATTACAAAGTTTTTCAAATTCTTTTGTGCCCACTTCAATAGTTTTGTTAAATTTTTCAACTTCCAAATCTATTTGAGAAATAATATAATCTTGTTTTTCCTTTAAATTAGGATATGCTTCGCTATAAACTTGGTCTATATAAATCTTGCAAATTTGTGACAATAGTTTGACATCAAGTCCGATTTTTTTGGCATGACGAATCGCACGTCTAAGAAGTCTTCTTAAAATATATCCACTTCCAACATTACTAGGAACAATCCCATTCTTATCACCAATTAGCATAAGTGCCGTTCTCATATGGTCGGCAATAATTCTTATGGATTTGGTAGTACTTTCAACTTTGCCATACTCGCAACCAATACTCTTTGAAACAAACTCAATCACTGGATAGAATACATCGGTCAAATATACATCTTTGAGTCCATTTAAAAACATTAGCATTCTTTCAAAGCCAAAACCCGTATCAACATTCTTGTTTTTGAGTGGAGCGTAGCCATTTTCGAGTTTTTCATATTGCATATAAACATCGTTTCCGATTTCAACAAATCTCTTACAAGAACAGTTTATATCACAATGTTCCGAACACTTTTTGTCGCTTAGCGGATAGAACCACTCATTATCTGGACCACATGGTGTACCAGTTGTTCCCGCTATTTCCCACCAGTTATCTTCTTTTCCTAAGAAAAATATATTCTCTTTTTTGATTCCGAGTTTTTCAAGATATTCAGCAGTTTCAGTATCTTTTGGAGCGGACTCATCGCCTGCAAAAACTGTTGCACAAATTTTATCGGCATCAAGACCAAATTTTGAAGTTAAAAGTTCAAAAGTCCATGCAGTTTTTTCTTTTTTGAAATAATCTCCAAGACTCCAATTCCCCATCATTTCAAAGAAAGTACAATGACTCTCATCTCCAACCGATTCAATATCTATAGTTCTAACACAGCCTTGGATATTACATAATCTAGTACCCATTGGATGCTTTTGACCAAGCAAATATGGCATCAAAGGTTGCATACCGGCAATGTTAAACATAACACCAGTTGTTCCGTCACCAATTAGTGATACAGCACCAATATTTACATGTCCTTTACTCTCATAAAATTTAATCCAAGTATCCCTTAATTCTTTTGAAGTTATTCCAAACATATTTTCTCGCTTATCTTTATTTAAATTATTAAAAACCCGCCAATTATTGGCATTTTCAAATAGTCTGCATAGTACTATTCAAAAACGAATTAATCATATTTAATTCTTAAATTCACATAGTATTTTAGCACAATAAGACAAAGTTTGCAATAATTATCCTACACATTTTGAGTTTGCACAAATTTTTCTTTGTGACCTGCAAAAACAAAGCAAGCAAGTATGAGTGACGTTTGAACACCTAAGAAAAGTATGAGTGCAAGCCCCGTTTGGACACCCAACGTTTGGACTTGCTCCGAACTATCAAAATGAATAATATCCAGCATAATCCCTACTAGCAATTGAGTAATTGAATTTCCTATATTACTAGCAAATGTAATTGTTCCACTGTATGTTGCCGTCAAATTTTCATTTCCTTCCATATCACATATTATGTCGCCATAAATTGATGCTGGAAGACTATACAGCGAACCACTCCCAATTCCACATACAAATATTGCAACAAGCATCAAAACATAAGAAATATTATAAATTTCAATTCGAAATAAATATATAAATATAACCCCAAACACAGACATAATTGTTGTTATTATTCCCACTAATAACGCCGGCTTTTTTTGTTTTCTCTTGCTTATAAAGACCCAAAGCGGTTGAGAAATTATCGTTCCAAACATAAGTGTCAATAACAAAAAAGTAATTTGTTTGCTAGTATAGAAAAACGAATATGTGAAGAAGTGTAATCCTACACTAAACAAAAAAACTGTAGCAACACTTGTCAAAACATAGCCAACAATTATTCTACATAATTTTTTGTTTTTAAAAGACAATAGAAAGTTTGATACAAGTTTTTTTATGCTTAATTTATCTGAATTTTTTGTTTTATTTTTATTTGTGCTAACAACATTTTGTTGTTTAGGAATTGTCAAAAGTGATGAGATAAGACCAAAAACCAAACAAATTGCACTAGTAACTAACGCTATATAAACATAGCCTTTTGGATTTAATTGCCCGATAGGATACTTGTCTGTACTTGGCAAAAATACAACAAGCAAAATACTCGGAATTATGATTCCAATAAGATAAAACACTGTACTAGTAGCATTAATTTTTGTTCTATCATTATAGTCGACGGCTATTTCATTTCCAAGTGCCATATAAGGTGTAGCAAACATTGTGTTGAAAGTTTCAAGCAAAAGCAAACTTACTATCATCCAAACAAACTTGAGTGGAATACTAATATAATTTGGAATACACCAAAGACAGATATTGAGTACAGACATGCCAAGTGTGGCAATAAACATATATCCGTTTCGATGTCCAAACTTACCAAGTTTGTATTTATCACTAATATACCCCATAATTGTATCACTAAGTCCGTCCCAAATTGTACCAATAGCAATAGCAATTCCAACCAAAGTTCCACTAAGCCCAAGCACACTTGTTGCAAAAAACATAAAAAAGTTTGATACCGTTTGACCGATTACACTATAGCCCAAATTTCCAAAACCATAAAATATTTTTTTAGTCAAATTTCCTTTCCTTTCAAAATAAACAAAAAAAGTAAGTACAAATATACTTACTTTAGTTATTGACATATTTTATTCAAAAATATCTAGCAACTCATCATCTTCACTAATGGGTTGCATGTCTGGTTCGGAATTCTCTTGAGAATTATCTTTGTTTTCTTGCATATCATTTTTATTTTCGTCCAAGTCATTCCAAGGCAAATCTTCCTTGGTGTATTCCTTAGAGACTTCTTGTGAATCCGATTTTTCTACGCAACTAGACTCAGGCAAAGGCATTGAGTCTTCCAAACTTTGAGCATTAGCATCTTTTTCAAGATTAAGAAACGTTGTAATATTTCCAACCCATTTAGTCTTGATAGTATCGCACTTGCCTGACCTATTTTTGGCAATAATAATTTCTGCAATATCTTGTTCTCTTTCATTTTGTGGAATATCGTTATACATATCACTTCGATAGATAAACAAAACCATATCAGCATCTTGTTCAATAGAGCCAGATTCTCTTAAGTCACTAAGCATTGGTCTATGGTCTTTTCTGGTCTCACTTTGTCTGGATAATTGTGAAAGCAAGATAATTGGAATTTCAAGTTCTCTTGCCGCCATCTTCAAATTTCTTGTAATTTCACTGACTTCTTGTGTTCTATTTTCTCTACTCTTTTCACTACCCGACATTAATTGCAAGTAGTCAACCATGAGAATATCTAATCCCTTTTCTCTTTTGAGTTTTCGACACTTACTCAAAATATCCATTGGAGATTTTGAAAATCCTTCGTCAATAAATATGTCTGATTCGCTATACTTTTTGCCCGCACTAATAATTGCTTTCCATTCTTTTTCATTCATTTCGCCTTTGAGAGCCTTACTCATATCCACATATGCCAAACTACAAATTGACCTTGACGCAATTTCTTCCTTAGACATTTCTAGCGAAAATATTGCACATTTTTTGCCACACTTAGTTGCTGCATAATTAATCATATTCATTCCAAGTGATGTTTTTCCACACCCTGGTCTAGCAGCAATAAGAATAAGTGCGCCTTTTTGGAATCCGTTAGTAATTCTATCTAGTCCATAAATTCCGCTAGGAACACCCCTTATCATTCCTTTGTTCTTTTGTATTTCTTCAAAGTTAGAAATAGCACCAGATACAGCCGAACTTATGTGAGCAAATCCACCCCTGTCTTCCTTTTGTCCGATTTTAAATATATTTTGTTCGGCAAAAGACAAAGCATCTTCCTTGGTTACACCTTCGTATGATTTATTGATTATATCTTGCCCAGCGGATATAAGTTGTCTAAGTACACTATCATTTTTGACAATATTTATATAGTGTTCATAATTGCTAGCACTTGGAATAATGTTTGTTAGGCTAATCAAGTACTCAGCACCGCCTACACTTTCTAACTTACCACTCTTTTCTAGATTTTCGGCAATTGTAACAAAGTCAATTGGAACATTGCTTGCCATCACCTTTTGCATGGCTTCAAATATAATTTGGTGCGTCTCAGAATAAAAGTCGTCGACTTTAAGTCCTGATACAATATTATAACTTGCATCTTGGTCAATAAAAGCACAACCCAAAACGCATTGTTCGGCTTCAATACTGTGTGGCAATATTCTTGCATCATTTATCTTTTTTGTCGTTTGTTTCATCTTCCTTACCTACTTTTTCTTCTTTGACTTTTGCTTTGTTTTCAAGTTTCTTTTGTCTAATACTATTATAACTTTGCTTGAGTATCTCATCTTTGCGTTTTTGCATTTCTTCTCTAGCCTTAATCTTTTTTTCGAGTTTGCTATCATGTTTTTCAAATATCTTGTTTGCAATCAATGTTCCAACCAAAGCAAATCCAAGCAAAATCAAACAATCCAAAAATATAACAAGTGCTCTATGCAAACCTTGAAAGACATACATATTGAGTAGCACTAGTGGCACAAAAGCTATTAAAAATATAACCAAGTATTTCAAAAAATTTCTTTTTCGTCTTCGTTTATCAAATAAATAACCACTCATTTTTCCAAATCCTTTTTTTCAATAAGTACTATAGGTTGACCCTTGTTATTTTTGTAAATTACTATAGTGATAATAATCGTTGCAACTGCTGACAAAATTAACGCTAATATATACCAGGCAGTAGGGTTTGCAGTAATTTTGTAGATAGACATTTCAAAATCTTGACTTTTTGAACTCAAATCCCAACGCAATAGCATAAGATCACCCTCGACTTCGTGAGCATCAGCATTACTGTGAAGCCTGTCATCTGGATAAGCAAAAATTTGACTTACACTTACATCATTTATATCATATCGTCCAACAAACATATTTTTGTACTTTTCGTAGTAATTAACTCCGTTTTGTTCAAAATCTTGAATATTTCCACCAATTCCTGCACTCTTCAAAATTGAGTACTTGACAATAAACATTCCATAACTATTAGGTTCATAGTCTGAATTAATTAAATCGTTAATAAATGGACCATAATCTTGTAATGCTTTGTCGTATTCAAAATCTTGGGCAACAGCATATCCATAAAAGAGACCAAACATATCCCAATCTGAAAATTCGATTGCAACTGAGATTTCATTTTTCTTGGGTTGTGAAACTTCTACTTTTATTCCCTCACTCACTCTTTGAAGCAAATCAGGATATGCATCAAACTCTCTATGTTTCCAATTGTCAACTTTGTTTCTAAATAGAACCATATCATTGTCAATAGAACGCATAACAGTAGATAGTGTTTCTCCACCCTTGTTAATATCCGATTCGTTTAGAGATATGACTAATTTGTCAATAATAGTGTTGGAAGCATCAATGGCTCTAATAAACTCAATATCTGCACAACCACAAAATGTCGTGATTGATACAAACACAAGTATTAAGATTGTAAGGATTTTTTTAAATCTCATAAAAGCCTACTCCCAAATCTAATTCTATTCTAACAAAATTTTAAAAATTTTACAATAGATTGTAAACAAAAAATAATACTAAAAAATATTTGCTTAAAAAAAAAATATATTATATAATATGATGTATGGAATTAATACAAGTTGCAAATTTTTTGAATGGAAGATTTTTACTTAATAATATCAAGATTGACAAGAGTGCAATTTTAAAGAGTAAATTGTTCTCAACTTTTTCTGTTGGTACTTTGGGTGCTTCGAATATTGAAAAGATTTATTATGATACAGATGACTTTTTCTTTGCTGAAAAAGGAATAAATATTTATACAACTCATGACAAAGTTTCCAAAGAACTCATAATAAGATATGATAGTGAACAAGTTACTAGAATTGAGTTTTTGAAAAATATCCCTAATTTCTTCAAATTAAAGATTGGCAAAGATGACAATATTTCAAAATACTATGACGAAATTAACGATGCTATATACAAAGTATTTCCAACAGGACTTAACGTAAACATCGAAGAATATCTAAGAGCATCAAAGCCACAAATCAAAATTAACAAAAAAAGAGACAGTTATAGAGTTGTTAATAATCGTGGACTAAAAATGACTTTGTCATTTGATAATTGTGAATATTTCAAAGTTGGAACTAGGTCAAAGTTTAATCAATGTACTCTTGATATTGTTGGAGATAATGCTAGAGAAAAAGATGATTTTAATAACTTCTTGAAAGATATTGTTTTGGACTATCCAAAGATTATCAAAATTCAGAGTAACGAACTCACTGTGGCTAGAAATAATTTGTAACAACTAATATAAAAATTATTTTTGAAGTTGTTTATCTTATATCCCCTATCAAAAAGTATTTTTAAAAGAGATTATAAACATCCAAATAGTCAAAATATATTCTATTTGGGTGTTTTTTGTTTTTAAAAAATATTTAGTTGTGATAAGATATATATGGAAAAATTTGAAAACTAACATAAGGATAAAAAATGGATCAATTAAAACTTCTTAATTTTCACAAAATGATAGCGAATTTTGCCAACAACTTAGTTGGTGCATTTGTTCCTTTGATTATATATCAGTCAACGGGAAGTTTGATTTACACCATTATTTATCTTGTCGCCCAAAACTGCCTAAGACTAATATTTGAATTGCTTTTCAAGAATTTGTTTGGAAAGTATCCACAACTATTCTTGTTGCTTAGAATTATCCCTATTGCCCTATACAACGTGTTTATATTTGTAATGGACATCAATCTTATTGTGGGTGTAATTGGTGTTGCGATTTTTCTATCTTTGGATTATGCTTTTAATGTACTTCCAAAGGAAATCATATTCAATTACTCATCACTTAGTCAAAAGTCAGACAAATCAATTGGTGTTACTAGATTATTTGAACAAATAGGTGTAATTGTCGCACTTGTTGTTGGTGGGTTCTTATTAGATATTAACAAAACCTTGGTGCTAATTATTGCACTTGTTATTTATGCAATTAGTGTAATTCCGCTTATTTCGTTCTATGCAAAAAGCAAAAATCAAAAAACATTTAATAAAGACGCAACTTCAAATGCAATAAATACTTTATCCAAAAACGAAGAATACTACAAAAAATCCAAAAAATTAACTTTCAAAATGCTACTTTCTTATGGAATCGTATATTTTTCCACTGCATTTTTTGATATGACAAGCACAACATATTCGTTATTTGTATTTATTAGTCGTGGCGAATTTGCTTTGGCAGGAATTTTGAATGCTGTATTTAATAGTTTGTACGCACTAGGATTCTATTTGGCGGACATTCTAAATAACAAAAAAGATATAACCAAACTTGTGTCTGTTTTTGCGTGTGTAATTGGCGTTCTTATTATGGCTTTGCCATTTATAGATATTAGCAAATACTTTGTACTTATTTGTTTAGTCTATGGAATTATAGGTTTCTGTTATCCATTCATTTCCCTATTTGTTTTGGAGAGAATGCTTATCAAATCACGTATTATGGGTGTTTCAAACAAAGCGTTGTTTGCTAGAGAAACCGGATGTGTAAGTGCATATTGCATTGGATATGCTTGTGGATTTTTTGGACTAATTGGAATATTTGTATCAATAATGATTACTATGTGTTCAGCAGCCTTTATCATTCCAACTGTTGAAGAAAAAACTAGAAAAAATCTTGTTAACTACCTTCAAAACAATGAAATTATTCAAAACTAAATTTAAGGACAGTAATGTTTAAAATTATTTCTCAAATATTAATTATTATTGCTGATGTATTTTTTGCAATGTCGGTATTTTCAAAAAGCAAAGTCAGAGTTGCACTCTGGCTTATTATTTCCGACATATTTTTTGGTGTTCATTATTTCTTTTTAGGTGGATTTACTGGTGCATATATAATTTTTGCTGACATCATATTTTTAACCATTTTATATTTTACAAACAAATATAACAAAAACAAATTTAATATTCTATTTAGTATAATTTTCGCTTGCATTTCAATTATAATTACAATATTTACTTGGAACGGAATAATATCCCTACTCCCAATGCTTGGAATGACAATTTATTTTTTGGGAATGGGAATTTCAAATTTGGTTTATACAAAACTCGCACTTGGTATTAAGAACCTTTGCAACATAATTTATATGTTTATTTTGGCTTCGTATATTGGCGCTGGTCTTGAAATAATCCTTATGGCATGTTCAATTATAGGTAGCATTAGAGATTACAAATCCAAAAAACAAGTCTCACTTGAAAAAAGTAATAAAGAAAATATTGTAAACAATCAAGAAGAAACTACAAAAGAATAAAAAAGTTAAAAAGTTTTTTGGTATAAAAAACACTTAAAAACAAATGAAGCACCCCTACTGAGTTCACTTCACAAATTTTAAGTGTTTTTTTACATAAAACAACAAAGCAATCATGGCTTTATAACACAAAAAGGAGACCATCGCAGGTCTCCTTTACCTAAATATATGTATATAGGTAGAATGAAAAATGGAAAAACATTTTAAGTTTATTAAAATGCACCTATAGTGTATCACTCAAATTGTCCCAAGTCAATACCAAAATGACAAAAAAATTTTACAATTTCAAAATTCACCCTATTTTAGGCATTTTTTAACAAAAATTCTTTTTAAAAGACACAAGAATATGGACTTTTTTGATTTTATACTACTTAAACCAGTTTTTCTTTTTGAAAATTGCTATTAATGTAACTATAATAATTATACACAACCCAAATACTATAGGATATGAATATTTAAATTTAAACTCTGGCATCATAAGATTCATTCCATACCAACCAACAATTAGCTGAAGCGGAGTAAATATAACAGTAATTATAGTAAATATTTTCATCAAATTACTTTGTTTAATTTGAATTTGTGCTTGATAGTTTTCTCTAGTTTGAGACAAGTTATCCATAAACGTGACAACTTCCTTGACTAATTTGGGAATCCTTCTGGTTAACATGTATAATTTATCTTTTTCTTCTTGTAAAGTAAGCAACTCGCTATGACCAGCAAAAAAGTCAATAATATAATTGATTTGTTCATAATGATGCTTCAACTTAATTAAATATTTTTTGTAGTACATAATTTTTCTTGAATACTTTTCCAAATTTCTTTCCATAGATAATTTTTCATCAAAATCATTTAATTCGTTTTCTAGGTTTTCTAATTTTATGTAATCATTATCTGTAGCATTAGCCATAAGTGAAAGCAGTATTCCAGCATAATCCAAATTGCCATGTGCTAGATTTTCCAGTTCTCCCGCCAACATATCTTTATTGTTTGTTACAAATACAGCAAAAGTTTTAAAATCAGAATAAATTCCTATTTTTTCTAAATTTGTACGTTTATTTTCTTCAGTTAAAAAATTAAATGTCAGTAAAAATTTGTCATCATAAGTTTCAATTTTGTTTGAATCAATATATTTAAGACCATTTATAATTTCTTTATCATTTTTCGAATCAAAAACTTGATTTAATTGAGATTTTGAAATAATAATTATTTTGTTTTTCAATTTTTCAATCTTCAATGAATCATTCAACACATTTACAACTTCCATCGTCTTCTCCAATTAAATATAAAATCATATTACTTATCTGCAAATACTTTGTTTAAAACAGGCTTAACTAGTTCAATCAATAAAAATCCCACAATATTAACGGCAACAACCGCTAAAAATTGCCACCAGGATATTTCAACTATGCCAAATAGCGAGCCAATTGGGGTAAAGAACACTATCATTTGAATCACAAACAAGATTGCAATTGAAATATTCATAAAATTATTTTTAAATAGACCTTTTTTGAAACTAAATGTTTTAAGTTCTTTGCAATTATATGTAAACACAAATTCGTTAATCACAACTGACAATAGAGCCAATGTCTGCGCAATTGGATAACCAAATAAATTCATTGCTACCAAAAAAATTCCTAGAGAAATTAGAGTTTCAATAATTGCCGAAACCACAATACTTGAAATCATGAATGGAGTAAACACTCGTCTATCTAATCCATTAGGTTTTTGTTTCATAGTTTCAGGGCTATCTTTTTCAAATGCCAGTGCAATAGATGGAATAGTATCTGCTACCAAATCTATATACAATATATGCAAAGGCGAAATAATATCTTTAAATATAATCATGCCAATTATAATTAAAAAGATTTCAGCAAAATTTGAAGATAAGTTATAAAGAATAGTTCTAAGCACATTGTTATATATTCTTCTTCCTTCTTCAACTGCAGATACTATTGTAGAAAAGCTATCATCCATAAGTATTATATCCGCAACATTCTTAGTTACATCAGTGCCGGATCTACCCATTCCAACCCCTACATGTGCTAGTTTAATAGCAGGAGCATCGTTAACGCCATCACCAGTCATCGCAACAACTTTACCAGCCGACTGAAAAGCCCTAACTATTCTAACTTTGTGGTCTGGGGTAACTCTTGCAAAAACAGTATATTTTTTCACAAATGAAACTAATTCATCATCGGTCATTTTGTCTATTACTTTGCCTTCAACACCCTGACTTTCACTACTTGCAATACCAATATCTTTTGCAACAGCAAGAGCTGTCGCTAGACTATCCCCAGTAATCATAATTGGCTTAATCTTTGCTTGTTTACATTTTTCAACAGCTTCTTTGACTCCATCTTTTGGTGGATCAATAAGTCCAATTATTCCCACCAAAATTAAGTCATCTTCACAAAAATCTTTTTTGTTATTTATTGGCTTGTATGCAAGTGCCAAGACTTTATAAGCACTTTTACTCATTCTTTTTTCATGACGTAAATAGTTGGATACGACACGATTATTAATTTTTAGTACTTTTCCATTTTTTTCATATCTATTACAATGTTTGATTACTTCGCTAAATCCACCTTTGGTCAAAATAAGATTATAATCACCAAAGTTATTAAGCGTACTCATCATTTTTCTTGACGAGTCAAATGGAATCTCATCAATTCTCTTGTATTTGTTTTTTAAATTATCAATATTCTCACCCAAGTTAAATAAATACTTGCTTAATGCAATTTCAACAGGATCACCTATAAAACTCCCGTTTTTTAAACTATCCGGAACTGTATCATTGCACAGTCCAAGAATATTATTACACATTTTTAATTCTTGATAATTTTTTTTGACATCAATATATCTTTTCTCATTAGCATAAATTTCAACCAATGTCATTTGATTAGTTGTAATAGTTCCAGTTTTGTCAGAACAAATTATTTGAGTAGCACCCAACGTTTCAATTGCAGACAACTGTTTAACAATTGTTTTTTTCTTTGCCATTTGATTAACGCCAATAGTTAGAGTGGCTGTGATTGAAATCGGCAAAACTTCAGGAACTGATGCCAAAACCATAGATATACATAACATTATTATAGACAATGCATCTTTTTTTAAAATTAATCCGTAGCAAAAGGTAATAGCAACTAACACACAGGCAATTATGGATATAAAGCCACTAACCTTTTTTATTTTAATTTGCAATGGGGTCAATGTATCTTCAGATATATCAATAGAACCTGCAATTTTCCCTATTTCGGTATCCATACCAGTATAAATAACTACAGCCTCTGCACGCCCATTAACTACACTAGTTCCCGAGAATAGAATATTTGTTTGTTCTTGTATTAATTTGTCCCCAACCAGTTCACTCTCGCTTTTTTCAACAGACAAACTTTCTCCAGTAAGCAAAGATTCATCAACCTTCAACCCAACTGAACTTATAATTCTAGCATCCGCTGGAACTTTGTCGCCTGCATCAAGGCTAATAATATCTCCAACAACAAGTTCTTTGGCATCAATTTCTTTCCATAGACCATCTCTTTTGACTTGAACTTTTGAAGCGGTTATCGTTTTGAGTGATTCAACAGCATTTTCAGATTTCATTTCTTGTACAAATCCCATAACCGCATTAACAATGACGCATGAAAATATTACTATTGATTCGATTATGCTTTCTTGATTGACAATTGAATACACCAATGAAACAATACCAACCAATATCAAAAGCAATATCATTATATTGGCAAATTGTCCCAAAAAAATTTTTAATGGACTCTTTTTATTTTTTTGTTTAAGAACATTATCGCCATATCTTTCTAATCTAGTAGAGGCTTCAACACTAGAAAGTCCTTGAAGGTCGTCACTATGCAATAAATTGATTGCTTCTTGACTTTTCATCTGATAATATTGTTTCATAATTTTCCTTTATGGTTTGATTTTAATTCAAAGATAATATTTAGATATATTTTACTTCAAAGATAACATATAGTTTTATTTTACTTCAAAATCATGTAATCGTCAAATAAAACACATTGTATTTAAACACTTCTAATACTCTTTTAAACAAATAAAAAGAAGAAAAAAATGAGAATAAAACTTTTTTTGTTTTATTCTCAAAATCATCATAATATCACTTGAGTAGTGCTATAATTTGATATTACTTAATTGCTTCAATTAGACCTAAATTGCCATCATTTCTCTTGTATAGAACATTGATTTCGCCCGTTTCCGCATTTAAGAACACATAGAAACTATGTCCCACTGCTTCCATATATGCTTCGGCATCTTCAACTGACATTGGGTCTAGTTCAAATGTTTTCTTCTTGACAACCTTATAAGTTTCATTAGTAGGTTCTTCTTCCAAGAATTCCAACGCATCAGACAATAACTTGTCGGCAAATTTGTTTTTGTATTTTTTGTTATTTTTAACAATTTGTCTTTCAAGTTTAGGCATAGCCAAATCAATATTATTATACATATTATCACTTTCAACTTCGCTTCTTATAAATAATCCAGCACTGTTGATAGTAATTTCCAATTTACATCTATCGTTTTGTTCAGAACAAGCAACCTTTGCAGTTGTGTCTTTTGTGAAGTATTTAGATAGTTTATTTAATTTTTTCTCGATAATATCTTTGAGTTTATCGGAGATTTTGTAGTTTTTTGAAATGTATTTAATTTCCATAATTCTCTCCCTTATAATTAACATTTCGTAAATTATTGCAAAAATTACAATTAATTTACACTTATATTCTATCAAAAAAACTAACACACATCAAATGATTTTATATTAATTTTCTTGTGGACTTACTTTGAAATTTAATTTTCCGTCTTTTGCAGATATTATAATTGTCGATTTTTCAGGGATTGTTCCTTCCAAAATTTGTTCAGCAATCTTGTCTTCGATTTCTTGTTCGATTAATCTTCGTAGTGGTCTTGCACCATACTCCGAATCATAACCTTTATCAATCAAGTACTTAAGTGCGCTTTCGGTGACCTTCAAATTTGCACCACGACTAAGTAGTCTTTTGTTTAAATTGCTTATAAACAACTTAGCAATTTGAGACAATTGTTCGTAGTTTAATGGATGGAATACAGTGACCACATCAATTCTATTTAAAAATTCTGGTTTAAATTGACGCTTTAGTGCATTCATTAGAATTTCTTTGATTTCATCATAATCCAAAGTCTTGTCATCATTTCCATCGCCAAAACCAAGTCCACCTTTCTTTTTAGGCAATTCGTTTACACCTACGTTTGATGTAAAGATAATTATCGTATTCTTAAATGATACAGTTCTGCCTTGGCTATCGGTAAGTCGCCCATCATCTAGTACTTGTAACAAAATATTAAATACATCAGGGTGTGCTTTTTCGATTTCGTCAAATAATATAACAGAATAAGGTTTTCTTCTAACTTTTTCGGTTAATTGTCCACCTTCATCAAATCCAACATATCCTGGTGGCGAACCAATAAGTTTGCTTACACTATGCTTTTCCATATACTCACTCATGTCGAGTCTAATAACAGCATTTTCGTTATCAAACATTGCTTCTGCCAAAGCCTTACAAAGTTCAGTTTTACCAACACCAGTTTGACCTAAGAACATAAAACTTCCAATTGGTCTATTATTATCTTTTAAGCCAATTCTAGCACGTCTTATAGCCTTGCTAACAGCCCTAACTGCTTCATCTTGACCAATAACTCTCTTGTGCAAGATTTCTTCGAGTTTGAGTAGTCTTTCTCTTTCGTTTTCGGTTATTTTTGAAACTGGAATTTTTGTCCATTCCGAAACGATATTGCAAATATCTTCTTGTGTAATTGTCAAATCATCTGAGTTTGCAACATCTGAGTTTGAGATTTGTTTAATCTTTTCTTGTGCTTCTCTAATTTTATCTCTAAATTGTCCAGCTTTTTCAAAATTTTCGGCAAATAAAGCTTCTTTCTTTTCCGCTTCATATTTTGAAATTTGTTCTTCAAGTTCTTTGAGTTCTTCCGGTTTTTTTCTGCCATTTACCTTAACTTTTGAACTTGCTTCATCAATTAAGTCAATTGCCTTATCCGGCAAACTTCTATCCATAATATATCTATCGCTTAGAGATGCCGCAGCAACAATTGCATCATCACTAATTTTGACTTTATGGAACACTTCAAAACTATCTTTTAGTCCCCTTAATATCTCAATAGTTTGTTCAACTGTTGGTGGGTTAACCATTACAGGCTGAAATCTTCTCTCCAAAGCCTTGTCTTTTTCGATATATTTACGATATTCTTCTGTAGTAGTAGCACCTATTGTTTGAAATTCGCCACGAGCCAAGTATGGTTTAAGCATGTCTGCTGGGTTTACTTCACCTTTGTCTCCACCAACTTGAACAAGTGTATGGATTTCATCAATAAATACTATAATATCTTTGTTGTTTGTAATATAATCTATGACTTGTTTTAATCTTTCTTCAAGTTCGCCACGATATTTAGTTCCAGCCATAAGACCACCAAGTTCAAGTGAAAATATGGTTTTGTTTTTGAGCAAATCCGGAACATTTCCACTAGCAATCGCCAAGGCCAAACCGTCTACAACTGCACTTTTACCTACTCCTGCCTCACCAATTAAAACTGGGTTGTTTTTGTTCTTTCGACAAAGAATTTCAATAACACGTTCAATTTCTTCTTTTCTTCCAATAATTGGGTCAATTTTTCCTTCTCTTGCTTTGGCGGTTAAATCTCTTCCCATAGAACTCATAAATTCTGGCAATTCGGCGGAATTTCCGGAAAAATTCGAATTTTGCATAGTACCCATATCCGAATAATTTGAGTAATTATCTTGTGGCATACCCATAGCCTTGGATTTTAAGACCTGCAAAACGCTATTTTTTATGTCATTAATATTTGCCCTAAAGTATCTTTTGATTATACTTCCTGCATCGTAGTTTTCACCAAGCAAAATTGCGATAAGCAAATGCTCAGTGCCAACAAAATCATGCCCTATTTGACTAGCAAATTGACTAGCAATCAAAATCGCTTCCTTGCTATCTATTGACAAGTCCACCTCGTTTGCAATAAGAGTACTTGAATTTTTGTAAATTTTTGCAAATACATTTTCTAGCGAACTTGATGTAATTCCGTAGTTTTTGAGAATTTTGCTTGCAACACTATCTTTTATCATTGTGAGTCCGTACAAAATATGTTCAGTATCAATTGTATAACTCCCATATTGCAATGCAATGCTTCCAGCATATTGAAGTGCCAAATCTGCACTTTCTGTAAATCTTAAATTACTATACATATCAATCACTCTCCCTTTTTATCTTTATTTTTGTTATCGTCTTTTTTGTTATCATCTTTTTTGTTATCGTCTTTTTTGTCTTCATTTTTTGGATTTTCAAGACTTTCTATCTCTTTTTTGAGTTTTGCTGCCTTTTCATAATCTTCTTTTTCAACAGCATTTCTCAAATCACTTTTTAATTTATCTAGTTTTGGATTGCGTTTTTTGTTTTCAGTTTTAAATTTTTCTGCCCCAACACTAATAGATTTCATAGCATCTCCAATAAGTCCGGTATTTCTTGGTTCAAAGAAACTATCTTCAAAACCAAATCCATCATCATCAAAATCTAATAATGAACGTTTGGAATCAAATACATCAAACAAATCAAAATTGCCAAATCTTTCAAAATCAAACGCATGCGGGTCAACTTTTTTTGCACACTCGCTACACAAGTGTTGCTCGGTCGTAACACCATTTATAATAGTTTTACGATAATAATTTGCTTCATTTTTCTTACATTTATCACACAACATAATATATCACTCCTTTAACATATTTATTAATACATTTTTAATTATATTTGCTCTTTGTTTATTTTCTATTTTGACAGGCAACGATAATGCCTTTGGAGTTATTGCATATTTCAAAACTTTTGCTTCTTGCTCGCTTAATACTTTAAGACTCACTAAACTATCCAAAATTCCACAAGCATCATGATAATCAATATCGCCATTCAGAGTAGTCGAAAGTAGGTTTTTGACATAAGAACTTTTTTCGAGATTAACTCTGCCTAGTCGTATGTATCCACCACCACCCCTGTGAGATTCAATAACAAATCCCTTAGGTTCGGTAAATCTGGTCGAAAGTACATAATTTATTTGACTAGGCGCACAATTAAAAAAGTTAGCAAGTTCGTTTCGAGATAAATTAATAAACCCGTCATTATCTAGTTGCTCCAAAATAAATTCTTCAATAATATCACTTATCTTTGACATCATAACCTCCTTGCAAAAAAATTTGACTTTCTTTGACTTTCGCCAATATAATATCACTATAATTTTCATATGTCAAGAGTTTTATGCAATTTTTTTACAATTTTTATAAAAATTTTTTAAAACAAAAAAAGTGCCTAAAAAAGCACTTTTATTAAGCATTATGTCGTAAATTTGCAAAAGTTATAGAAAAATCTTTAAAATATTTTGCGGAATTTTATTATTAATTATTTGTACTTGAAAAAACTCTAAAAAACTCAAAAGTCAAATTTAAAGTCAAACAAAATTGTTTTCAATTCTTTTTATAATTTGATTGCAATGTTCGGCTATATCTGTATAGTCGACATTACAATAATATTTGCCGTCGCTATATAATATCTTGCCGTCAACCATTGTTAGAATTACATTATTAGATTCACATGCATTAACTAGATTATTAAATATATCATTATTTGGTTGCATGTTTGGTTTGTGTGTATCAATTATGATTAAATCTGCAAGATATCCTTCTTCCACACGTCCAAGATTATCATAACCCAATGCTTTCGCTCCCCTAATGGTTGCCATTTTGAGTGCGTCAATAGTCATAATCGCTTTTGGCTGATTCAAAACCCCCGCTTGGAGATTGTCTGCTAGATACATTTCCTTAAACATATTTAAATTGTTGTTGCTAGCAGCCCCATCTGTGCCAATAGAAACATTAATTTGATTTTTGATATAACTATACAAAGGTGCAATCCCACTTCCAAGTATAAGATTGCTCGATGGATTTGTGGAAACCGTTATATCATATTTTTTCATTATATCAATATCGTCTTGGTCGCAATGAACACAATGCGCCAAAATACAAGGTGTATCAAAAAATCCAATTTGTTCAAGTAGTCCAATTGGTGTAACACCGTGTTTACTTACAATCTGTCCCACTTCATTCAAAGTTTCACTTACATGAGTTGATTTAATTAAATCATGTTTGCTTGCATATTTGTTAATTTCCATAAATTGACCTTCGTCACAAGCATAAAGACTGTGTGCATAGAGAATAGGTTTAATGTTTGGACTAATAGAAATACTTTGGAGTTTTTTGGTTAGATAATCTTCAGAAAGAAGTTCTTTGCCAGTAACAGCACCAATACCAATACTTGCCCTAATTCCTGTGTCAACAACTGCCTTAGCTGTTTCTTGTGGACTGATATAAAAATCCGCAACTGTAGTTACACCATTTTTAATTAATTCCATTATTCCAAGAGTTGCACCATAGTAACAATCCCCGTCTTGGAGTTTTTCTTCAAGTGGACGCATATAATCAAGCCACCAGTTTCCAAAATTGGTGTTTTCACCATATCCTCTAAAGAGAGTCATAGCCAAGTGGCAGTGAGTATTTACAAATCCTGGCATTAAAATATTTCCCTTAACATCAATTATTTCACCCATTGCTTCTCGACTTTCGCCAACATAAGTAATTATATTATCATCAAGTTCAACTTGACCATTAGTTATAACTTCGTTTTCTTGATTCATAGTTACAACTACTGCATTTTTAAATATTCTTTTCATTTTTATCCTTTTTACTTGGCATCAAACCAAGTTTTGCCACATTCAATATTAACACTAAGTTTAACGCTTAAATCAACAACATTTTCCATATTGCGTCGCAAAATATCTTTGACCATTTCCATTTCACCTGGATAGCAATCAACAACCAATTCATCATGCACTTGCACAATAATTTTGCTTTTTAATTGTTTTTTGTTAAATTCGTCAAAAATTTTGACCATTGCAAGTTTAATAATATCACTTGCACTACCTTGCAAAGGCATATTCATAGCCGCTCTTTCGCCAAAAGTACGAATATTATAATTTGAACTATTGATTTCTGGTATTGGTCTAATTCTTCCAAAAATGGTCTTGATATATCCAAATTTTCTACAATACTCTACATTAGATTTCATATAGGTTTCAATGTTTGGATATCTTTCAAAATACAATTTGATATAGTTGCTTGCTTCTTTTCTAGTAATGCCAATATTTTGGCTTAGTCCAAAATCGCTTATTCCATATACTATTCCAAAGTTTATTGCTTTTGCTTGACGTCTAAGTTCGGGTGTGACATCACTAAGCGGAACCCCAAATATCTCGCTTGCTGTTCTTGCATGAATATCTTCACCATTATTAAATGCCGATATAAGTTTTTCGTCACAACTAAAACTAGCAAGCAGTCTTAGTTCAATCTGAGAATAGTCGGCACTAACTATCATTCCATTTTCACTAGATGGAACAAATAATTTTCTCAAATTTCTCCCTTCTTCAGTACGAATTGGAATATTTTGCAAATTCGGCTCACTACTACTAAGTCTGCCAGTAGATGTTAGAGTCTGGTTAAACAAAGTATGAATTTTGTCTTTGTTATCCAACAAATTCAAGAATCCCAAAATATAAGTATTATATAACTTGGTAATTGTTCTGTATCTAATAATCAAAGGCACGATTGGATGCCTATCTTCAATTTCATTCAAAATTTCTATGTTTGTGCTTTTCTTTTTGTTGCTTGGAATATTAAGATTAAATTTATCAAACAGAACTTCACCTAATTGCTTTGGGCTAAAGATATTAAACTTAGTGCCAGCACAATCATAAATATCTTTTTCAAGTTTTGTAATCTCTTGTCTATACTTAACTTCCAATTCTTCAAGTTCAACTCTATCGACCTTAAAACCTTGAATTTCCATATCGAATAGCAATTCCATAAGCGGTAATTCAATATCATAATAGAGTCTAAACAAGTCCATTTTTTCAAGTTTTGCATAGTACTTATCTTTAATCTCACATAGTGCGTAACCAAAGGCTTCGGTTTCAAAGCCGTTTTCAACCATAACATCAGTTAGAGTTACATTAGATTTTGCAATTGAGTTTATTAAATATCTTGCTATCAAACAATCAAACTCAACGCTATTTAGTTTAATATCCATGCCTTTTAAAAAATGTTTGAGTGCTTTGGCATCAAAAACTATTTTTTTGATTTCTTTTGCTTCCAAAATTGGTTTGAGAAGTTTCAATAAATACTCAAAATTAACTCCCGTACTAAGCAAATCTTGTCCAGTGCAAATCTTGTATTCGCTTCCCGCAAATATATTCGTTGTTTCCCTGTCCATATAAATTGCAATTTCTTTTGATTTTTCCAAAACATCTATAAGGTCTTGTAATTTATCATCATTATCAACAATTATTATTGGTACTTCCTGTTTTTGAGTAACAATAGTGTTATCAAAAATTTCATCTCTTTTGAGAAGTGAATTAAATTGATAATGTTTAAACAATTCCTTGACATCACTTCCAAATGGATAAGTATATTCAAAATCAGAAAGTTTGTAATCAAGTTTTTCGTCTACTACAATTGTTGCAAGATATTTGGACATATATGCTTGTTCTTTGCAATTAATTAAGTTGATTTTTTGTTTGCCAGATATCTCTTCAATATGTTCATAGACATTATCCAAAGTTCCATACTTTCCAATCAAATTAAGTGCTGTTTTTTCGCCTATTCCACTAACACCAGGAATATTATCCGACGCATCTCCCATTAAACTTTTTAAATCAATAACTTGACTTGGTTCTACGCCATAAAATTCTTTGAGATTATTAAGTCCCAAGTTAATAGTCTCAGTAATTCCCTTTTTAGGAAAACAAACACTTGTATTTGAATTAATTAGTTGAAATGTATCTCTATCAGCAGAAACAATAATGTTTTCTGTATCAAATTGTCTACTCAGACACCCCATCAAATCATCTGCTTCTAGTCCTTCTTTTTCGACAACTTGGATATTCATTTTTTTAAGCATTTCTTTTGCTATTGGAAATTGAGATTTAAGTTCATCAGGTGTGGGTTTTCTAGTACCCTTGTAATCAGCGAATTTATCATGTCTAAAGTTCTTTTTTGCAACATCAAAGCAAACTGCAATATATTTTGGTTTAATTTCGTTGATACACTTAACTAGCATATTTGCAAAACCAAATACAGCATTGCTAATTTCGCCATCAAAATTAGACAGTTGTGGCAACGCATAAAAGGCTCTATACATAAGATTATTTCCGTCAATAATTACAAACTTATCCATATAATTCTCCTACAATTAGTTTACTACATATTAAATATTTCTCAAAGCAAAACCCTATTAATTATTTGACCAAATTGACATATTAATTCTATTATAACAGCCACAAACATGTTTACTTTTCAATTTTAATTGAATATACTTTTTGTTGCCATATTAAAAATTTACATAATAATTTTTCAAAATAAATCAATTTATTAATCAAATCACATAAATAGACAAAATTATTGTTTTTTATATTTTATTTTTGAATGAGTTCTGCTGACTAATATTTAAGTTTTTGTTAATATATCAAAAACCACCAAAGGAGATACTATGCAAATTATCAAAAAAACAAAATATATAGTCGTTTTGCTTGTATGTTTACTTTTTCTTACAGCATGCAACACCATGCAGGTTTCGGGAAAAACCTTTAAATACGATAGTGTGTCTATTGACTGGGGAATGGCAAATAATGAAGGCAAATCCAAAGTGTTTGAAGAATTTCAAGTCGAAAATGAAGCAGAATTACTTAGTGTGTTAAAAACAAAAAATGGCAGAAACAAAAGATTTACAACTTTTGGAACAGACAACAAATACACCACCAAAAACGACAACAACGAAGTATTGGACAGCGGATATTACAAACAAGACGAGACCGTAATTACCCTAGCCGATACCAAAGAAGGTCTCAAAGAATCTAGCGCATATACTCTTCAGGCCAACGAAAAAGGTTATATAGTTACTATCAAAATTAATAACGATTACAAAGTTTTTGCAAAATATCAATATATTGAGCAGTCATAATAAAAAACCACGGAATAGTGAAGATTCCCGTAGGAGTCACTTCATGGTTCCGTGTTTTTTATGTTTTACATTTCTGCCTGTTGTTGTTTTCTTTTCGACATTTTTCAATAAACGCTTAATTTTTAATTCCCCAATATATACTGATAACCATCTTCATGAAAATATATATAATAATTTATAGATTCATCACCAATATTACCTACTACATGAAGAACATTTTTATTTTTAATTCTCTCATAATTAAATAATAAAATGTTAGTTCCTCTTTCAGTTATAATATTCATTCTCAAACTTAATTCGTTGTCTTCGGACTCATATTTAATAGTATTTTTTTCTACTACTTTACCATTATTGTATAATGAGTAAATAAATTTTTGTTCAATCTCGTTTTCCCCATCTTCATTCTCAATTTCAAAATTTTATTGAACTTCAATGAATGAAGTTTTTTCTGAATTTAGAAATGCTTTAAAAAACATTTCACTTTCAGACTCTCCGTTCTCTTTTTCAACCTTGTGCAAACCTTCCACATGATATTTTTCATTTCCTTTTAAAAGGATTCCATCAATTGCATAATTCTGTTCAACTTCATCTTCTTCGTTCTCTTCTCCTAACAATAGTTTATTAAACAGCATTTTAAAAATAACAACTTCTCCGTTCAAATTAGTATAATGGATATTCATAACAAATTTATAATTAATATCACCCTCTGCAATATTGCTTTCAATGTTACTTGTGCTAAGCAGATTTATAACTAAAGGCATGTATCTATCAATTATTTCTGTTTGTGCAGAATTTAAATCTGACTCTTTTGTTAGTACTCGTGTTCCAACAGACATTGAAGTCGCCATGACTGAACAATTTGTCGCTGTATAAGGTGATGACAGCAAGTTTCCAACTGAAGCGGCACTATAAGCAAAAAATGTTTCTGCATTAGTAACCTGTGCAAATTTATTATAAATTTGTCTTTTATTATTATCAAAGTTTTTATTTAATAAAATTGGTATGAATATTCCAACAAGCAACACCAAAATTAACACAATTGAACAAACAAGCAACTTTGTTTTTAAAGCATTATCGCCTTTTTGTTGTCCATTATGTGCATAAACAAGAGAAGTTTGTTTTTGTTCAAGTCTAATTTTCTGTTTAATAATATCTTTCATCGCATTACCAGGTAAGATTTCATTTCTCTGTTGTGATAAAAGTTTTTTTATGTTTTTCATTTGGTGTCCTCCTTTTCTAAATATTGTTTTAATTTTTTCAACGCTTCATTGTTTTTCCATGTAACAGTACCTATTGGCATATCAAGCATCATCGAAACTTCTCTCCGTTTATATCCTGAGACATGACAAAGCATTATAATTTTGTATTCATCCTCTGATAAAATTTTTGTTGCTATATCAAAAATATATGGCAGTTCATTTTCACTAGAATTATAATCACATGTCTCCAAATCAAAATCAACATCAATTTCATGACGATATTTTTTTAAATGATTCACAGATAATGATTTACCTATTGTACATATCCACCCTATAAAGTTGGTATTCGCTTTATATTGAGATAAGCAAGACAATGCTCGCATATAAGTATCTTGTAAGATATCTTCGGCATATATTTTATCTCTCACAATTTTTAATATTGAAAAATAGACGACGCGATTTGTACAATCATAAATATAGTCAAATGCTTCTAAATCTCCATTTTTCAACTTCTCAATTTTTCTTTCAAGTTATTTATAATCCATATTCCATTCCATTTATTATAACAATACCAACACATAAAATTGTTGAAATAATTTTAAATAATCTAACATTAATATTATATCATATCATAAAACAACAATCAAACAACTAAAATTTTAAAAAATAATTATAAAATTACCAACAAATTGGGTTAATTGAATTGTTATATTAGTATAGACAAGAAAATATAATAAATCTTGTTAAATAAATTTAAGGAGAATAATATGCAAAAAACAAAAAAATCGAAGTTCATAGCAATAATTGCGGCAATACTATTGTGTTTACCACTCGCATTGCTATTAACGGCTTGTGGTGGAACAAAAAAACAAGTAAATACAAATTCAAAAGAAATGTATGCACTATCAGCCATGTCTAGCGCAATTTATCTACAACAAGAACAAACCAGTGTTGTAAAAAGTATGAAATCAGTAAACCTTGAACAAACGTCAACAGAAAAACCTGCAAATATTACTGATGAAGACCTAGCGGGAACAAAAAGTTGCCTAACAATGTTTGGAGATGTTATAAAAAATAATGGTTTTACTCAAAAAGTTGAAAAAAATACGAATTTATCAGAAGAACTTGCCAAATATAATTTTGTTATGACAATTTCTATCCCAAACTTATCAAACACAAACACCTATAAACTTTATTATGATGAAATTGCTACAGAAACTCAAGTTGAAATTGAAGATGAGGAAACCGAAACTGAAATTTCAACTACATTAGAAGGCGTTTTGATTGCTAATGAAACCCATTTCAAAGTTGAAGGCAAAAAAACAATTGAAACCGAAGGGAATAGCACCGAATACTCAATTGAATTTAAAACTTACCTTGACGAAAACAATTATGTTGTTGTTGAACAAAGTTCAGAAAATAATGAACTTGAATATGAATATGAAATCTACAAAAACGGAGTAAAAGTTCAAAAAATCGAAATTGAATTTGAAAAAGAAAACAATAAAACTGAACTTGAATTTAAGCTTGTAAACATAACTTCTGGTATTAAAGAAAAAACTATTTACAAAATTAAATCAAAAGATGATCAACTTTTTGAAATTTCATTAAATAAAAATGGCGCTATACAAACCTTTCAAGCAAAAATTGTTGAAGGCAAAATAAATTTCATATTCTAACACAATTGCATTTTTAATAAAATTTTATAATCTTTATTATAACAAAAGTCGAGATAGAAATCTCGTCTTTTATTGTTGAGAAAACCACGGAACTATTTCGTGGTTTTCTGCAAAAATAAAATAACTTAGTGATGAAATATTCACTAAGTTATTTTTTTACATTTCTTCAACCGTATCAATACATATTAGATTAAATAGTTTTTCCAAAACTGTTTTTAGATTTTGCAAAACATAAATTTTTGCAGTCGTGCTTTCCAAGTCATCTGTTACAACTTTTTCGGTTGTATAAAATTTGTTAAATTGTTTGCAAATATCCAAAGTGTATTTCGAAATTATACTAGGCTCATTTTGTTCCATTGCCTTTGTAACAGTAGATTTATAGTTGTTTAATTCCATGACCAAATTGCAGATAGATTCCGCATTTAATTTTGAATAATTAATATTTTCAAAATTAGTTATACCTGCTTTTCTAATTATGCTACAAATTCTAGCATATGTGTATTGCAAGTATGCCGAAGTATCCCCGTCAAAACTAAAAGCATTTTCAACATCAAAAACGGTATCTTTTATTCTCTCATTTTTGAGAGGTGTAAATTTTAATGCACTATATGCAATCTTTTTTGCGATTTCTTTTTTCTTGTCTTCGCAGTAAGGACGAGTGCTTATTATATCTGTTGTTTTTTGCAAAGCATAGTCCATAAGGTCAACTAAAACTGCTTGCTTACCCTTTCTTGATGCAATCTTTCCAGTTGGCAGAGAAAACATTCCATAGTAAACATGTTGAAGTTTGTCTTTGAAACCCAACTCAACTAGTTCCATAACCTTGAAAACTTGTTCAAAATGTAATTTTTGTTGAACTGCTGTTACATAAATCATTTTGTCAAACTTGTAAGTACTATATCTATCTAGTACCGCCGCAATATCTCTTGTGGCATAAATACTAGTGCCATCGGACTTTTGAATTAAACAAGCACCCAAATTGTACTTATCTAAATTAACAATCTTTGCACCTTGGCTATCTTCTAACAAATTTTTGGATTTAAGCAAATCAAGGACATTGTTTAACTCCCCGCTATACGAATATTCCCCCTTCCACGAATCAAAATGCACATCGAGTTTGTCTAAAATATTCTTTGCGGAAATTTTGGAAATTTCAATAATTTTTAAAAATATTGGATAGATAACTTCGTCTTTGTCACAAATCTTTTTGAAATATATTCTTGCTTGTTCTTCCAAACTTGAATCTTCTTCTGCCAATTTGCAAAATTTAACATACATATCTTGTAGATAGTCTACACCACGAGCATTTAATTCTTCTTCACTCCCAAAATTAAGATGAGCATAAATCATCTTTCCAAAAGGTGTTCCGTAATCGCCAATATAATTAATTCTAATTGACTTAAATCCTAGGGACTCATAAATTCTAGCCAAACTTTCGCCTATCATGGTTGTAGACAAATGTCCTATATGCATATATTTTGCAAGATTTACAGAACTATAATCAAAACAAACAGTTTTGCCTACATACTTATTATCTTTTTCAAAACTAACACCCGAAGAAATTTCTTCCAATATGTTTTTGACACAAATGTTTTTGTTTACAAAAAAGTTTACATAACCATTAACAACTTCGATGTGGTCGATTATATCAAGTTTGGGAAAGCAATTTTTGATATCTTCAGCAATTTGAATAGGAGATTTTCGCAATACTTTTGCAAGCGAAAAACATGCAACACTAAAATCGCCCATTTTTTTGTCAGCAGTATCACTTACTAATCCCAAAAAATCGACATGACAATTTTCTAACTTAATATTATCCGAAATAATTTTTTTAATATTCATACAAGTCTCCCAAATTCAATTAATTTTAGCATAAATTTAAATATTTTTCAATTGTTTAAGCACATAAAAAATCACTCCTTAATAAGTCACAATTAGACCCAAAAGAGTGAAATTAATTATTTATTAAATCTTGATTCAAATTGTTCATCGGTTTCGCAAAGATATATGATACCTTTAATTAGTCCAACAATGCCAGGTATTCCCGTCCAAAAGAATAATACACTCGCAATCCCCGCTCCAATGTTTCCCATATAAAAATCATGGACACCAAAATCCCCAAGCAAAATTCCCAGAAGTCCAGCGACCATTTTAGATTTTCCAGACTTTCCAACTTTTATTCCGCTGGCTTGAGATTTTCCGACTGCACACCCACAATGAACACAAACAATAGCATCGTCATTTATTTCCTTCCCACAATGTGTACAAAACATAATTTGCTCCTTTAAGTTAAGTTAGCATTATTGTATATTTTTATAACACAATTGTCAAGGAAAGGCCTATCATTTATACGCTTCCACATCAATTATTTTAAAATAGTATATAATAATAAATTTTGTCAATACAAGCATAAGCGAATATTTGTCGTAAGTGGAGTGCTTGCACTCCTATTACTCACGTTTGCCGGGTTCAACGAATAACATAGT
>DOEE01000003.1:720485-720782 GCA_003524095.1 Clostridiales bacterium
TTGCATTTTTTTGGTGCCGAAGGGGCGACGCGTTAAGGGAATGTGCCTGTGGTCACATTCCTAGCCAAAGCCGGGAGCAACTCCGTTGCGGTCTGGGTCCGACAGGACGACCCGTAGGGGCCCACCTAAAAACGTATGGTGTATATATTAACTAAAAAAATAGTATCCACTCTAGGATACTAAAATACTGGTGCCGAAGGTGGGATTTGTCAATACAAGCATAAGCGAGTATTTGTCGTGAGTGGAGTGCTTGCACTACTATTGCTCACGACTACCGGGTTCAACGAATAACATAGT
>DOEE01000003.1:721017-835281 GCA_003524095.1 Clostridiales bacterium
TTGCATTTTTTTGGTGCCGAAGGTGGGATTTGAACCCACATGGTTTCCCGCACGATTTTGAGTCGTGTGCGTCTGCCGTTCCGCCACTTCGGCTTAAATTCTCGCTGAAAAAACTTAACAACGAGAATATAATATCATATTAATTTAAATTTTGCAATAATTTTTTAACAAATTTGTGTTGTTTTCAAAATAACTTATTGTGCTAAAGCTTAATTTTAACAAAAAACCACTATACAAAACTTTAAGGGTTTAGTCTATTAGGACCACGGAATATAAACATAACTTCCTTAATAGAAAGTCCAAGCAATATCATCGTAAGTCTATCTACGCCTAGTCCAAATCCGCCATGAGGTGGGCAACCATATTTGAAGAACTGCATATAAAATTCAACATCTTTTGCAAGTCCTTTTTCTTCCGCCTGTGCTTTGAGTTCATTAAATCTATGTTCTCTTTGTGCTCCGGTTGTAATCTCACAGCCCTTCCAAATTAAGTCATAACCTTGTGGAACACCATCTTTACGCATATGATAGAATGCTCTTTTTTCAGCACTATAGTCTGTTATTACCAAAAACTCCGAGCCAAACATATCTTGAGACAAGTTCTTGCATAGTTTTTCGGCTTCGGTTGTCAAATCCCCTAATTCACTTTCGGGAACTTTGTAGCCATATCTGTTCTCAAGTTCCTTGTAAACATCGGCTAATTTCATAATTGGGAATGCCTTGTCAGGAACTACAACATCTAGGCCATATAGTTCTTTGATTTTGTCGCCATATTTTTCTTTGACATTTTTGAGTGCATAAACTAGCATTTCTTCTTCAACTTTTACTACATCATAAAAATCGTCGATATAACTTAATTCCAAGTCAAAACCGGTAAACTCTGTTGCGTGTTTGTTTGTATAAGATTTTTCGGCTCTGAATACAGGGCCTACTTCAAATATTTTATCAAATCCCGATGCCATTGCCATTTGCTTGTAAAATTGTGGGCTTTGAGCAAGATATGCCTTTCTATCAAAATATTTTAGTTCAAATACATCCGAGCCACTTTCTGACGCAGTGCCAATAAGTTTTGGAGTGTGTATTTCCAAAAAGTCTCTTTGGAGTAAATATTCTCTAAATGAATTAACCAAACAAGTTTGGACTTCAAATATAAGGGTATTTTTCTTAGTTCTAAGGTCAAGCCATCTGTAATTAATTTTTTGGTCAATATTGGCTTCTTCGGTTATTGGCGATGGTTCAGCAATACTCTCAATATGTAGTCTTTCAGGCAAAAATTCACAGCCATATTTCTTGACGAAATCACTCTTTTTCAAAGTACCCCAAAATGATACAACTGAGCCTTCAATAGCCTTCAAAACTTCGCTTGCCATTTCGCTTTGAGTTGCTTTGTCAATTGATACTTGAGTTTCACCACTAATATCTCTCAAAATTACAAAAACCATATATTTTGTGTCTTTTAATTTCTCAACAAAACCACTTATTTTGCTAACTTTGTCGTATTCTAAATCTTTAATTCTAATTCTTTCCATAAAGTCTCCCAAAAGTACAACATTTAACTTATTGTACATGATTTAAAATTATAGCAAATCAGTGTTTTTTTGTCAATCATCTAAATAAGATATATACTTAATTTTGTTATTATTAATTAAGCTCCAATGCTAGTCTATCGGCAACAAGTGCTACAAATTCGAAATTTGTAGGTTTTTCATTTTCTTCCAAAATCCTAAGTCCAAAAATTTCGTTAATATTGTATATTTTTCCTTTCATATAAGAAACGTCTAATGCGTGTCTTATTGACCTTTCAACTCTGCAAGCGGTAGTTTTAAATTTGCTAGCAATTGTTGGATACATAATTTTTGTAATAGCTCCAATATATGATGGGTTGTAAATTGCAAGTTTGATACTTTCTTTCAAAAAAGCATATCCTTGTAGGTTTGGTGAGATTCCAAGGCTCAACAAAATATTTACAACTTTTTTATCCAAATTTTTGTCGCTCTCCTTTATGTAATTTTCAGATTTAAGATTAAATTCTTCCATGTTTCTTTTCCTTACCTTTTTTATTTTGCTTTTCAACTGTATTTTTGACGAAAAGTAATTTAACTTTATCAATTATTCATAAAAAGCACAACGATTTTTTACAATATTTGTAAAATTTACTCAAAAATTTTATATTTTTTACAAAATTCACTTCAAAAAGGTCGGAAATGGTCGAAATTCGGTTATACAAACATAACTATAACTTTTACAAAAGCACAAGGCGTCAAGAATTTTGATAAGTATTAATTATAATATAATATACAAATCAGATTAATTTAACTAATAAAAAAAGAGACATGATGTCTCTAATTTTCAATTTAAAACAAAGGTGTAAACAACTTAATTAATGCACAGAAAATTTTTGCTATCCACATTTGTTTAAAATCTTTCATATCTATTGAATTTTCAAATATGTTTTCAAAATCTTTTTCGATATCTTTTATACACGAAGTGTTGTACATTAGAACTCCACATTCATAGTGATGTATCATACTTCGATAATCTAAATTTATAGTCCCAACAATAGATAACTCATTATCTATCAAAATTTGTTTTGAATGGATAAATCCTTTTTTGAACTCAAATATTTTGATTCCACTGTCTTGAAGAATCTTGTAATGACTTCTAGTAATACTAAAAATCACTTTTTTATCTGGAATATGCGGGGTTACAATTCTAACATCAACACCACGATTGCTCGCATTTATAAGCGCATCTCTAAGTTCACTATCAATAATAAGATATGGAGTTGTTATAAAAATTGTTTTCTTTGCTTGGCTAATTAGATTAATATACAAATTTTCGCCAATATGCTCGCCATAAAAATATTTTGGACCATCGCCAAAAGGACAAACAATGCCTTGTGCTTTTTCGTTATTTTTTACAAAATAATCTGAATAATTCTCAATATTTCCCGTTTGAATTCCGTATAATTGAAGCAAGATACAAGTTAACCCATTGACACCGTCCCCTACAAGTTTAACTGCCGAATCTTTCCAAAAACCATAAGAACAATTGATATTTGCATATTCGTCCGCAATATTAATTCCACCCATGTAGCCAACTTTTCCGTCAATCACTGTAATTTTTCTGTGGTCACGATTATTATAAAGTGCAGATGCAAATTGAGAATATTCATTAAACTTTACACACTCAATTCCCTCTTTTCTTAGTTTTTTATAAAAATTTGAAGGAAGTCTAGATATCGTTCCCAAATCATCATACATAAGTCTAACTTTTATTCCATCTTTTACCTTTGCCTTGAGAACTTCATGAATTGAATTCCAAATTTCCCCCTTTTCAATTATAAAGTATTCCATAAAAATAAATTTTTCTGCCTTGTTAAGTTCAATTAACAAATCGTCAAAAAACTTTTTGCCGTCATCAAAAAAAACAACATTTGTATTTTCATAACTTTTAAAATTGGCGGTGTTATTTAAATAATTGAATTGATTATAATATCCACCTAATTTTTCTTTTAAGTTCTCATAATACTTTTGTTCGGTTGTGTTGGCTATTTTTGTTTGTTCAATAGTTTGAGTAAAATATCTTTTTATTTTCTTTGGAATTTTAACTCTAACAAATAATGCACAAAACACCACTCCTAATGCAGGTGCTAGAATACAAAGAATTATGAGTGGCAATTGGCATTCGATTTTCATATCGCTATTGATTATCCAAATAATTAGTAGCAAATCCAATATGGCAATTATAAAGTTTATTGAAATCAATGCGTTTGGATATCTATTATTTACAATCACTGGAATAAAAATCCAAAGCATGACCTGCAAAATAATGGCAATTGCCACAACAGTAAATCTACTAAAAATTAATTTCAAAGTTTTCTTCATAAATATATTTCCTTAAAACCAAAAAGATAATAAAAATGAAGTGAAACTTAGAATAAAATTTGTCGAGATTCACTTCACATTTTTTATTTTGTTTCATCCAAATATGTTGCTAGCATATCACAAGTATGGAATATAACTGCAAGCGGATATTTGTAATAAGCCTCACTAAGTCCATATGCTCCGCCTCTAACTCTCGCATCAAAGCCACCCATATGCCAGTTGATTATCATTGCTTCTTCCCTTGTAAGTTTCATAAACCCAGAGATTATATAAACAGATTTTTCGCCATGTCCATAAGGCAAACTATCTTCAACTGTATAATATGGCACTTGAACCCAATTTCCATCAACCTTTTTGTTTTTGAAATCAGCTTTGAAAGTATCAACCTTGCATATGTCATGCAAAAGTCCACAAATAGCAATTGTTTCGTTAGAAACCACATCTAAATACTTTTTCCCATATTCATTTTTGACTGAATTTAAAAATCTATTATATACATTAATCGAGTGGTCACAAAGTCCACCTTCATAGGCACTATGAAACTGCGTACTTGCTGGAGAGACAAAAAAATCTGTTTTTTCTAAGAATTCAAGTAATTCTTTTGCTCCATCACGAGTTATATTTTTTTCAAAAATTTCTTTGAATTTTTCTTTTGAATTTGACATTACATGT
Organism: Clostridiales bacterium; assembly: GCA_003524095.1. Taxonomy (GTDB): domain Bacteria; phylum Bacillota; class Clostridia; order Christensenellales; family UBA1242; genus UBA11490. Next base: position 725,576 of record DOEE01000003.1, read on the forward strand.
TACTCCTAATTAGTGAATTTTTCTGTGAACGTGAAAGGATATCCCCAACATTCCGCCACCCAAAACTCCTACATTGCTAGGGGTCATTCGATTGCAAATAATCTGCACATCTTGTCCATAATATTCTTTTATTTTTTCACAAAGTTCCAATGCCGACGCTTCATCATTTGAATAAACAACACCAATCGGATAATCCGCCACATTCTCTCCCGTTTGTCTAAGTAGTTCAAGCATTTTTGAGATAGCCTTTTTCTTTCCGCTAACCTTGTCAATTATTTCAGCATTTCCGTCTAGATTTATTGCCATAATAGGCTTAATATTAAGAGATGTGCCTACAGATTGTGTATTTAAAATAATAGAATTTTCAAATAGTTTTTCCATACTATCGCACGAAAAATACATAGCATATTCGTTTCGTATATCAAAAGATTTGTTGTATATAGTTTCGACATCATCACCATGCCTATATAACATCGCACAAGCGTATGAGACTAATCCTTGTCCAATTGAAATACTTTTTGAATCAATTAATTTAAAAGTCCTTTCGGTATATTTTTGAGTCAATGCATTTACACAATCGGTCAAGTTTTTTTGTTCTATAATGTTTTCACTAGAACATACATAAACAACATCATCACCCTGTTTTAAACACGGTTCAAAAATCTTTGTATATTCTTTTTCCGAAAGTGGCAGGCGAGATATATCTATCCCCTTTTTGTGCTTAGAATAGAATTTGACAAAATCAAAATTCTTATCAAACTCTATTCTGTCACCTTCTTTTAAATAAGGCAAATTTATCATTTCAATGCCAAGTTTTTTGGCATCTATTACGCTCAAATCACTAGCACTATCAACAAAAAACAAACTCATATTTTCTCCATTATTTCATTATAGGGAACATTACAGCATCTCTAATATTTGGCAAATCATAAATAAGCATAATAAATCTGTCAATTCCAAATCCTAATCCGCTCATTGGTGGCATACCATGTTCCATTGATTTTAGAAAACTCTCGTCCAAATCCATTGTTTCTTCGTCACCATTGGCTTTTTCCTTGAGTTGTTGCATCAAAGTTTCTCTTTGGATTACTGGGTCAACAAGTTCAGAATATGCGTTACAAATCTCTGCACCGCACACAACTACTTGGAATACATCTGTAACTCTATTATCCTTGTCATTTCGACGTGCCAAAGTTTTGAGAACTGCTGGATAGTTATATAGAATTGTAGGTTCTACAATTTCTTCTCTAATTTTTCTTTTGTAAATATAATCAATCAAAGTTCTTACTGACTTACATTCATCCAAGTCTGTCTTTGTAAACAACCCTCTGTCCAAGACTTTTTGTTTAAACTCATCCAAATCTTCAATATCCAAGAATTCAAAGCCTAAAATTCTATTCATTTCTTCGACATAGTTAATTCGTTTCCACTCTCCACCAAAATCAATTTCATGTCCTTGATAATTAATTTTGAGTGTTCCCAAAGTATCCATCAAAAGTTTTTGAACAAGATTTTTGAAGAATACAATATTCTTTTCATAATCCCAATATCCCGCATACCATTCAACTTGAGTAAATTCTTGCAAATGAGTGGCGTCCATTCCTTCGTTTCTAAAGTCTTTGCCAAGTTCAAACACTCTAGTAATTCCACCCGCAACTGCTTGTTTTAGCCAAGTTTCAAAGGCAATTCTTAAATTACAATCCAAATCAAGCGCATTGTGATGAGTAAAGAAAGGTTTTGCCGAAGCTCCAGAAACAGCTGTTTGCAAAATTGGAGATTCAATTTCGATAAATCCATTGTCTTCCAAATATCTTCTGATAATCGAAACAATTTTGCTACGTCCTAAGAATACTTTTCTTGTGTCTTCGTTTGTAATCAAATCCAAATATCTTTGTCTGTATCTTGTCTCAATGTCTTGAAGTCCATGGAATTTTTCTGGCAACGGAAGCATGGCCTTGCTAAGCAACTTGTATTTTCTTGCTCTAACAGTAATTTCCCCCGTTTGAGTTGTATAGATTTCGCCCTCAATTCCCACAAAATCAGCAATATCCACAAAGTCTTTGAAGAATTTGTAATCTTCTTCAGGGATTTCGTTAACACTTAGTGAAACTTGAATTTTGGCATAAATATCGCTTAGTTGAATAAACATAAATTTACCAAAAGCACGTCTAAAGGTAATTCTTCCAGCGATGCTTACTTTGGTGTCCATTGGCAAACTTCTTGCTTCCAAGATAGTATTGCTACAATCAAACTTGTCAGCATAAGGATTAATCCCCATAGCCTTCAAATCTGAAATCTTCTTTGCTCTTATATCTACTTCTTTGTATAGATTTTCTTCTTGCATTTTTATCCGTCCTTAATTTTCTCTCAAGGGAAATTAACCCTATTTTAAGATAATAATATATTTTTTAACTATAATATATTAGCAAAGCAAAAGTATGTTGTCAATTGTTCTAATTAAAATAGATTACTTAAACTTCAAAATGTTTTTGTACACAAATTCGTTAGTTTTATACTTTTTGAGATAATTTTGAGTTTCAAGCACTGGAATATTTATAACATTCCCATTTTCGTCAACATTTCCGCTAGCAATCCAATTTTTTACACTCCTTAGTCCCCAATTGTATGCCGAAAGAGTATTAATCTTGTTTCCATCAAACATATCAAGCAAATATCTTAGATAATAACATCCAAGATTAATGTTGATTTCGGGGACAAACAAATCTTCATAAGAAATATCAATATCAAGTCTACTTGCCATATCAAAAGCGGTAGAAGGCATAATCTGCATAAGTCCACATGCTCCCGATTCGGATATGGCATTTTTGTCATATCCACTCTCAATATTAATAACACTAGCGACCATGTCTTTTGGCACATTATATTTATTTGAGTATTCGTTAATATAATTTGTATATCTAGTCGGAAATCGCACAAAAACAAAAAGTATTGCAATACATATAATTGCAATTACAACCATACTTCCCCATAGCATTTTTTTCATAGTTTATTTTATGAAACAATCAATCATTTAATACGTTTACGCCAAGACTTAAGTTAATTGCTTTGGATATAATTTTAGAGAGAATATCCACACATTCTTCAATGTCTTTAAGAGAAACAATAATGTCATCTATGGAGTCTTGAGTGCAGGCTTTTAGGTCATTAATCAAATCGACAAAATCTGAGTTATTTTCGTATTTTTTTATCTTTTGCATAATACTATTCAACCTAGAGTGATTTATTCTGTACTTTTCCATATTATTTCCAACAAACGTATTTGCATATATAAGAAGTGGAACGCCAATGGACACAACATGTTTTGCCATACTAGAGTTCAAACACTTTCGTTTGTTTCCAACCCCGCTACCCGGACATATTCCCGTATTAGTTAGTTGTATGGATTTTCCAAGTCTACTCACATTACTTGCACATAAACTATCTATAAAAATTATATGTGTTGGTTTAACATTATCAATTACACCTTTTACGATGTCAAAAGTTTCAATGCCTGTTAATCCTAACACCGACGGACAAATTGCCATAACTTTGGGAAAGTGTCCACCAAATGTTATGCCAATTTTTTTGATAACCTTTGTCCCTAGACTATCCGCACTTATATGTCTATTTCCAAGCCCGACTATCAACACTCTATCTTTATTGGATATATTTCCCATTAGTTCATATAAAATATTCTTGAGAATATTTACGATTTTTGTCGTCTCAGAGTGACTGATATCAAGCGGACATGGAACACTCAAAAGTCTATATTTCCCAATTTCCTTCCCTAATGTCTTTGATTGGTATTCGTTAGTTATATCATAACTTTCCAAACTAATATTTCCAAAGGATTTTTTTGTACTTTCAAAGTCGTCATTACTTTCAATATTGTATCTATGGATTAAATCAAAAATTATATCCGAATAAATTTTCTTGTTCATAAGATAATTATTGACGAGTTTAAAAAAAATATATTTATAATTTTGTTTTTATCCCAGTTTAAATTAATTTTAGATTTTTTTGATACTATTTTCAAAATAAATACAATAAATGCAAAATAGTTCTTGATTTTTCAAAAAAATTATGCTAAAATAGTGCAGATTTCAATTATTAAGTATAAAAATCAAGGAGAAAATGATGGCTAATATAAAATCAGCAAAAAAGAGAATTAATACAATTCAAAGAAGAAGAGAAGAAAACAAATTCGTAAAAGCTACTATTGCAACTCAAATCAAAAAGTTTAGAAAACTACTTGAAGAAGGCAAAGTTGCCGAAGCAGAAAAGTTTAGCAAAGAAGTTTATTCTTATATCGACAGTGCTTGTAGCAAAGGTGTAATCCACAAAAACACTGCTAGCAGAAAGATTGGTAGACTTGCCGAAGCTCTTTACAAAGCAAAGGCTAGCGAAACAAAAGTAGAAAAAGTTGAAAAAGTTGAAAAAGTTGAAAAAGTAGAAGAAGCAGTTGAACCTGTTGTCGAAGTTAAAGCCGAAAAGAAAACTACAAGAAAAACAACCACAAAAAAGACAACTGAAGCAGATAAAAAGGTAGAAAAGAAAACTACTTCAACAAAGTCGACTGACACAGATAAAAAAGCCGAAAAGAAAACTACTACAAAAAAAGCTACTAAGAAGGCCGAATAATTAAAAACGAACCAAAATTTGGTTCGTTTTTTTTGTACTTTAAAACCCCCAGATAGTCTGGGGGTTCAGTGGAGGTTTACCGTTGAACAAAATATCTCCTTATGTTAATATAATTTTGGTCTGCCAACCAAAATTTAACATAAGGAGATAAAAGTCTATGAATGACACAAATAGTTTAGCACACACGACTTGGAATTGCAAGTATCACATTGTATTTGCACCAAAATATAGAAGAAAGGTGTTCTTTGGTCAAAAAAGAAAAGAAATAGGTGCAATTCTAAGGTCGTTGTGTGAATGGAAACAAGTAGAAATAATTGAAGCAGAAGTTTGTCCTGACCATATACATATGTTAGTAAAAATCCCACCAAAACTAAGCGTAGCAAGTTTTGTGGGATTTTTGAAAGGTAAAAGTAGTATATTAATTTATCAAAAATTTGCAAATATGAAATTTAAATATAGGAATAGAGAGTTCTGGTGTAGAGGATATTATGTAGATACAGCTGGAAAGAACGATATAAAAATTAAAGAGTATATAGCGAACCAACTGAAAGAAGATAAAATGATGGAACAAATGACAATACAAGAAATAAATAATCCGTTCGCAAACTAGGCGGTTCGCTTCGCAAGTGGCAGACCAAGAGTGAGCGATTTCGCTATGCTAGTAATATGGGGTTATACCCCGAAATGAAAAACCACCAGCTAGGCTGGTGGATATTTATTCGCAAAAAAAGCAAATATTTAATTCTATCAAATTAAAGATCTAACAGAATTAAATATTTGCTTTTTATTTTATTGTCTATGTCTATTGTCAACAATATTATCTATTGCAATAACAAGTGCAATTAAGAAAGGAATATCTTTTTCGTCTGCTTCAAGTTCAAAGCTGTCTACAAGAAAATCAATTTTTCTTCTGATAATTCCGATAACGGCACCATTTTTGAGTATTTCACAAGTAAGTGAGAAAAATCCGCCTTCTATTTTGATTTCATCACCAAGTCCCTCAATAAAGTATTCCTGTTTAACATTTATCCATTTGTCTTTGACTGTAGCAATTTTTTTCTTATTTTCGTCATAAATAAACGCCTTGTGCGTAAAGAAATTTAGCCACTTGTTTCTCACAGTAAACAAAGTTTTTCCGGACATATCTTTGATTTTTTTCTTTTTTGTAATGCTAATAATCTTGCCTTTAACTTTATAAAGCGGTTGTTTGTTTTCGTCAACTACTGTAGAACTTCCACCTAGAGATATAAATTTATTTTTGATATATACTTTCATAATTTCTCCTTTATCCCAAAATTTTTGCAATTGCAACTATACAGCCCGCAACCAATCCAATCCACATAAATAACTTAACGATTTTCATAATTTTAAGTCGTTTTTTAGCTTTGTTATCAACATAATAAATATTTGTAAGTTCTTGGGTTTTGCATTCTGTAGAAATTTCAAATGCACGACCATTATTTGAATAACCATTGAGTGCGAGTTTAACTTCGCTAGTTTCATTCAAGTCGACTTTAACTTTGTAGGCGTACACGATACAATGTTTGTCGTATCTAGGTTCTAATATTCCAAATAGACTGATTACAAAGAATATTAGAGACATAAGCACCCAAAGTTTCCCATTTATTTCAAGATATTTATAGATAGATATTTCTACACTGGATTTTTCTGTTTGAAAAGTTCCTTCTATATTTCCATAATTATTTCGTTTCGCTTTAAATTTTTGATTATCTACAAGTACTGTGGCTTGACCTTTGGGGCAACCTGAAATTTTTAGTTTTAGTGTATTCATGCTCTACCCCCTTCCAAAAGCAAAACTATTATAGCAATCACAATCAAAGCTAAAACTACAGACGAAAAGACAATTCTTGCAGTGTGGTTTCTTGTTTTGTCGCAAGCCAGTAAAACTATTGATACAACAGCACTAATGACACCCAAACCCGAAATAATCGGCCAAAACTTTATCAAAAATGCAGAAACATCGCTGAGTGTTTGAGAACTATTCATAAGTCCATCCCAATATCCCGGAAACACAAGTAAAATTATTCCTAATGTTACGATAATAAGCGATAGTCCAACAATCCAAATAAGCCAACTTATTATAACTGTAATAGCCGATGCAAAACTCAAAATTACACAAACCAAAGATAAATTAGAAAGAATAATCGCAAACCTAGAAAAATACATCGAAGATAATACTTTGGCTGGAGTTTCAACAAAAGGGACATTTGAATCTGTTTTTAAATCTTTTGAGACTGTGGGATTATTTAAAGTAGTATCTTTTTGTGTGTCACGTGACATATTTTCATTGGAATTTTCCAACTTAATATGTTGGTTTTCGTTGGCAACATCTTTATTTGAAAGATTATCTAAATTAATATTGTTTTTATTATCCATAAATCTCCTATATTTTTATTATATAAAAACTTTTGTAAAATTGCAAATCAAAATACACACATAAAAACTAATAAATTGCAATTAATTGCTGATTTTTACGTTCTAAATGTTTAAAATTTTGAGTACAATTAGACCAACTGCATTATCAATACTCATATTGCTCTGTTTCAAATCAAAATCAACTTGAGACAAAAGTTCATTAATTTTTTTGAGTTGTGACTTTGAAAACAACCCCGCTTGTTGCATACTCATTTTGACAGCATACTCTTTGACCCCAAGAAGTTTTGATAGTTCCATTCTGTTTTTGTCTTGATTAAGTGTCACCATAAATAGTCTTCTGAAATGCGAAAAAATTATGGCTGGCAATGTTCTAAACTCGTCTTTTTTCGCCTTCATATCACTAATTATTTGATAAACCCTTATGCTATTCTTTTTTGCCAAAGCGTCTGTTAATTCAAATACTTGATACTCAAGACTTGGGGTAACCAATTCTTTTATATCGCTGATTTCAATACTATCTTTGTCCCCTACATATGAGATTAATTTATTTAATTCAACTGTAATCTTTGCCAAATCCCCCAAGGTATAATCGTACAAGAGTTTTATAGTTTCTTCTGATATATTTTTATTTGACATATTTGCGATTTGCTTAATTTTCAAAGAAACAATATTAATTCCAAGTCTATTACAATCAATACTTTCTATATTTTTGTCAATAAATTTGATGTCGTTGCTTCCCAAGTTTACAATAAGCACACTCGACATATTTGGACATTCAAGATATTCTTGCAAGTCTTTGATATTTTTAAGTTCATTCAGTTTGGACATTCTAATATCCAAATAAACTATTTTTTTATCACAAAACACAGGAAGAGTATTAAGTGCACGAACTACGTCTTTCATATCTATTATCCCTTCGCCAAACTTAATTAAGTTTAAGTCTTCCATTTGCATGCCTGAATATTTAACTATTAGATTATATGCCGAAGAAAGCAAAAACTCATCAACACCCATAAGTAAATAAGCGGGTTCAATTTTTGATTTCAAGTTGTTTTTTAGTTCTTCAAATTTCATAATGCAAATCCCTCTTTATATTTATTTAATATATAAAAACCAGTTTTGTCAAGACTAATTACATTAGGTTCCAATGATTTATTACATACAAGACGTTTGTGGCTTATATTATAAACTCCAAGATTTGTATCAGTATTATTTAAATAAAGTATATCCACTTTTGAAAAATTATCCATTAAAAACCTTGCTTCTTTTTTGTTTGGCTTAATTTCGGGAATAAGCACAGTTCCCAAACTTGTTTTTAAATAAACAGCAATTATATATCCGTCATAATGAACAGTTTCAAGTCTAAGCGAGCCCACTTCAACATTCAATTCAAAAATATTTATATTAGGAATCCTTTTGGATAGTTCAGAGTAATTAAAATCTGACGGAACATAGATATTTTTGACGCTGTTATCATTACAAATTTCTACTAGATTATTTAGTGAATTTAGTTGTAAATCATAAGCAATTATATTATCAATATTTTTGATATGTAAATTTTTTAGGTCAGTCACAACTCTGCTATTTTTTATATTAGAGCCAATCAGCGTTACGATATTATCTTCGACATAATAGCAAACATTTCCTTTGTAATTCTGTACAAAAATCAAATTGTCATTGCTATAATTATTTGGAATTGCAGACATAAGAAACATAGTAATCAAAAGTGACGTTAATACAAAGGATAGTCCAAACTTAATGTACTTTTTTATCATGAAAAAATGAAGAATTATTGATATAATCAAAATCAGTGTCAATGTCCAAAAACTTACATTAAAGATTTTGAATATGCCAAATTTTATATTTGAAACATAGTCAGCAATTGTTTTGATTATATGCAAAAATAATTCGGGAACTTTGAGTAAAAATCCCATAAAAGGCAAAATCAAACTCACAAAAGCAACAACAAAAAGCAAAACATAAGTTATGCTAAAAATTGGAAGAACAAAGATGTTTGTGATAATCCCAAGCAAACTAACCTTTGCAAAATTATTAAACCCAACTGGCAATATCGCCAAGTTAGTTGCAATACTTAGAGCAAGTGAACTGGCAAACACTTTGGGAAGTTTGATTTTTTCAAGCATTTTTGAAAGAGTTGGAGCAAGAGAAATTATAGCAAATATACACAAAAAAGATAATTGAAATGATATAGTAAAAAGTGCAAACGGACTAAATGCAAGTATAATTAGACCCGCTATACTCAGAGAACTTAGACTATCATACTCAATTAAATATATATCGCAAAGGGTTAATACAATCGCCATAATACTCGCCCTACACACAGACGGAGTAAATGAGCATAGATACGAATAAAATACAAGAATTGCAGAAAGTATGCCAAGTCTTACAAACTTGTTCATTTTGATTTTTTTGAGTATAAACATAATTGCTGAGACAAGCACACCGATATGCAAACCCGATACTGCTAGAATATGAGATATTCCCGCATAACTAAACATATCTGACAAGTCTTGGCTTAGTCCCTGTTTGTCACCAAACAAAATCGCATACGAAATATTTGCATTGTCATAGTTGAGATTGCTTATTAAATTTTGATAAGTCGAATTTTTGATTATGTCTTTGAAACTTTGTTTCCCCGCTTCAACTTCACATTTATCAACTCCTACATAACAAGAATAGCCCACACCCTGAAAAATCTTTTTTCCATTGTTAGTATCAAAATGGAATGATTCAAGTTCGGTTTCAAATGCAACTTGGTCTCCCAAATTAACTACAAAGTTTTTTGTGGTGTACACAACAATTTTGTAATCAACTTTAACTTGTTCTTCACTATTATCAACAACGGCATCTTTAATTAAAAACCTAGTTGATGTATCCTCAAATACTATGTTGTCACATACAACACCATTAACTTTAACCGTACCATAAAAGTCTCTAATATTATTTGCTTTGCTAACTGGGAAAATGATACTTACTGTTCCTAAAATAAAAACAACAAAGAAAACAATACTCGATACCAACAATATTTTGCTAATGTTCTTTCGATATTCAATTTTTTCATTATATGATTTTGTTTTTATTGCATAAATAATTATAGCAACACAAAGCATTAATACACCAACAAGCATTACAATCGCTAGCGTAGTTTTTATCCTATTTAAGTACCAATTAAAACCAAAAAGAATACCGAGCATAAGCCCGACAAATGCTACAAAAGTTATTCTAATGTTTACGATTCTTTTGTTTGTCATCTTTTGTTCCAATTAGTACTACATTATATCAATATTAGTATACAATAATTGCGCGTATTTTCAAAGGCTTTTTGTCAAAAATACAACCTAAAATGTAACAATATTTTAGGTTGTATTTTGTCTTAATACCAAAAGAAAACCAGACACAAAATTTGAATATTACTTAAGCAAATCGGTTTCATTAATTGTTTCAGTTTTGCCATCTAATTCATTTTTAAAAACCGAAAAATAATGTGGGTTTAGATACTTGACTAGTTCTTTTTTGTTGTGCGTTGATACTTTAAACACTTTGACTTCAATAGGTTTATCGTTGTTTTTATTTAAACTCTTAATCTTGTCAAAATATACGTTTTTGTCAGAAGTTATAGAGTTTACTAACAAAAACATACTAGTTATTAACAAATTGTAGTTAGTTTTAAAAAATATAGATATTAAAAACAAAACTACAAACAATATTCCAAAAGTCAGACAAACAATTTTGTTTATCCTAAGACACTTGTTTCGATTTTTGCCTTTTAGACAAAGAATGGACACAATTATTCTACCGCCATCAAGCGGATACAAAGGCAACAAATTAAACATCATTACAACAATATTGCAAATCAAAAAATCGTATGTGTATAGATAAGATAATGGAAAAATCCACCACAAACAAATTGTAACAACAATCAAAATTAAATTCACAAGTGGGCCACAAAGCGAGATGATAATATCATGTTTGCTTTTGAAACTCGAATTTGTAGTTATTCCTGCACCACTCAGAGAATAGATAATTGAATCCATCTGATAGCCATAATATTTTGCACAAAAATAATGTCCGTATTCATGCATGGTTACAACAACAACATAATAAAAAATTTTATTAAACCAGTTAAAATAAATACAGACAAAAACATACAAAGCAAAAAGTGGATGAAATTTAATTTTTAACTTTCCCATATGATTTTACTTTTACTTATTTTTAGATTACTTATTTGAGTGTCATTTTGAAAAATCTTAAGATATACAGTATTCCCGGTTTTTGTTGTTGCAATATCTTGACCGGACTTAACTATATCATTTTCTTTTACTCCAACAATTTCAACGTTCTCAATCCTTGTTTCAAGATTGTTGTTATGTTTAATAGTTATACATTTTACACCGTCAGTACTTTTGTTCACACTCACAACCATGCCACTCTCACAGGCGGACACCATTATAGAATTCCCCACCGTAAATTTAATAGTTCCGTCCATTAAGATTTCATAAATCCCACCCTTAATTGGCAAAACCAAATTCAAAGTGTCTTTTTCAATTGCATTAGCATTTGTGAACACAACTCCACTATTATCACTATAAAGCGAACTTACGGGATTTAACACTTTTATAATATCGGTTTTGATACTTTGAAATAGTGTGTTATTAGTTGCGAAACACACCAAAAATAACGAAACAATAACAAAAGGAATTATAGACTTGTGACTGCTTTTCTTTTTACATTTTATTATAATTTCATTTTTTGTCATAGACAAAATCATTACTTTGTTTTCCATACTAGAGTATATGCTTGTCCACAAACTTATATTACAAACAAAAATTTAAAACGTGTGAGCAATTTTTAAAAAACTCGAAATTGCGTTTATTTGCAAATCATATTTTCCATCGTCATTAATTAAAATACTAAGACTCACGTCTTCACTAGTTATATCAAAATAATTTTTGAGAACATTCATAATTTCGGATTTAAGAAGTCTTTCTATTTTTTCAGGATTTTCTTTTTTGTCAGCGACAATAATATTTTTTAATCTGTTTTCCAAATTAGCCAAATCCCTCATACCCTACCTCTCAATCTTTTTCTTATTGAACCCAAAAAACCCTGATATTTTTTTGTACAATCAAAAATTTTATTGTCTACCCCACTTAGATTTTTAACAATCATATTCATAGAAATTTGAATGGGAGAACTACTTTCAAATACACCCGCCGACAAAGACTGAAGAGTCACGCTATCATCTTCGGGAATAACGCCCAAAAGTTTAACACTTAGACTTTCGGCAATGGTATTTACACCAAGCATTTTTGAATCCAAAACCAAATCTCCCCTAACCCTATTAATAATTAGATATGGCACATGTTTGGTCTTGAGTACATTAATAATTTTGTCAGCATCTCTAATGGCAGACAAGTGCGGTGTAGTTACAACAATATATTCATCTGCCGAATCGACAGCACGTCTAAAACCACCATCAATCCCCGCCGGACAATCTATCAAAACATAATCAAAATAACTATCGAGTTGCATAATAATACTAGATAATTCTCTTGCACCAAATCTAACTTTCGAAAATCCATGAGTGCTTGGGAATATAAACAAGTTACTCTCCAAAAAATCTTGAATCAAAGCCTGTTTTGGCTGACATTTTCCTTCCAAAACATCAATTACATCGTAGACGATTTTGTTTTCTATGCCCATTACTACATCCAGGTTATTGAGTCCAAAATCCATATCTATAAGCAAAGTTTTGTAGCCATTTTTGGCTAGTGTCATTCCTAATGACGCAACAATAGTAGTTTTTCCAACCCCGCCTTTGCCACTTGTTACACAAATTTTTCGTGCCATAATATCCCCTAAAATTTAGACTTTAGTATATTCAATAATTTTTGAAAAAAAAAGTAAAGACAATTAAATTTCTTTACTTTTAAATTTTTAAACTTTCGACATTAAATATCAAAAATAATTATTTAAATACAAAACTTTTACTCTATGAATTTTGAGCGACTAGTTTTTCAATGTTTTGTTCATCATCTAGTATTTGACCAGCACCAATCATAGTTACAATATTTGGCTTGTATCTAAAACTCTCCAAATCGAGTTTAACTTTTAAGAATTTTTCTATTCCAGCAATTTTACTCGAAGCACCACATAGATATATTCCATGTCTTTTTATATCCAAATTAACTTCGCTATCAAGTGAAGATATTATTTGCAAAATAGCAGATGCTATATTTGAATACTCGGACACAACAATTCCAAAAATATCACTACTGCTGACTTCTACTTTTGAATACTCAGTTGTGTCTTTTATAAATCCTTCTATAGTCATTGACCTTATATCATTTGGAAGCAGAGTAGCAAGTTCATTTTTGACTTTTTCTGCACTTTCTTTGCTGATTTCAATACATTTTTCATCGTAGATTAATTTTGCAATTTTTTGATCAATATTGCTTCCGCCATTATAAACAGTCGCACCTGTCAAAATTCTTCCGTTGTTTATAACCGCAATTTCGGTGTTAACACCAATATCCACAATCAAAAAAGATTTTCTAAAATTTTCAATTTCAAAGCCATATGTGGTTGCAATAATCGAAGGCAAAACTTTAACATAATTAACACCCAATGCATAAGCTAGGTTTTTAAATTCAGCAACATATTTCATATTATCTAGCGACACCAAAAACAAAACTCCGTCTCTTTTGGTTATTTCTATCTTTTTGAAATACTCTCCGAGTAGAATTTCAGCCAAACTAAAATCTATTTGACCATTATCTACAACTTTTCTATACTCCATTCCCGAAGTATACGCATCATTTCCAACCGCCACAGCAACTTCGTGTTTTCCCTTAATTCCAGTCACAACAACTGACCTATCATGCAAAACAACACCTACTCCTGCCTTGTATATAGATGTCATGTTGCTTCCAAGTTCAATTGCAAAATTAATCTTTTTCATAATTTCTCCTATGATTATTATAACACCATTCTATTATATTACAAAATCTTAAAATAACATTGTCTCTCGATTATTAAATTATTCTTGAATTTTATCTAAAACCACCAAGCTTTCAATATGTTTTGTATTTGGGAACATGTCGAATGCTTTGACGCTATTAATTGTAAAATTATTTATCATGAATTTCAAATCTCTTTCAAGAGTTGCCAAATTACAAGAAACATAAATAATTCGTTTTGGAAGATTATTATTTTCGTCCTTCAAAAATTGTAATAATTTTTCGCCACAACCACTTCTAGCGGGGTCAAGAATCAATGTATAATCACCCAAATCTTTTGAAACGCACCTAATCTTTTCGTTTGCATCGCCACAAATATTTGTAAGTGTCGTAATATTATTAGACAATTTTAATTTTTGAGCGATATCGGATGCAAACTTATTTATTTCAATTCCAATTACATTTTTGTTCTTTGCAATTATAGCAGACATAAGCCCCGCACCACTAAATGCATCAATTACATTGCTTGTCCCAATGTTTCTGATAACTTCCATATAGAGTTCTTTTTTTATTATATCGTTTATTTGCAAAAATGACAAATTATTAATGCTGTAATTAATTCCAAATTCGCTTGTATCAATCGAATTTTTTCCATACAACTCGAAGTATTTTCCTTTCATTATATCTTTGGAATTATCACTAACCAGTAGTGACAAGCCTTGGGTCTTGATTGCAGTATTTAATTTTTGATAGTAGTCAAACAAATTAATTTTTTTGCTTGCGACAATTGTAACTAAGAGTTTGTCATCTACTTCCCTTATAACCAAATATTTCAAAAAACCAAGTTTAGAAGTATCCGAAAACAGTTTAAAGTTTTCATTAAAATATTTTTGCGAAAAGTTTAAAACTTTGATTATTCCCTTTTTTGAAATTAAACAATCTTTTATTTCAATTACATCATGCGAATTCTTTTTGAACATTCCAATTTTGATTTCATCTTGGCTATAAACAAAAGGAAAGGTCATCTTATTGCGATATTCAAATTTGTTTTTTGAGATTATTTGAATATCCGAAAAACTCTTATCTACTTTTGAAATTGTGTCTTTGACTTTACACAACTTAAATTCTAACTGTAACGAATCGTCCATATGTTGCAAATCGCAACCCCCACACTCAAAAAAATATGGACACTTAGGATTTATTCTACTTGTAGATTTAGTCAAGACTTCATTCAGTTTTGCATTACAAAATCTAGTTTTGTTATTTGTAATTGTTACATCACAAGTCTCGCACGGCAATGCAAAATCGACAAAGCCAATTTTGTCTTTGTCGTCTCCACTAGGCACATAAAAAATACCTTCGCCATTAATACCTAATCTAACTATGTCTACTTGCATAGTTTTATATTATCATAGATTTACAAAAAAATCTATTTTTTAATCTTGGTTTTTAAATAATATGAATAGTTTGGCTTAGTTTCCGCATTGACTCTTCCGATTACAAAATCTCCACTCTCCGAATTTTTGGTTACAGTAGTTCCTGCACAAATATAAGTATCGTTAGCAATTTTAACTGGTGCTATTATATTTGAGTTTGAACCCACAAAACAATTATCTCCAACAATCGAAATATTCTTTTCAACACCGTTGTAATTACAAAAGATAACACCACAACCAATATTTGAGTTTTTTCCAATAATTGCATCTCCGATATATGCCAAGTGATTTACCTTTGTATTTGCACCAATTATACTATTTTTAATTTCAACATAGTTTCCAATTTTGCAATTATCCCCAATAGAACAATTTGGTCTTATGTGTGAATACGGCCCAATACTAACATTGCACCCAATATTAGATTCTTCCAAATAACTATCTGTAATACACGTTTTATCTTTAATTATACAATTTTTAATTGTACAGTTATTGCCAACAACTATATCATTTCCGTCAAATACTGTATTAATTATGACATTATTTATACCTATTGACTTTAAATTAGTTAAACCCGAATTGTTTATTATATTTTTCAAAATTCCCCCAATGTATAAAAATTAAATTTGTGTCAACCATAAACATATGATTTTCACATTGATTTGTAGAAGTATAATTTTATATGTTTTAATTTTATTTTTAATAAGAATAATGGGCAAAAGACAGATTGGCGAAATGCAACCTTTTGAACTGGTTATAACCCTAGTTATTGCCGACCTTGCAACCATTCCAATGGCAGAAACTGCACTCCCACTCATTCAGGGAGTTATCCCATTATTTACTCTTGTATGTATTCATTATTTAATATGTTTACTTTCAAGAAAAAGTGTTACTTTTCGAAGATTATTTAGCGGAAAGCCTGTAATTTTACTCGACCCAGATGGAATAAATTATGAAAATATGCGAAAAGTTAATATGAACTTTAATGACTTACTCGAAGGTTTACATTCGGCGGGATATTTCAATTTGGAAGAATTGCTTTATGTGATTTTGCAAACAAACGGAACTATGACAGTCATCAATAGGTCACCATATGCACCATTAACCGCAAACGATATTGGCATTAGAAAAGAACAAGCAACACTGCCAATGATTATTATATCTAAGGGAAAAGTCATGAATGAAAATTTGAAACTTGCTGGCATTGACGAAAAGTTTTTGATAGAGAATGTTAGCAAAGTTGGAATTAACTCACTCAAAGACATTTTGATATTGACGTTTGATAACAAGGGCAAAATTTATGTTCAACCAAAGAAAGGAAAGTTCAAAACGGTTGATACTAAATACACAGGGGGCAATTGGTGAAAAAAGCAATAACTTTTATAGTAATATTTGCTATAACTATCGTTTTTGGAATTTTGGAACTAAGTAGTGTTAGAAAAACACTAACTTCAATGGAAGATATTATATGTGACTTGAACAAGAGATACGAACTAAACAAGGAAGATATAACAATTTTTTATGACGAACTTGGAGACCTTAAAGAGTTTTGGGAACAACAAGAAGATTGGCTATGCTTTATATTTAACCATAGAGATTTAAGCACAATAACGGATAGCATAAATAGACTTATTCCTTATACCAAAAATAATGATTATGATAATGCAATATGCGAATTGTCTCTACTCAAAGAATACTCCACAAAAAGTTACCACATAATGGGATTTAACTTTCATAATATATTTTAAAAGGTTTAAAAAAAGTAGTTTTGAAACACTTGTGCATATGCACATTCAAAACTACTTTTTCAATTTAAAAACTTAATAATTATTTTTTCAAATAATCTTTGAGATATTTGGCGGTATAACCAATATTTTTCTTAACAATCTCTTCTGGAGTTCCCGTCGAAATAATTTCTCCGCCCAAATCTCCACCTTCCATACCTACATCAATTATATAATCAGCACATTTAATCACGTCTAAGTTATGTTCAATAATTACACATGTATTTCCATTATCTACAAGTCTATCTATTATATGCATTAGTTTTTCTATATCATATAGGTGCAATCCAGTTGTTGGTTCGTCCAAAATATATAGAGACTTGCCCGTACTACGTTTGCTAAGTTCGCAAGCCAACTTAACCCTTTGTGCTTCGCCACCACTAAGTTCAGTCGCTGGCTGACCAAGTTTTACATATCCAAGACCAACATCAACGAGTGTTTGAATTTTATTTTTAATTCTAGGAACGTTCTCAAAAAATTCATTGGCTTCGGATATAGTCATATCAAGAACATCATATATACTCTTACCTTTAAACTTGACTTCCAAAGTTTCTCTGTTGTATCTCTTTCCATGACAAACATCACAAGTCACATATACATCAGGCAAAAAGAACATCTCAATTTTCTTGATTCCTGCTCCGCCACAACTCTCACATCTACCCCCGCTTATATTAAAACTAAATCTTCCCGCAGTGTATCCACGCTCTTTTGCACTACTTGTTTCGGCAAATAGATTTCTAATATCCGTAAATACATTTGTATAAGTTGCAGGATTGCTACGTGGAGTTTTTCCAATTGGGCTTTGGTCAATATTAATTACTTTGTCTACATTTTCAAGCCCGCTAACAGATTTATGTTTGCCTTCAATCATATCAGATTTGTTAACATAATTGTATACAACAGGATATAGTGTTTCATTAATAAGGCTACTCTTCCCGCTTCCGCTAACACCAGTTACAACAGTTGTAACACCCATTGGTATTTTTAGATTTACATTCTTAAGATTATTGTGCGTGCATCCTTTGATTTCAATATATCCACGTGAAATCTCACGTCTAGCCTTTGGAACATTTATCTTTCTCTTACCACTCAAAAACTCTCCAGTTATACTATCCTTACAATTAATAACGTCTTGCAAAGTGCCAGCAACTACCACGTTTCCGCCATGAACTCCTGCGTATTTGCCAATATCTACAATATAATCTGCAATTTTCATTGTATCTTCATCATGTTCAACAACGATTACAGTATTGCCCAAATCTCTTAGATGTTTGAGTGTGTCCAAAAGTTTATCGTTGTCTCTTTGATGAAGTCCAATACTAGGCTCATCTAAGATATAAATAACCCCAGTAAGCCCACTGCCAATTTGTGTAGCAAGTCTAATTCTTTGAGACTCACCACCACTCAAAGTTCCCGCCATTCGAGATAGTGTCAAATAGTCTAGTCCAACATCCACCAAAAAGTGTAGCCTTGATTTAATCTCTTTGAGAATTGGCTCGGCAATTGTTTCGTTCATTTTGCTGAGTTTTAAGTTTTCCATAAATGAAAGAATATTCTTAACCGACATATTACAAACATCAATTATATTTTTTCGGTTTATGAATATATTAAGTGCTTCAATCTTGAGTCTATCCCCATGACAAGTTGGGCATATTTCTTCTTTCATTAATTTCCTAATTTCTTCCTTGGCATAGTCGCTTGTGGTTTCTCTAAAACGTCTTTCGATATTCGGAATAATTCCTTCAAATGCCATTTGACCTACAACTTGCTCGCCAAGTCTCACATAGTCAATGTCGAGTTTTTCTTTTTTTGTCCCATACAAAATCATATCAAGCATACCCGCAGGCAAGTCTTTGACTGGAGTGTCAAGAGATACTCCAAACTTCCTAGCAACTGCACGATAAAACATTTTCGCCATTCCCGAATCGTACGACCAGCCAGATACATTTGACAAACCACATTTGTTTATTGGCATGTTTGGATTGGTAATTATTTTTTCGACATCTATAATTTGTTTAAATCCTAAACCTTTGCAATCTTCACAAGCCCCAAACGGACTATTAAAACTAAAGAGTCGTGGGGCGATTTCTTCAATAGAATATCCACACTCATCACAAAAGTGTGTTGTGCTAAATAGCATCATTTCGCCTTCGACATCAATATTTACTGTTCCTTTGGAAAGTTTAATTGCACTTTCAACACTATCCGTTATTCGACTTTGATTTTCATCTCTAACTACAAGTCTATCTATGACCACATAAATCGTATGTCTTATATTTTTTTCAAGTTTAATGTCATCGTCAAGTGTCATATCGCTTCCGTCAATTTTAACTCTGTGATAGCCTTCTTTTCTCAAATCATCTAATTCTTTTGCAAAAGTTCCCTTCTTTCCCTTAACATACGAAGCCATGATTTGAATTTTTTTATCCTTTAACTCCATAATCTTGTCGATTATGACGTCTATAGACTGAGTTGAAATTTCCTTTTTGCAATTTGGACAATAAGCCTTGCCTATATGTGCAAAAAGTAGCCTTAGGTAATCATAAATTTCGGTAACCGTTCCGACTGTACTTCTTGGATTATTTGAAGTTGTCTTTTGGTCAATTGATATACTTGGCGACAATCCATCAATACTATCAACATCGGGTTTGGACATTTGTCCCAAAAATTGTCTAGCATAACTTGACAAACTTTCCATGTAACGTCTTTGACCTTCGGCAAAAATCGTGTCAAAAGCGAGTGTACTTTTGCCACTACCACTTACCCCAGTAAATACCACTAGTTTATTACGGGGAATTGTAAGATTAATGTTTTTTAGGTTGTTTTCTCTCGCGCCTTTTATAACAATGTCTTCTAACATATTATTTGTCCTTTAATTCTTTGATTTGTTCTCTAAATAAAATTGCTTTTTCGAAATCAAGCATATTTGATGCTTCTTTCATTAAACCTTGAAGCCTAAATATTTCTTGTTCTTTTTCTTTTTTGTTTAATTTTTTCTTGTCTTTGTTTGCTTTCTTAGTTATTTCCAAAGTATTCTTAATTGGCTTGATAATCGTCTGCGGAGTTATGCCATGTTCTTTGTTGTATAACATCTGAATTTGTCTACGTCTAGTTGTTTCACTCACTGCTTTTTTGATAGAATCAGTCATTATATCCGCATACAAAATCACCCTACTTTCTGAGTTTCTAGCCGCACGACCAATTGTTTGAATAAGTGCCCACTCACTTCTCAAAAATCCTTCTTTGTCTGCATCAAGAATAGCCACAAGTTTAACTTCTGGAATATCCAATCCTTCACGTAATAAATTGATGCCTATTAGCACATCAAAATCTTTTCGCCTTAGCCCGTTAATTATATCAACTCTATCAAGAGTGTCAATGTCCGAATGTAGATATTTAACCTTAAATTTCTTTTCGGACAAGTAATTAGTTAGACTTTCAGCCATTTTTTTGGTTAATGTAGTAACCAAAACACGTCCGTCTTTTTCCATTGTGCTATTAATTTGTCCTATTAAATCATCTACTTGATTTTTAACTGGCTTAATATCAATTAATGGCTCAAGTAGTCCTGTTGGACGAATAATTTGCTCTACAACTTGACCCGAATTATCTAGTTCAAACTTGGCAGGAGTTGCTGAGACAAAAATCGCCTGTCCAATTTTGTGTTCGAATTCGTCAAAGTTAAGTGGTCTATTATCATATGCCGAAGGAAGTCTAAAGCCATAATCCACAAGATTTTTCTTTCTTGCCAAGTCTCCAGCAAACATACCCCTAATTTGTGGCAGAGTTATGTGACTTTCATCAACAAATAACAAAAAATCCTTTGGAAAGTAGTCAAGCAAAGTATAAGGTGCTTGACCCGGAAGTCTCCCGTCAAAATATCTCGAGTAATTCTCAATGCCGTTGCAATAACCGACTTCTTTCATCATTTCCAAGTCATAAAAGACTCTTTCTTTGATTCGCTGTGCTTCAATCAATTTGCCTTGTTCTTCAAATTCTTTGACCCTAACTAAACAATCATGCTTGATGTTTTCAAAAACATCGTCCATTTGAGAGTTATTTATAATATAATGAGTGGCTGGCAAAAGATATAAATGTTCAAGAGTATTAAGTTTCTTTCCCGTCAATACTTCAAACTCGGATATTTCCTCAATTTCGTCATCAAAAAAACTAATTCTTATCCCAACTTCACTCTTGTTTGGTGGAATAATATCCAAAATATCGCCTTTGCTTCTAAAGGTTCCACGTTTAAAGTCTATATCGTTTCGTTGATATTGCAGTTCAATTAGTCTTTTGATAATATCTTTTTTGTTGTAAATTTCATTTGGTCTAAGTGACAGACACGAACTCGAATATGCTTCAGGCGCACCCAAACTATAAATACACGAAACTGATGCTACTACTATAACATCACGCCTTTCAAATAACGAGCAAGTCGCAGAATGTCTTAGTTTATCTATTTCGTCATTAATACTCATATCTTTTTCGATATACGTGTCACTAGAAACAATATACGCTTCGGGCTGATAATAATCATAATAGGAAACAAAATATTCTACTCTGTTATTTGGAAAAAACTCCCTAAACTCGTTGCATAATTGAGCGGCAAGTGTTTTGTTGTGGGCAATTACAAGAGTGGGTCTATTTGTGTTTTTAATTATGTTTGCCATAGTAAAAGTTTTTCCTGAACCAGTAACTCCAAGCAATGTTTGATATCTTAGTCCGTCGTTTAACCCTTCGACTAATTTTTCGATTGCTTGAGGCTGGTCACCGGTTGGCTTGTATTTACTTACTAACTCAAATTTATCCATAGTATATATTTCCCTAAAATTTATATAATTAAAATCTTTGCAATATAAAATTTTATCAATACGAGTATACAACAAAAATATTATAATTACAAGCAAAATATTTAAATATTAGAACATAAGTTCGAAAGTTAAAAAACAAATAAACTCTTACACATTTTAACATAAGAGTCTATTTGATAAATATTGCTTTTAAGATTATGCCTACAATAAATGATAGTACGGCAAGCAAAATGGTTTTTACAATTGCTGTTGACCAAGATTTTTTTATGTTTTTTTGTTCCCTATTAAAAGATTTCCCCTTAGTCAAAATTGTAATACAGTATATAAGTTCGCCATTTTTATCCGAATTTACAAGGTTTATATATTCTTCTTGAACAAGACCTTCCAAAATCGCCTGAATTTCAATGTTATTAGCCGAATACTTTGGCTGAAGAGCATATTCTAAATCTAGTGGCGTCAAAAGACAAGTGGATTTTCCACCACTTTTTTCCAAAATATAATACATAATCAATTTTTCTTTTTTTGATAACATGCCTCTTACCTTAGTATTAGTATTGCAAGTCCTGCCCCAATAAAAGCAAATACTCCCGACAAAATTGAAAATAATAGCAAAAAGTAAAACATTTTTTTGTTAGTGGAACTTTCAATTTTTAGGTTTTCTTGAATAATTCTTGAATTATCTTTGATAATAAGACAAACATTATCTTGGTCTATGTATTTTAAGTCAATATACTTATATTGATTAAGATAATTCATATCTTTCTTGAGAAGTTCAAAGTGATTTTTGTAACTTTTAATTGATTTAAGGATTGTTCCACACTCCAAAACTTTGTAATTTTCATTACATTGTTTTGACAAATATTTAAGTAATAATATTTTTCGCTTATCCATAAGATTATTTTAACATAACTATAATTTTTTAACAACAATTTAGATAGTCTTTAAAAACAGAATAGACAAAAAATAGACATCATTAGTTTTTGATGCCTATTTTTAAATCAATTATTTAGATTTTTTTGGAGATTTCTTACTAGATTTTTTCTTACTAGAAGCAACAAAGTAAACAACCACACCGCCAAGTACCACAACAGAAAGTACTACAAGTACAGTTCCAAGAACTGGGCTAACTTTCTTTGTTTCAGCTTCTTCGCTTGGTACATTGATTGTATAAGAATAAGTATTTGTATTTCCAACCTTATCTTTTACAACAATTTTGAGTGTATGATTACCAGTTTGTGTAAATTTCCATTCATAACCTTCGTTGTTTGCAACTTGGTTAGTAACAGTTGTTCCGTCAGGAGCTGTAACAGAAATAGAAATTTTTTCACGCAAGTATGTCGGGTCAGATTCATTATCGCTAAGAGTAAGCATATTATTTAGATTAAGAACATAAGTCTCATTCAACTTAACTTCTGTTGGAAGGTCTTTGTCTTTGTTCACCCAAGCAAGTGTAGGTTTTTCGCAGTCACCAACAGCAATTGTTAGAGTTTTTGTTGATTCGTTACCCGCTTCATCTACTGCACTATATTTAATAGTATATGTGCCTTCAGATGTAGCCTTGAAGTACTTAACATGAGAGTTTTCGTCTCCTTCATAATCCATAACAGATGGTTTTGTTCCGTTTGGTCCAGTTACTGTATATGTTACATCAACTTGTCCACGATTCTTGTCAGTTGCAAATGCTACTGGGATTTTGATTGTCATATAATCTTCGCCAGTTTCTTTTGTAAACTTGGTTGATGCTGGGAATCTATAAGTCAAATCCAAATCAATTGTTGGAGCAATTGTGTCTTTGGCTGTAACTGTAAATAAACTATCTTCCAAACTAGCCACGTTGCCAAACTCATCAACACCTGTGTATCTAATAAAGAATGTTCCTTCACTTGTTGGAATAAATCCGTTGCTATAAAGAGTACATTCTGCACCATTACTCTTGTTGTAGATTTCCCAATTGATTGTTCCATTAAATGTTTCGCCATCTTTGATAAGTTGAGCGGTTGGAACTTCAAAATATTCACCTACTTCAATAGTCTTTCCGAATTTGTCTTCGTCAAGCAATGTAATAGTTGGAGCAGTTTTGTCATTAACTCTAATTCCATAAGATCTTGCGGTTGTTTTTCCTGAAAAGTCTTTGGCTGTATATGTTACTGTGTATACACCATATCCACTAAGTTTGAATGATGCATCAGAAATTGTATATGTTTTTGTAGTAGAATTAAATGAAACCTTTTCTTGATTAACTTTGGATACTTCGTTACCCTTTCTGTCAGTAATCTTAATGGATATCGAAAGATTTGTATCTTGGTCATCCCAAACAGTCATAGTTGGCAATGTTAGGATTGTTGAACCTTGGTCAAATGGTGCAATCTTATTGCCACCTTTTGTAATATATCCCTGTGCATCAATTGATGTTGTTGCACCTTCGGCAATCCCTGCAACTGCATTAACAGCAGACTTGTTTGCTTCGTACAATGCTTTGTTGAAATTAAATGATGTGTTGCCTTTTTCAAATTCAGGGTTTTCGTTATCGCTACCTGATCTCAAGATTTTGATTGTATGAACAGTCGACTTAACAACGTTTGTACCACTAGATGCCTCTCTAACACCTTTGATTTCGTCCAAATATGCTTCGGCATAAATCTTAAATTCAGTAGCACTCTCGCCAATATCAGAAATCTTAATTTGATATTTACCATCATCATTAGTCTTGGTAAGTTCAACAGGTGCATTTGTACCAACTTGATAGAATGTCTTAACTTCAATGTTTTTGTCATAAGTATCAGTAGCGGTTGGTTTTGCAAAAGTCAATACTTTTTCTTGGTCACTAACTTGGCTAGTTCCAATGTTCAAGTTAACTTTTGTTGTGCCTTTTGTCAAATCTTCGTCAGTATCGTAGATAACGATATCATAAACGATTTCACCAAGTGTATTACCCGCTTTGTCGGTTGCTTGATATCTTATTTCAGCGTTACCTTTTGTCTTAAATTCAATTTCAGCAGGTTTATTTGGTTCTGTTTCAACTGTTGTAACAGCACCAGTAGAACTACGATAACTTCTTACAATCTTAATCTCATCGTTATCTTTGCCTTTGAATGTATAGAAGTTGTCAGTTGCATATGCTGCAGGAATTGTAATCTTAACAGATTTTGTTTCGCCAACTTTTTCTAGTTTTGCAACAGATGGAATATCTACACGTCTATTAACAAGCAATTTTTCAGCAGATTCTCTATCTGTTACTGCTGTACCTTCGGCACTATCATATACTCTAGTGATTTCGCCCTCAGCATCAAAATCATATTTATAAGTTGGAATAACTTGTGGTGCTTGTTTGTCACTAACAACAATTGTGTCAGCAGGTGTAACTTCGCATTTGCAATTTTCACCAAATACAGGAATAGTTGCAACATAAGTTATAGAGTATGTTCCAATTTCAGTAGGTTTGAATGTATATTTGTCATAATCAACATTCAAATTAACTTTTTGACCATTTTTCTTAATAATTACTTCAACGTGAGCATTTACAGCATCAGTAGAAGAAGTATTGCTATCTACAACTTTAACCTTAGGAATTGTAATATCTGTTCCTACATTTCCGCTAGTTGGCATACTGCTTTGCAAAGACATCTTAAGTTTGATGTCTGATGTAACATAACTATCAGCCTTAACAACTTGGAAGTTTGATTCAAGTCTTGAAATAACTGAAAATAAGCTTTCATTAGTTTCGTTTACGCTACGATATTCATAAACGATTTGATAAGTTCCAGTTTCCGAAAGTTTTGTTTTGTCTACTGCATAGTATTTGCCTTCAGCATCCAATGTCAACATAACATCTTCGCTTGGAGTGCTTAGATAACATACAAACTTATTTCCAAGTTCTTTTGCTGTCTTTTTAATATCTTCACCATTTTCGTCTACAACTGTAACAGTTGGAGCAGGAATCTTAAGACCATCCAAACTTGCAGGAATCTTAGCAGGAATTACATATTCACTATTAACAGGAAGTGCAATTGTTGCTTCTTCCTTTTCAACAAAGAATGACAAATTCTTGACAGCGGTTGTAATACCGTTTTCGTTTTTAACCGCAATAGTCAAGTTATAATAGCCTTGATATTTTGGAGTAAACAAATATTTGTCTTCTGCATTTTTCTCAATAGTATATTCTTTTTTATCCTTTTTAACAGTATATACAAGTTTTTCGCCAGCTTTTAATCCGTCGGTTACTGTAGTCTTTGGAAGTTCCATTTCTGTGTTGATTTTGTAACCAGAATTTTTAAAAGCTTCAACTTTTATTTCAGCACCTTTTACATCTGTAATAGTCTCACTAGCACTAACTTGAATTTGTTGTTGTTTTTGGTCAACTACATTTGCAACAATGCCTGTAGCAGTAACACCAGCAAGTAACAAAGGTACAATGATTTTTTTCTTGTCTTTCATAATTGTAAAAATTCTCCCTATTAACTTAATTATAACGAATTTAGTTTATTATTTTTTTGCGGTTTTGTCAACTATTAATTACAAATATTTAAATTTCTTTTGACTGGCATATTCGTTACTTGTATTATGAGTGTATTTTTCCAAATTATGTAAAAAAATTAGAAAAATTTTCCAAATGATTTTTTATACAATTTTACATCAAAAAACTCTTGGGAAAGCCCAAGAGTTATTTCAAACATAAGAGAAGTAGATTTTAAATTTATTTTTTAGCAACCAAAACCAGTGCCACAGCCACAGCAGTTAAGGATAAGTAACAATAAGATGATGTTCCAACAGCAGTTGTCATCACCGCCAAACCCGTTGCATCCGCAAAGCATCAAAAGAAGTAGTAAACAACAGCAGTTATTACCCTTGCCAATAGCACCATTACCTATTCCACGATTGCATCCACAATTATTTCCAAACATAATGTTTTCCTCCTAATTTAGAAAGCAATTATATGTATGTATTTTGTTTTTTTGCTTTCTACTTCATAGTACTAACAAAGTTCAGAAAATGTTACATTTATTTAAATAAATTTTTCAAAAGAATTTCTTTGAGTTTATCTATACCTTGATTTGATTTGGCAGAGATAAACACAACCTGTGAGTCGTCGTAGTTTGATGCTATATCTTTTATGATGTCATCTTTGTATTTAATTGACTTATCTACATGTTGATTTCTAGTATCAATTACAGGCAAATTATCACATTTGTTAAAGACCATAATAACAGGACTAGTACAACCAAGTTTACTCAAAACTTCGTTTGTAACTCTAATGTGGTCAAGATATTCTTCGTCGCTTATATCCACCACATGCAAAATCAAATCTGAATATACACATTCTTCGAGAGTGCTTGCAAATGCTTCGATAAATTCATGTGGAAGGTTGTTTATAAATCCAACCGTATCAGTCATGAGAATTTCTTTTTTGTCTTGAAGCCAAACATTTCGAGTGGTTGTATCAAGTGTAGCAAATAGTTCATTCTTGACATACACATCAGATTTTGCAAGTAAATTTAATAGTGTACTCTTGCCTGAATTTGTATACCCAACGATTGAAACTGTAGGCTTTGTGTTGCTTAGTCTATTTTTTCTATTCAAAGCACGCATGGCTTTGAGTTTTTTGAGTTCTTCGGTTTTCTTTTGAATATTCTGTTCAACAACACGTCTATTGAGTTCAAGTTTGGTCTCACCAGGGCCTCGCATTCCTACCCCGCCACCAAACTTTCCACTGCTTTCAAGATATGAGCCGAGTCTTGGTAGTGAATACTTAAGTTGAGCAAGTTCAACTTGCAACTTTCCTTCGTTAGTTCTAGCACGACTTGCAAAAATATCCAAAATTAGCATACTTCTATCTATAACTTTGACACCAAGAACATTAGATATATTAGAAATTTTGCTTCCGCTAAGTTCGTTGTCAAAAATAACAAGATTGACACCGTATAATTGTATCATTTCCTTGATTAAGTCTATTTTACCTTTGCCAATAAAGTAAGTTGAATCGGGTTTTTGTCTAAATTGTGACACCCTATCCACAGTTTCAATTCCAGCAGTATTTCCAAGGCTTTCTAGTTCGTCCAAATCTCTTTGAATATTGTCTTTGGAATTTAGAGAAACTTTGACTAGAATGGCTTTTTGTCCATTATCCTCATTTAAACTTTTTTGATATTCAACAAATTCTTTTTCGTACTCAGGTACTTTTTCGAGTATTCCATATTTATTAATGTATCTAGCATCATGACACGAAGTCAATGCAAAATTTTCTCCCCTAAGGTATCCAACACTAGCATCATATGGTTCTCCGTTAATCACACTAACAGCAACAATGAAGTCAAGTTTGTGATTTTTCAAAAAACTCAAATCCATTTGACTTAGTGTTGACTTAGTGTTTGGATGTGTGTGAATAACTCTAAGTCCCGAATATCCAATTCCGTCACAAACTTCAATTTCGTGACTTGCAGATGTTTTATCTCCACATGAGACATCTAAAATATGTCCTTTTCTATCAATAACCAGCGATACTTCGTATCCCGTATCCCCCGAAACTTTGCAAATAGTCTTTAGTACTTGGTCGTCAATAACCAAAGACTTGTCAAACGAATAATCTAACAAGCTTTCAAGGATTTCTTTTTGTGATTTTTTTAGTTTGTTTGGAAATTTCATAATATCTCCTTAATAGTGCTATTAACATTTTCAAGTTTTTGATTTATGCTTTCTACCAATACTTCGTCTTCACTACATATTTCTTTGATATTTTGACCAATCACAACAATTCTATTTCCCAGCGAAATAAGATAAGCCTTATTTAAACTGTCCGAAACAGCCTTATTTTCTTCAAAAATATCTAGCGATTTTTGAAAATAATCTTTAATCGAATTAATTAGCGTATCATCAAAGCCCGCTTGAATTACATCGAAATTATCAAAACCTTGCAGGTCGGCAAAATACTTCAATGCATACACTCCTTGATTTTTAAAAGTAAAGTCCGAATAGTCTTTGAATTTATCCAAAGCGACACTATATGCTTTTTGTTCATCGCCGACACCTATGAGTGCTTTGACATAACTATTAACCAAATAGTTTTCTTCCGAAAGCAGAGTACTTTTTTCCAAAATTCCCAAATTTGCTTGTTCGTTATGTTTTTTAAGTTCAATCATAAAATTTGAGTAATCATCATCATTTATAAATTTTTCATAAACAGTTATAATTTTTTTATTATTGCCATTTTTTATTTCAATATTTAATGACTTGTAGCAATAATAGATATTCTTCTCTTTTTCATAAGTTTTTTGATACATATTAGAAGCCAAGTTATTAAGTCCTAATGAGTATGCAAAGTCTCCCATATTTTTTGGAAAAGCAAATATCATTATGCATACAAATATAGCGCTAACTACAATAAGTGAAGTAAGTGTCCACAAAACTGTTTTAAGAATTATTTTTTTGTAATCTACATTCATATTTTTCTCCACGCTATCAAACTAATAGTCAAACAAAAGACAATAAAATCAAAAAATCTTTCGGCTTTATGTTTATAACACTCAATCATAAAAGATTGAATTTTAGCAATCAGTTTCTTGCAAGTTACATCTCAAAAAGCCATTACATTTAATATAATAACAAATAGACAAAAAAAAATCAACAAATCAAAGGTCTATACTTTGATTGTTGATGTTTAAATTTAATATTTTCTTATTTTAAGCACATTAGGAAAGCCATAACGACCCCCAATCCTGTTACAATTAAAAATCCCATAATATCTTCCCCCTAATCATCAAATTTCGAACATGTATATTATAGCATGTTATACCATAGTAGTCAATACCCATTTTGAAAAAAATTTCAAAAATTTTTTAATTATTTTTTAATAGAATTTTTCAAAATTTAATATTTTTTCTTGAATAGTCTTTCGTTCAATTTTTATATTTTATAAGAATAATTTGGAGTATTATGCAAAGTATTATGCAATTTGACATTTTTTGGCTTAAACACGTAGTTTATAACAAATTATTAATAGCGAGTGTTTCACCTGTTTCTGGAGATATAATAAGACTTAGTCTACCGCCCGTTCTAGTAAGAATACATACATACCAATAATAGTCCGAAACATTCTCATCAGCATCGTTTAAAATCTTAATATACACCTCTCCCGCAAAACTTTTGTCAACCACACACTCGCCTATTTCGGACTTGAATTTTTTGGATAAAATATCATATACATCATTACTTTGAATATTCCAATTTGCATTAACACAGTTTAATTTAATTTCTCTTGAAAACTCTCCTATATTAATTTTAGCAGACACATTAGCAGTTGGGCTTATATTGGTTTTTATATCTACAACCAACGAACCATCAAAAGGATTTTTTTGAAGAGCCCCCTCAAATTTGTTTGTGCCAACAAACAGAACATAGTTTGCAATAGTGTAATCTAATTCCAAATTTTTTTTTGGAAGAAATGTCAGAACGCCAAAGTCAACAAGTTCAGTTGCATAGCCGTTGACAATATAAGTTTTTTCACGTTTTCCACTAATTAAACTAACATCTATATTATCATCACTTCCCACAAACAAATAATTTCTAATTTCAGCAGTGTTGTTCTTCAAATATTTTTCATATTTATTTCCACAACCAGAACATAGACACATTGTAATCAAAAGTAAAAAAAATAACTTCATATTTCACCTATCAAACCCAAAATTCTCTTAATGGACTTGTTTAAAAAAATATATGAAGTTATTTAATTTTTTATGTCCAAAATCAATTTATATCATCTAATTCATCTACACGTTTTTGATATTTTCCACCCAGAAATTCTGTTTTTAAAAATTTATTAATAATTCTTTTGGCACGACAAAAGCAGATATAATCACAAGGAAGAATACAAACGTTTGCATCGTTATGCTTTCTGGACATCTGAGCAAATCTAGGATTTATACAAAGTGCCCCTCTAATGCCTTTTTTACGATTGCTTGCCATACTCATGCCAAGCCCAGACCTACAACCATATATACCAATATTTCCCTTGAGTACTTCGGTATTAGCACTCTTTGCAAAAGAAGAAAAGTTGTCCAAAGCATCATATTCTTTGCTTGCAAACTCCTTATATTCAATACCTTGTGCACTCAAGTATTTTTTTATTTTTTGAAACATTTTGTATGCACCATGGTCATAAGCAAGAATTATCATTTTTATTCTCCCAGTTCTGTTAATATTTTTAATAATTTAATTAGCGTAAGTTTTATCTAAAACCAAAAAAGTCGATTCTAAGCTAAACATTATTACTTGTATTGTAACACATTGACCCAATTATATCCAACAAAAAAATCTTTCTTTTCAAATTATCTTCGACTTAATAATTATCAAAGCAATTTACAAACCCAAAAGAAAGACATATTTAATATTGCACGTTTTTGTCAAACAAATTTAAGTCATAAACTGTTGACAAAAACAAATTTAATGTTAAAATTAAGTAAACAAGCAGTATTTTTAAATTTAGTTAAGCAAAAGGTCAACAAAGGAACAATATGGGAAAAATTAATGACATTTACTCCAATCAACAAAAATTAATAGAGAAAATCTCTCAAAGAGAAGTCCAACTCAAAATCAATGATTTTTGTGTCACATCAGATGATTTTCAAAGTAAAGATGCCAGAAAGGCAATTGTATGCACCACACCACAAGAAAAAGACTTGCTTGCAATAGCTTTAGATAGATTAGGTTTAACACCAAATTTTGAAAATCTAGGTTCATTTAAATGCAGATATGCCAAGAATGGACACATGAATCAAGCAATCAAAAGTGCCAATGTTTTTGATAACTTTGG
Source organism: Clostridiales bacterium (assembly GCA_003524095.1). Lineage (GTDB taxonomy): Bacteria > Bacillota > Clostridia > Christensenellales > UBA1242 > UBA11490. The sequence continues at coordinate 757,424 of DOEE01000003.1, forward strand.
AAGATGCTATATGTTTTTGGACACAACATTAAGCCTTGACAATGTATATACTTTTAGTCAAATTGACTTTGAAAATGTGTTAAAACCAAATGAACTCAAAAAACTAGAAACTACTTTGTCGAAATAATAATTTAAATCGAAAATATTTTTTGAAAATTTAACAAAAACTAGTTGACAAATCAAAACTATTAACATATAATAGTCGTGTTATTCCTCAATAGCTCAATGGTGGAGCAACCGGCTGTTAACCGGTAGGTTGTAGGTTCGAGCCCTACTTGAGGAGCCAAAAAATTGCACAGCACTTCGCTGTGCTTTTTTGTTCTCTCAATTAGTACTGCAAGTTCCACTTGCATGTGTCCTTTGGACACATTTCGAACCTGGTAGTCGTCCGATATTAATTTTACTTTGAGACTTATCAAAAATGTGTTATTATTACATTGAAGTATTAAATTACTAATATTTTTGACATAGGAGAACGTCATGGAAATATCTAGTACTCTTACACAAAAGATTTATGTTGACTTTTATATGTTTATGCAAAAAAAGAATATTAAAACATTTAAAATATGCGGAGGAGTCATTTTGGGTTTTGCACTGCTGATTACACTACTTGTTTTTGTAGGAAATTCAAGCACTGCCGAAATAGTCGAAGACTTAGAAATCCAAATTCCACTTTTTGCTATATTTGTAGCACTTGGTTTGTTTATGATTTTTGGATACAAACCACTACTTTTAAGAGTCGCAACAAGAACCTATGCATTAAATAGTTTTGTCGCAAGCGAACCTATTGCCACCTACCAATTCAACGATAATAATTTTCAAATGTTGACAACCAGCAAATTAGGTATCGAAGATTGCACTTATTCTTATGAAATTATTAATCGTATTATTGAAAGTGACACATACATTTTTATCTTCATTGCGACTAACCAAGCCTTTATTATCACTAAGTCCGAAGACTTGGATTTAAACAAAAAAATTATTGAATTACTAAAAACAAAAACAGAAAACAAATACACGGAATGTATTTGCAAAAAATAATCATTAAAATGCCTTCTTGATTTCCTTGATGGCATTTTTTTCTAGTCTACTAACCTGTGCTTGCGAAATGCCAATTTCTTCGGATACTTCCATTTGTGTTTTTCCTATATAATATCTAAGCATTACAATTTCTTTTTCTCTATCGCCTAGTTTAGAAAGTGCATCTTTTAAATTTAAATTTTCAATCCACTTTTCTTCACTATCTTTGTTATCACTAACTTGGTCCATAAGATAAATTGTATCGTCCCCGTCGTTATATACTGGGTCACACAAAGACATCGGTTCGCTTATCGCTTCCAAAGCAATTGCAACTTCACTTACTGGCAAATTCAAATGCTCAGCAACCATATCAACACTTGGCTCTTCGCTATTAACTTTGATTAACTCTTCTCTCGCCTTCAACACTTTGTATGCTGTATCCCTAAGACTACGGCTTACTCTAATGCTATTGTTGTCTCTCAAAAATCTTTTGATTTCTCCAATAATCATAGGGACAGCGTATGTTGAAAATTTTACATTTTGATTAACATCAAAATTGTCAATAGCCTTCATTAGCCCCACACATCCAACTTGAAATAAGTCATCTGTACAATTACATCTTGCTCTAAATCTTTGAAGTACGCTAAGCACAAGTCTTAGATTACAAACAGCAAATTGGTCTCTTGCACTTGCGTCACCAGCTTTGATTTTTGTCATTAATTCTAGTTGTTCCTTTCCACTTAGTTTCGGCAAGTGATTAGTGTCCACACCAGTAATTATAACTTTGTTATTATTCATAAAAAACTCCCAACCAGTTTTGGTTAGGAATATTTTGTACAAAATTTTGACGTTTATTACTGTTGATTATAATTTCGACATTATTGTCAATAACTAGTGCATAATTGACAAATATTTATGTATTATTGTCAACTTATGCCAACTTTGTTATTTCTTTTTTTATTCTTATTACAATCTTTTTTTCAAGCCTACTTATATAACTCTGACTAATTCCAAGACTATCTGCAACTTCTTTTTGAGTGAGTTCTTCCCCGCCAGATAGACCAAATCTAAGTACCATTATTTCTTTTTCTCTTTGGTTTAGTTTGTTGATAACTTTCCAGAGAATTTGCTTCTCGGTAGACTTTTCCATGCTTTCTTGCGGACAATCATTTTCGCTTGGAAGCAAATCAAAAAGCACCAACTCATTGCCTTCGCTGTCAACATTTAATGGCTCGTCTAAAGATACAACTTGTTTTTGTTTGCTAATTTTTCTAAGATACATAAGAATTTCATTTTCTATGCATTTGCTTGCATATGTTGCAATCTTTATGTTTTTGTCTGCCTTGTAAGAATTAATTGCTTTGATAAGTCCCAAACTACCAATGCTTATTAAATCTTCTACATCAACGTCCGCACTTGGAAATTTTTTGGCAACATATACAACAAGTCGTAGGTTATGTTCTATCAATTTTTGTTTGGCAAGTTCTGAGTCTTCAGAACTAAGCATTTCAATATAATACTTTTCATCTTCTTCGCTAAGTATATCTGGCAGTGACTCTCCACTATTTAGATATAGCAGTATATTCTCTGCACTTTCAAATAATTTTTCCCAAATATTTTTAACTTTATTCATATAATATTTTAAATTAAATTTCATGCCCCACCGCCTAATAATTTTGAATTAACAATACAATCAAAGTTTTTAAAATTCTTTAGAGTTACTGCAACATATGTATTTTCAAACACCTTTCCGTCACAAACAAATTTATCTATTCTAAACATCAAATATTTACTAGATTTTTCCAAAGATTCAATATCTATATAACTAGCATCTTTAAGTTTGCTTTTATCTATATTTCTAAACAAAAATTTATTAACCGAATAATCTTTGTACAATCTAAAAAACATGTCACTAGAAATTATATTGACAGCATGTCCGTTATGGCAAATTAAGTTTCCACTATCCATAAGTCCAACCCCTTCGGTCTCAACATTGTTATCCACAAGCTTAATACTGCACGTCAAATTATTAAACTTAATCTGATTACTAAGTTTATAAATAATTTTTTTAAGCAACCAACCACCAATCAATACAATAATCAAAAATACACTGATAGGAATTTCCAAATCATAAAGTATTGCACCCGAAATAGTATATTTTATTTTGAGTAGAGTTAGCATAAACATAAACATTCCGCCAAACAAAAATGTATACACTAGTAGCAAACCCAGATTAAAAAAATATAACCTAAATGATTTGTATTTGGTTAAAACCAAAACCATAAGACATGCACTTAGTAATCTATATATAACGCTTAAGTAGTTATACTTTAGGACATATGGCAAAAAGACTGCCGACAAAACCCCAATTAAACAGGCAAAAAACAAATTTTTTTTGTAAAGTTTGAACTTGGTTGTTATAGATATAAGTTTAAATAACATATAGTCCACAACCAAATTATCTAATATTACATACTCAATATATAATGTCATTTTGCCTTCCAATTTAGATTTTATATAATTTTAACAAATATATATTATTAACGCTTTCAAAAAGCATGCGACATTTTCACAAAAAAAAGAGAATAAACACTAAATTTTGTTTATTCTCTTCATTAATATTTTTTAAAATCTATTTTTTAATTTTTTTATAAATGCCGGAATATCATTGTCGGAAACATCTACTCTGCTACTTGGAATATCTTGCTTTGGCAAGTCCAAGGCTTCGTTTGTCTCACTTGGTTCGTTTTCAGACTCGGTTTCAACATGAGTAACTATATTTCGTTTAACTTCTTGTTTCATTTCGTCAGTCGCTGTACCACCACTAAATCCAGTAGCAATAACAGTAATTTCAACTTCATCATCCATTTTAGGATCAATTCCGCTACCAAAAATAATATTACAAGATGGGTCAACAACTTCCTTAACCAAGTCAGCCGACTCATAAACTTCGTCCAAAGTTAAATTTGGTGAGCCTTTGATATTAAGAATAATGCCTGTAGCACCTTCAATGGTCGTTTCAAGTAGTGGACTCGAAACCGCTTGTCTAACAGCCTCAATTGTTCTATTTTCGCCCTTGCCACGACCCAAGCCCATATGAGCAAGTCCCTTGTTTTTCATAATAGCCTTAACATCGGCAAAGTCAAGGTTAATAAGACTTGATGTTACAATCAAATCACTTATACCCTGTATACCTTGTCTAAGCACATCATCGGCAGTCTTAAATGCATCAATAATAGGAGTATTTTTTGGAACAATTGTAAGCAATTTGTCGTTTGGAATAACAACAAGAGTATCGACAACATTTTTGAGTTCTTTGATACCATTTTCGGCATTTTCCATACGTTTTTTGCCTTCAAATCTAAATGGCTTAGTCACAACTGCAATAGTTAAAATTCCCATTTCTTTGGCAATATTTGCAACAACTGGCGCAGCACCTGTTCCCGTGCCACCACCCATACCTGCAGTAACAAATACTAGGTCAGTATCTTTCAAAATTTCTTGAATTAATTCTTTGCTTTCTTCCGCTGCTTTTCTACCCACCTCTGGGTCAGCACCTGCACCAAGACCACGTGTCAATTGTTCACCAATTTGAAGTCTACTTTCAGCCTTGCTCATAAGCAATGCTTGTTTGTCTGTATTAATTGCAACAAATGATGCACTAGTAATTCCCGCATATATCATTCTATTGACTGCATTATTACCGCCACCGCCTACACCAATAACCTTAATCTTACAAATAGGTGTACTTGCATCAACTTCTTCATTTGTAATATTTTCATCAAATAATTCCATAATATCTCCTTATTTATAAATATTTATAGCCATATTTAGTAAACTTATCGAACTAGCCAAGTCTGGTCTTGAATAAAGCAAGGCTTTGGGACTAATCAATTCAACTGGTCGCATAAATTCTTTTCTTAGATAATCCTGTATCCCCTCAAAGAAATTAAGACCTCCACCCGTAAAACTTAGTGGAATATAATTTGGAAGTTCACAGTCCATGCTTGACAAACACTTCTTAATAAGTTCACAAATGCCATCTAGTCTGCCCAAAATTATTTCATTAACATTTTTAACTCCAAACTTCTTGCCATTTTGCAATTTATAATAATCCATACCCGTAGGTCTAAGAGTAATTATAGCCTGAGTTTTGAGTTCTTCGGCTTCTTCATAGGATATATCCAAAATTTTTGCTAAGTCCGCAGTTATAAATCCACCGCCCAAAGAGAAACTCTTTAACCCTTTGAGTCCGTCTCCCAAAACAATTCCTACACTAGTTGTAATAAATCCACAATCAATAATAATTGCACCTTCGTTTCGCTTATGCTCATCAATTAAATAAACACCTTCGGCAAGCGAATTAGATAGAAAATCGTAGTTTTTGATGCCCAAACTTTCAAGGATTGAACCAATTTGCATTTTGAAATTGTTTTCAACAAGAATGTAACTTGTAACCGCTTGAATCTTGGTTGCATATTGTCCTACTGGGTCATTTGTCTTGTTGTCTTCATTAATTATATAAAATAATGGGGATTTGTTGATTACAGAATGAGTGGTATAAGGACTTGCCTCATCATCTTCAAGATACAAATTATCTATAATCTTGCTAGTAATTTTGACTTTTTTGGGAAAAGTCTTGACAAGAGTTTTTTCAAAAGTAAAACAAAATTCCGCAGGAACTCCCACGAAAATATTATGTAGTTTGCATTGCAATTCTCTTTCTGCAAAGTTAATTGCTTGCATAATTTGGTTTTTGAGATTATTAGGCTCAATAAACTCCCCACTACCAAAGCCTTCGTAGTCAATATCTACAGACGACATCAACTTAAAACTATTATTAACTTCACTTTTTGCTGTTAGCAATGTTATTTTGGATGACCCAAAATCCATAACAGACACTATATCTTTGTTTATTTTCATATCTCTTCTGCCCATTTATAAAAATAGTATATTTAAAAAGATAAGTTATGTCAAATTTATTTCAACTCCAAATTCAAAATTTTTTGGCTTTTTATGAATGCATTTCAAAAAAAAAATGGCTGTTTATTTTACAAACAGCCACAAAAGTTTAATTATATTTTTAAATTTCTTTTATAAAATTCTCATCGAATCTTGCAAATATTTTTGATTCATTATTTTGCCAAACAATCACAGCGCCCGATGTCACCCCTTGTTGATGAAAATAATTGTATCTCTCAAGCCCAAGCAGTAACATCTCTGTCATATTATCAAAAGCATCTTCAATCACAAGCGAAATCCCGCTTCTAGTTTTGAAAAATAATTCAACATTTTGACCTTTTTTGGTGACTTCTAACGATACAAAAACACCTTTTGACGTGGTTGGAATATAGTTAGATTCTCTTAGGGACTTGGAAACTCTGCCAATAATACCCACAACACTTTCGTCCTTGATAATACTTCCAACTTCATAATTTTCTGGCGAAATGGATTCATTTAAGATTATCTTGATAGGTTTTGCTTCAAGTTCGGAACTTTTGATATTTTCGTTATCTTTTCCCACCCTGCTCAAAACCTTGCCAAGTTCGTCAACTATAGCATAGTCATTATCTGAAATTTTGATTGCAAACATGCTTTCTCTTTCGGCTGAGTGAATCACAATTTTGTTTGGGAATTTAGTTTCGATACTAACCACTCTTAAATATGAGTATTTTTTTTCTAAATTTTCAACAATTTTATCTTTTTTAACCAAAAATATACTTTCGCCTTTTTCAATGCTGTCCACCATAGTATAATCTTTGAGAGTTTCGAGTTCGCACTTAGTGGTTAGCCAGTTGACAGAAATACTTTGCAAAGTAAAAAGAGTACTATTCAAAACCACTAGTACAGTAATAAACGCCAAAACTATTAGTAATCCAATAAGCTTTTTATTTTTCATATTACTTTTAACTCTTTTTAAATTACCATTATTTTAGCAAATACTTTTTGTTTTTACAAGAAAATTGAGTACCTTTGCTATTTAATTCTTTTTATTTCTGCCCCAAGTTTACAAAAATCTTCTTCAACCGACAAGTATCCCCTATCTATATGATAAATATCCTCAATAGTTGTATACCCGTCTGCGACTAGTCCCGCAAGAACCAGCCCTGCACCTCCTCGCAAATCCGTCGCCACAACATTTGCTCCATACAATCTGTTGACACCTTTGATTATTGCCATTCTATCTTTGATACTAATATCTGCACCCATTCTAAGTAGTTCGTTGCAAATCTTGAATCTACTTTCGTACAAATTTTCAACAATTACAGACGTGCCTTTGGTGATGGTTTGCATAGTAAGAATTTGGTTTTGTAAATCGGTTGGAAATCCCGGATAAGGCTGTGTTTCAATATTAGGAATACTCTTAAGCCTAGACGACACACTAATACTTAGCCCAAATTTATCATCTTGAATATCTGCGCCACATTGTTTTAGTTTTTGAATAAGTGCCTGATTATGCTCTTTTTTGCTTCCAATTAGCCTAGTATTTCCGCCACACATAGCACAAGCTATAAGATATGTTCCAGCCACTATTCTATCTTTTATTGGAGTAAACTCGGTTTCAACAAAACTATTTACTCCAGTAATAGTAATCGTGCTACTTCCAGCACCCGAGACCTTGCAACCAAACGAATTAAGAAAGTTTTGTAAGTCTTCAATTTCTGGTTCTCTTGCACAATTATAAATTGTTGTTGTGCCTTTGAGTTTGACACTCGCCATCATTAAATTTTCGGTTGCTCCGACTGACGGAAAATCCAAATGCACCTCGCCCGCACGCATATTTCTTCCATCACAAATTATGTAACCATGTTTTTCTTCAATCTTTACATTTAATGCTTCCAAACCCTTGATGTGTAGATTAATTGGCCTATTCCCAATATTGCACCCGCCCGGATATGCCACCTTGGCTCTGCCAAATCTACTAAGCAAAGGACCTAACAAAAAAATGCTAGACCTTACTTTTTTTGTAAACTCATCTTTTACAAGATATTTACAAGCCCCGCCTGAATCTAGTCTCAAAGTATCGTCAAAAAACTGAGTCTCAACTCCCAAACTTTCCAAAATTTTGACCATATACAAAACGTCCGAAAACTTGGCAACCTTGTTGATTTTGACTAATTTATCATTAATTATGCTTCCAGCAAGAATCGGAAGCAAGGAATTCTTGGCAGAAACAATTTCAAGTTCGCCTTCAAGTCTTCTGCCACCATTTATAAATAATGTTTCCATTTTATCCCCTATATGTATTCAAAAATTAATGTTTGCATCTCAAACAAAATGTTTAAGTGAATCAATATTCACTTTAATCATACTATTCAATATTTATAATTTGTGTTAAAACAAATTACTCTTACAATATACAAGATAAAACCATATATATTTTATATGTGCCAACCTAGGATTTTTGTTAAAAAAAACTACAAGCAATTGATAAAATCAAATTAACTTGTAGTCAAAATTTTAATTGTCTTCTTTTGAAGCATTTACGCAATAGAAACCACCACTGCTATCTCTATTTAAATAACCCATGTCTATCATATCTCGTCTAATTGCAACATAATCCACAAAACAAATCCATTGTAGAATTATTTCATTAACTTTCTTTTCGTTATATCTAGTATCTTTGTCAAACTTGCTACACAAATATTCTAATGCTACTCGTTTGTTAGGTTTAGTTGGATATTTCATAATTTTTCCATCTTTGTCAAGTAGACTATTCAATTTCTTTGCATCAACTTCCTTTGGTGTTGGCAATTTTGCTCCACACTTAACGCAATATTTTGCACCTAAATAATTAAACTGATGACAAGTTTCACAACACACTGTCTAAAACTCAATATCATTTACATAAACACCATTTGGGTCATCTACATACTCCAAATTATATTGTCTTGAGCCACATCCCGGACATTTTCCAAGTCGGTTTTCAAATCTACACCCACACTACTTACAAATTTTGTAGACCATTTTTTGCATAGGTCTTTGTTTTTTGCTTTCATTATCTAGTTTTTAAGTTGAATTATTTTGTTCGGTCTTCTGAGACAATTCACTTTTTGACCTTTCTTTAATTAGTTTCATTACAGCCATAATTACACCAACTGTTACAATTATTACAAATGCAAAAACAAATAATTCTCTCATATTTTTCTCTCTTTAAGTATTTTTTCTATCACAAAATTATTATACCAAATATTAAATTTGCAAGCAATCAAAAAATGCAAAATGCGGTTCACTGCATTTATCCATGGATTATTATTTTTATATTTAGTTAATTATACAATATTTTGGTTTTCAATAATTTTTGTGATTTTTTCTAGTACAGATTGTCTATTTTCAAAAGTATCAAAATAGTAAAATCCATATTTTTGGCAGTCTTCTTTTAATTTTTTGCTTTCGGAAATAATTTCTTTGCAATTATTTAGTAGTTGTTCGTCCGTTCTTTTATGAGTCCAGTCGTGTTGCTCGTCCATTTCTCTAATTTTCTTCATAAGAACTAATGGTTCAACATCACTCATTCCCAAAAATATAACTATAAATTTGTCTTTGTTTGGATATTCATATAATTGTTCGGGCAAAAATTGCGACCCTGGAAAAACTGTTATATTATCATTATACTTCAAACTTTTGCAAAATCCATTTAAGATTTCAAACAAAAATGGTTTGTAATTTTCACGAGCGAGATTAGGTTTTCTATGAATGATTCCAAGTTCGGGAAACACTTCGTTAAACGCATTAACAATGGTATCGCTTTCGACAAGTGAATACTTTAGTGTTTTATGAATTATACCCGCCAAAGTACTTTTCCCCGACCTAACAGTTCCGCCAATTATTATATTTTTCATTACAACTCCTTAATAACGTCAATTATTTTTTGCCAAGATGTATCTTTTTTTAAGCAATGTTCATCATCAAGATAAATACTTTTACATTTTGTCAAAGTCTCAAAATCTTTTAATTCTTGTCTAGGAATTAAATCATCCTTAGTGCCAATCACCAAAATGATAGGACAATCCACTTTAAATTGTAGTTTCAACAAATTATTTAAGTATAAATCATCTAAGAATTTTTTGGATATGTATTTATTCAAACTGCTTTTTATCAAAATTTTGCTATCGTATTCTAATTCTTTGTAATCAAAGCCTTTAGTTTTCTCCAAAACTTCTAACATTTTTATGGCCGGATTAACAAGAACAATTCCTTTCAAATTTTTGTAATTATATTTTGAAATAGCGACCATCGCCCGGTAACCGCCATAACTTGTTGCATAAAAATATAACGGTGTGTGCTTGAACTTGTTTTCTAAGTAGTTAACCACATCTGTAATTTCTTGAAGTACTAAATCTAGTGTCATATTGAGCGAGTCTACTTCACTCATTCCATGCCCAGCCGAATCGAATGAACACACAAAAATTTCGTCTTCTTTGGCGAGTAACTTTCTAAATTTAGAAAATCCATCTCCCCACAAATCACCATTAAATCCATGCAAACACAAAACAATTTTTTTAGGATTTTGAACGCCATTAGTATATAGTTTTATTTTATGATTATTAGAATATACTTCCAGTATTTCCATGAAAGTTCTCCTATAATAACTATATATGTAAGTTATTATATCATTTTTCCTTGTTTCATCAAAACAAAAATTAAAGCTTTTTAAACTGGATATATTGAAACCAAGAGACACACTTTTTTCATTTTAAATCTCCTTATCGCAAAAGTTGAGAACTTGCATAAATGTTTTACTAAATTCTTTGTATTCGTTTATATTTACGTATTTATTTTGTTTTGTATCAAAACTTTTTATTGACACTAATTCTTCCAAATTTTTCATAATTTTTCTCCTGTAAATAAAATAACCCGTTGTAAGTTTTTTTCAAAACATACCAACGGGTCTTAGATTATATTAAAAAAGTTTTAATCCATTCATATGTTTTGTAACATGCAAAATAGCACTCACAAAACATACTTTTTGTGAATGCACTATTTATGCCAATGCCACATAACAAATGAATTAAACATACTTTTCTCCTTTTTTGTTTTATAATTTCATATTATCTCAAAAATTATTTGTTGTCAATAGTTTTTATCTTTTTTTGTTTATTTTTAAAAAATTGCCACTTGTTATACTTAACAGAAACCACCGTATTTTCGTGCTGTTTTCCAACATTGCATAGTACTCCCATTGCTCCCATAAATACGCTTAAACTAGTTCCTCCTGCTGACACAAATGGCATAGGTATTCCAGTCGGTGGAATTGAGCCTGTAACAACTGCAATGTTTATAAGAAGTTGAATTGCAATTACAAAAATTATCCCACTAGACAAGTATGCCCCCAATCTATCTTTGGCATTTAGAGAGATTTTGATACCAAGTGCAATAATAACCACATAAACCAAAACTATCAATGTTGCACCGACAAAGCCAAGTTCTTCGCCAATGATAGCAAATATAAAGTCGCTTTCGGCAAATGGCAAGAATAAATATTTTTGTCTGCTATTGAATAGTCCCACTCCAAATAGTCCACCACTTCCAAGTGAATAAAGTGATTGAATGAGTTGATAGCCTTCTTCCTTTGGGTTTGCCCAAGGATTTATAAATGCAATAAGTCTATCAAATCTATATGGTTCAATCACAATTAACACCACAACTAGTGCTAATGCAGGAAATGCCAAAATCAAAAAATGTTTAAACGAAATTCCCCCAACCACAAGCATGGATATCATGACAAGTCCAATACACATCGTAACACTCATGTTTGGTTCAAGCATGACAAGTAAACAAATTATTCCACCCGCCAAGAGAATGGGAAGTATGCCTTTGAAAGTTTTGGTCTTAACAAAGTTTTTGGATAAATAACAAGCAGTAAAAACAACAAAACCAAACTTAGCAACTTCGCTACTCTGAAGATTAATTCCGCCAACCCCTATCCAACGCCTTGCACCGTTTGCCGAAATTCCAAGCCCAGGAACAAAAACCAAAACCAAGAGTAAAATTGATAGTCCCAAAATCCAGAATCTCAGTTTGTAGTATTTGTGATAATCAAAAAAATACGTCACAAAAAACACTGCTATCCCCAAGACAAATCCAAAGAACTGTTTTTTGACAAAGTGAAAAGCATCACCATACAAGACTTCGCTTGAATAAGAACTAGCACTATATATCATAAGCATTCCAAACAAACACAAAAACAAAGTTAGAAATATTATAACCAAATTTATATACTTAGTTTTTTGCATGTGCGAGTTCCTTTATGATTTTTTCAAATTGCTCGCCCCTTTTTGCATAACTTTCAAATTCATCAAAACTTGCACAAGACGGAGAAAGCAAGACCGTATCGTTTTTGCTAGCAAGTCCGTAAGCAGTTTTAACTCCTTCATAAAAATTTTTGCAAACCAGAATATTTTCAAACCCACAATGTTTTGCCGACTTCAAAACTTTTTTTCTAGCACTTCCAAAAGCAACAACATGAGTTAGCTTGTCTGAATACTTCAAAAAAATCTCATCAAAATTCAAATTCTTGTCCGAACCGCCAAGCATAAGTATAGTATTTTTGTTGGATACACTCAAAGCATTAAGGGTACTATGGACATTTGTACTTTTGCTATCGTCTATGTATTTAACACCATTCTTTTCCAAAACCAAACTCATTCTGTGTGGACTGAGTTCAAAACTTTTAATCGATTCAATAATTTTGTCTGGTTCAATTTTTAGCAGTACTCCAACAACAATACTCGCAAGCACATCTTCAATGACAGATTTTAGATTTTCAATATCACTAAGTTTTAGTATCTCGTATCTTTTGCTAGACATATTAACAATAATGCTATCCCCACTAAGATAAACACCCTTGACCTTTTTAAACTTGGAAAAATAATAAATCTTAGCCTTAACATTTTGTGTTCTTTTCATTAGTAGCTCGTCATCGGCATTAAGAACAATGAGAGATTTTTCTGTTGAATTTTTGATAAGCCCCAATTTACATCTTATGTAGTTTTCAAAAGTTTTGTGTCTATCCAAATGGTCTTCGGCAATATTTAGAATAACTGAGATGTAAGGACTAAAAGAATATGTACTTTCAAGTTGAAAAGAACTCACTTCACAAACAAGATAATCCAGTGTCAAGCCATACGCTTCGCAAAGTGGTGTGCCGATATTTCCATAAGCCGAACTAGAAAAACTAGTAGAAACAATTTTTTGAGTAAGACTAGTTGTCGTGGTTTTTCCGTTAGTTCCAGTGATTGCAATAACGGGACTCGAAGTAAACCAGTATCCAAACTCCATTTCTCCCACAACTTTTATACCAGATTTTTCTGCAAAAGAAACATATTTATTGAATATGCTAATGGCTGGAGATATAACAATCAAATCAAATTCCAAAATTTTTTTCTTGCTGAGTTTATTTAAATATCCCCCGCCATTAATCCTATGGGATTTGTCATAAATCTGATATTCAACATGGATATGTTTGAGTATTTCTTCGACGGCTAGTCCACTTTTTGCATAACCCATAATCAAAACTTTTTTGTAATCAAAATTCATAAATTCCCCCTATAAATATATACTTATTGTCAGAATTGACACAACTATTGTCACTATTATATATATTGCGACAACTTTCGTTTCATGAGTAGTTTGTTCAAAATGATGATGCAAAGGAGACATTTTGAATATTCTTTTGTGTGTTAGTTTAAAGTATGTTACTTGCAATATAACACTAAGTGTGGTTAACACAAACATAATTCCAATTATGATTATCAAAAAGTAATTACGTGTAAGAATAGTCATGCTTGCAATCAGTCCGCCAAGTGCGAGTGACCCCGTATCCCCCATAAATACTTTGGCAGGATAACAGTTATAACACAAAAATCCAAGCACGCTTCCAGCAACCCCCAAAGACACTTTAACAACATTTGCGTGTTCAATCGCAATAACACCTTCTATCGAACTTGAAATTATTGTAATAAGTATTGACATCGCAACAATAACAACAGCCGAAACCCCACCGCAAAGTCCATCTAGCCCATCTATTAAATTGACCGAATTGACAACAGCCAAATAAATAAAAATTACAAACGGAATTATCCAAAAACCCAAATCTATAGTCTTTGAACTAAATGGAATATTACAAGTAGTTCCTACAAGTTGAGAGTTATATATAAACACCGCAAGGATTATCGATATTCCCAATTGTCCGATAATTTTTTGATAAGGCTTAAGCCCTTCGTTTTGTTTAAACTTAATTTTGATAAAATCATCCAAAAATCCAAGTATTCCAAAAAACAAAAAACTAAACATAACAGTTGTTGCCAAAATATTGTTTTTTTGAAAAAACACAAAATATCCAACAAACGAAGACAACAAAAATATTATCCCACCCATTGTCGCCGTTCCACTTTTTTGCTTGTGCTTTTCTACATATATAAGTATGCTTTGACCAAATTTAAGTTTGTGTAAAAATTTGATAATCATAGGTGAAATAATTAACGCAACAACAAAGCAAAGCACAAGATTAATTAGTCCTAATTTCATAATTTTATCCTTAATCTTTTTTATTTAACAATTCTTTGACAACGTCCAAGTCTGAATACTCACATCTTTTTCCATTAATCTTTTGAAAATCTTCAGCACCTTTTCCCAAAACACAAAGAACATCGCCACAATTAAGCATTGATAGTGCTTTTTTGATAGCAGTTTTTCTATCTTCAATTTGAGTACACTCTTTGGTTATTTCAATCTTAATGTCTTTGCAAATATCTTCAAAGTTTACAAAATCTCTATTATCCGTCGTTAGAATTATTGAGTCCGAATATTTGTTTGCAATCAAACCCATATCCATTCTTTTTTGTTTGTCGCTATATCCCACACATCCAAAAATCACATAGAGTTTTCCCAAAACAAATGGACGCAAAAATGATAGTGTTTTTTCAAAACTATCTGGAGTATGTGCAAAATCCACAATAACAGTTTTGTCGTCTTTTTCAAAAACATTAAGTCTCCCAGGAATTTGAGACATAGAATTTACACTCGACAAAATATCTTTTGCATCAACTCCCAACATTTTTGCAACAGTCATTCCAGCAAGTAAATTATATACATTAAAGTCTCCAATCAAACTCGTATCCACCAACATAATATCGTCTAATATATTTGCAGTAAACTTGAGTTTTTGAAGTCCAGATTGTATATCAATTGCAAAACTATTTGCAGGCGACTTCACTCCATAACTTATACAAGGAACGTTTGTTTTGTAGGCAAGTTCACGACCATAAAAGTCATCAATATTAATTACACATTCCCGCATGTTTTGTTTATCAAAAAAGTCCATTTTGCATCGAACATACTTTTCCATACTATCAAAAAAATCAAGATGTTCTTGAGTAATGTTTGTAAATACACATATGTCAAATTTGATTCCATATAATTTTTTCAAACTAATCGCCTGGGCGGATACTTCCATAACAATAGTCTTAACACCAAGCGATTTCATTTGATAAAAAATATAATGCAAGTCAATTGGGTCGGGAGTTGTAAATTTATTGCTAATTTTGATATTGCCAATAAATATACCGTTTGTGCCAATAATACCTATGTTATTGTCAATTTTTGACAAAATATTACCAATTATGAGAGAAGTTGTAGTCTTGCCGGATGTGCCCACTATCCCTACAAGTTTAAGACTATCCACACACCTATTATAAAAATTCTTTGCAATTATACTCATGGTCTTTCGAATATCTTTGACAACCACAACTGTAACACCACAAGACACATCGGTCTCAGTTATAATACATTTTGCGCCTTTTGAAATAGCATCGTCTATATAATCATTCCCGTCAAAGTTTGCACCTTTGATACATATAAACATGCCACCACCAATAACATCATTTGATATATGTGTAATTGACTTAATGTTATAGTTTTTAAAATTTTTTGTACTTATAATTTCAACATCTTTAAGGATTTTTTTTAGTCTCATTTATATCTCCAAAATCGCCAGTTAATTTACAAATACATTATATAATTTTTGCTTTCAAAAAACTTCGCATCATCAATTATTCGACACAAAAAAATTAAAGCACTTTGACACAATGCGACAAATTGCTTTAACTTAATATATATTTATTAATTAAAATCTATCATAACAATACTCTTCTTAGATAGTTCCGTATCTGGCGCCGGAAATTGACTTCGAATAATTTCACCTTCGTTTTGAATTTCAACTTGAAGTCCTAAGTCTTCAAGAGTATTGATTGCGCTATTTACATCCATACCCACCACATTAGGCATTTTAACTTTGTCGTTTACTTGGGCTATATCTTTTATTAAATCCGCGCTTGGCTTGTAATCTTTGTAAGTTATGATATTTTCTATAATCTTTTTTGCATATGGTGTTGCTACAATGCTTCCATAATAACTTGCACCACCCGGTTCGTCTACAACAATCAAAACTACGTAGTCGGGTCTGTCCGCTGGAAATGTTCCAACAAACGATGCTATATATTCGCCACTAAGCCTATTTCCATCATACTTTTGACTTGTTCCTGTTTTGCCACCAACATGGTATCCGGGAATAAAAGCATAATATCCACTATATTGCTTGATTACGTCTTCCATCATCGTTCGCATTATTTCACTAGTCTTAGGTGATATGGTGTTTTTGAGAACTGTTGGATTTGTGCTTGAAATTATTTGGTCATTTGCATCAGTTATCTTGTTTACAAAATATGGTTTATATAGTTTTCCGCCATTAACAATACTGCAAATAGATGTAATCAACTGCAAAGGCGTAGTTGCAATCGCTTGACCAAATCCCATTCTAGCAACATCGACAATTTTGGCGCTATCATAATTCATTACAATTCCGCCACTTTCTCCAAGGAAATCTACCCCCAATGGCGAGCCAAGTCCGAACTTTTCAAACATTTCATACATTTTGTCTTTTCCAAGCCTTAGCGACAAGTCCACAAACACCGCATTACAACTATTACACAGTCCTTGGCTCAAAGTCTGATGCCCGTGTCCTGTGAGTTTCCAACACTTGATTTTTTCGCCATCAACAATTCGATATCCGGGGTCATAAAAAGTATCACTAAGATGAGCCACTCCCACATCAATTGAATTAGCCATAGTCAAACACTTAAACGTCGACCCGGGTTCATACACATCTACAATGTTTATGTTTTTAGCAGTTTCCATAAGATTAGTTACATTATCTCTTGGCACATTATTTAAATCAAAATTAGGATATGTTGCCATCGAGACAATTGCACCGGTATTTGGATTCATAACAATGGCACTTGCTTTTTTTGGCTTTTGTTCTTCTACTAGCAAACTCAAAGCATCTTCGGTAAATTTTTGAATGTTAATATCTATAGTGAGTTCTAGATTCAAACCGGGAATACTAGGAATGTATGTACTAAGAGTATTGTCAATTTTGACACCCTTAACATCACTTTCTTCTAAGATATAACCCTTGACACCCGTCAAATATTTGTTATAATACGCCTCAAGTCCCGCCTGTCCGACATTATCTATAGTTGTAAACCCTAGTACTTGAGTTAGTGCGGATTTATACGGATAATATCGACTATTATTTTCACTAAACAGAATTCCACTCAAATTATTTTCTTTGATTTTGTTTGCAACACTCTTTTCTACTTGTAATTTAATTAAACTCTCAGATACAAATCTATCTGTAACTTTTTTGAAAGTTTCATCAAAATCCAATCCCAACTCACTACAAAGCGCATACGTTACAGCCTTTGGGTCTTTTACCATAGACGGTCTCACATAAATATCATAAGTCGAATAGTTTGTGGCCAGTACAGCGCCATTGACATCATAAATCTTGCCACGTTCCGAATTAAGAGGGAGTTCTCTTTGCCATTGCTCAATTGCTTTTGACTGAAGCCACTTGCCTTTGGCTAGTTGAACATATGCCAGTCTTACAATTACAAGCAAAAAAACAAAAGACACTAGCAAAAATACTGCTAGTAATCTTTTTGAAAGAGAAAATATTGAATTATTTTGCATTATTACCTACCCGAATATTCGGCTCAAAAAATTACAGAATTCATCAAACCAATTAGTTTGACCTTGCAATTCGGATACTTCCACTTTGTTTGGAACATCCACAGCCACAACGTTTGAAGAAGGAATTTGCGAATATTCCATGTTACCAAGTTCATTTTTGATATTATCAGTACTTGTAAGTCTTTCGTACAAGCCTTGTGCATTAGTCAAGTCATATTCGGCAGTCGCCACTTCTTCTTGTAAATAACTTATGTTATTTGACATGCCGTTTATGACAAAAATATTATACACACAAAGGAAAGCAAGAAGCAAAGTTACAATGAGAACTGTTGACATAGCAAGTGCTACTCTAAATGGCACTTTGCTACTTACAGCATTAACTTTGACTTGAGTAAACTCTTTAATTTTGTTTTCATCAAGAGTAATCTTGTCAAATTCATTATATAATTCTTGCAATTTTTCGTTTGTAGAATATGAGTTGTCAAACTTGCTTACTTGATTTTCAACAGTAGAATTAGTTTCAAAGTCTTCTTTAACTGTTTCGCTTGCAATGTTTTCTCCGTTAAATAATGCTGATTTTCCAAAAGCACTCATAACTTATCCCCCTTTGTTTCTTTATTTTTTCTGAATTATTCGTAGTTTTGCGCTACTGCTTCGACTATTATTTTCGAGTTCTTCTTTGCCCGCTTCGATTGGTTTTTTGTTAACAAGTATTGCATCAGAATGATGATTGCATACACAAAATGGCAAAGTTTTGTCACAGATACAATCTGTCGACCTAAGTTTAAATACGTTTTTGACAATTCTATCTTCTAGCGAATGGAATGTGATTATCGCTAGTCTTCCCGACGGACTGAGAATATCTATCATCTTATTAATAGCATCTTCAAGTCCAACGAGTTCCTGATTAACTTCTATCCTTATTGCCTGAAAGGTCTTTTTGGCAACACTGCCACGCCCCCAAAATTTCTTTGGAATCGCCGACTCAATCAAACTTACTAATTCACCAGTTGTCTCTATCACCTTAATCTCTCTTGCTTCCAAAATTTTGGCAACAATTGATTTAGCAAAACTTTCTTCCCCATAATTATATAGTATTCTAAGCAATTCTTCCTTAGGATAAGTATTTACAACCTTGTAAGCATCCAAATCTGCGGATTTGTCCATTCGCATATCAAGTCTACTATCAAACCTATACGAAAATCCACGTTCGGCTGTGTCAAGTTGATAACTACTTACTCCCAAATCAAGCAAAATTCCGTCAACACTTTCAATCCCGATTTCTTTGAGGTCGCCAGCCATGTTTTTGAAGTCATCTTTGATATAAGTAACCATATTTTCGTACTTTTTTAACTTCTGACTTGTTGACTTCAAAGCATCTTCGTCTTTGTCAAAGGCAATAAGCCTTCCGGTGGTTAGTCTTTTGAGAATCTCGCCACTATGACCACCACCACCCAATGTTCCATCAACATATATTCCGTCGGGTTTGATATTAAGTGCCGACAAGCACTCGCTTAGCAATACTGGAGTGTGTTTAAAATTATTTACAAATGTTTCTTCCATTACTAATTCACTCCTATTAATTATACACATATTAACACACTCATAATTTCTATGTATAATCAATCATTTTTTTCAAAGAGTATGCAAGTAGTAAAGTTTTCAAAAAGCATATCATTTAACTCTTTACGCTTATAATTATACAATACTTATTCAAATTTTCAAAACAAAAAAATATACTTTTACAAAGATTATAAACACATTTTTGCATAAATAATCACAAGTTATCCACAATTGTGGATAACTCAAAAATCGCATAAATTATTAAAATTCGGCTATTTTCGTAGATAATTGGTAATATTATCAAACATTTGTTTTATACATGCATAAATATTTATACACAATTATATTTTTATAACCACCAATACATTATGTATATTTTTTATAAAAATTCATCTACAAAAACATACAAAATCACTCAAATTTACATAAATTTTGCATATTTAAACAAAAAATACACACAAAGTCTCCATTTTTAAACACAGAGTTTCAAAATAAAGTATGTGTGTATTTCATTTTTAAATAAACTAAATTATTTTCAAAGATTACATTATTCTGATTAATTTGTTGCCCACCAAATCGCAAGACGTCAAAAAATATTTAATTCCATCTTTCTCAAATTGCATTTTTTGTTTGTTGTCATCATTGTGTAAATGCCCATAGACGACAGTATCAACATTATAATTTTTGAATAGTTCAATCATTTCGTTATTTTCCATTCTGTAATTAAAAGGCGGAAAGTGTGTCATTACAACGATTTTATCCCCTTCTTCACACAAGGTCTTTGCAGTTTTCAAAGACAACTCCATTCTAATGAGTTCTCGTTTATAAATCTTCTCATCTAGTTCCGACTTGAAACCATTATCAAACGGAGTCCACCCACGTGAACCACAAATAACATAGTTTCCAAACTTGTATGCGTCATTTTGTATGGCATAAGTATTGTTATGTAAATATTCTCTGAGTTCGCTAATTGAACTCCACCAATAATCGTGATTGCCTTTAAGTATAATTTTTGTGCCATTTAGCCCACAAATCAAGTCCAAATCCGGCTTTGCACTTTCAAACTTCATCGCCCACGAAATATCTCCGGGAATCAAAACTATGTCATCATCACTTATTTTTTCTTGCCAATCGGCAAAAATTTTGTCAAGATAACCTTCCCATGTTGGCCCAAAAATATCCATAGGCTTTGGATTATTAATACTTAAATGCAAGTCACTAATTGCAAAAATTCTCATACAATCTCCTATTTTTAGTATATCAAAACAATTACAATTTTACAAGTGAATATTAATAACAAAAAAAATCCCCGCCAAATCATTTTGGCAGGGACAAATATTAGTTTACGTTAATCTGAGTTGGCGGGTTAACTGGTTGTTGTGCTGGATACAATGGCAAATCAAAATAACCACTACAAACGTCTTGAGTATAGTCTTGGCAAGGTGGAATTTGACAATATCCATATGTAGGAACGAGAAGTTCGGCATCAACAACAACACGGATAATAATTGTCATACAAGGATCAATTGAGAAAGTTGAACTTTCAACAAATCTACCGCCCGAGCAAATTGCATTTGCAAACGCTGTTACTTGATAAGGTATAATAGATGGTTGTGGCACATACAAAACAACATCAATAGGAATTGTAACAATTCCTGTTCCGCTACCTGCTACATTATTGTTATCTGTATAATTAACAGTAATTGGAACACTAACACTGCCAGAAACTCTAGCAAAGCATGGTTTGTCTTCAAACCTATCTACCACTAAGTTTGTAATAGTGACATCGTTTGTTTGAGTCTGACAACTAACAAAAGTAAGTGGAGCGGTCGGACTTTGCGGTTGTTGATTGGTCAAAGTCACCGAAGTTCCATCCATTTGAACTTGTTTCATACAAGCATCAAAAACCTTTCTTGTTTGAATACAAGCTTTTTCACAAAGCCCTTGCAATGGATTGCCTGTTATTGGGCCGGGATTACAACCTTGTCTATTTCCGGAAAAAAATGACATAATTTACCTCCTTAAAGATTGTATGGTAAATTATATGTAATCAGCCAAAATTTTGTGCATAAAAAAGGAAGAAATCAAAAAATTCCTTCCTACTTAGTACCTTTTTTGGTAGTACTTATTTTAATCTTTAACTATTAATTTTTTATTATATATCACAAATTTAATTAAAAGCACTATCTAATTTAAAAGATTGCAATCAATTAAGCATTTGTTTGGCTTTCAGCAAAAACATTAGCAACAGCTACTTTTTCAAGCATTACGTTTTTGTCCACAACACCTTTTTCAAATTTGAAATTCATTGGATAAGTATTAGATTCCTTGTTACCGCCCACTTTGTCAAAAGATGAAGACAAACTTTCAATTCTTACGAATTCAGCATTCTCAGTTAATTCAATTTCGAAATGTGTTTTTAAAATAGTATCATTAGCGGTATCCATTACACTAATAGCATAAATTAAATAATTTCCATTTTCCAAAGCATCAACTTTGCAAAGATTATCTTCTGTAATTCCATATTTCTTTGTTACATCAAATAGACTTGCAAATTGTCCAGGCATTGAATATCCAAGTTCATATTCTTTTTCTATTAGTTCAGGCTGAGAATTTGCAACTGGCAAATTATGATTATCAAATTTTGCACTCTTATATGTTCTCATATAATCTTTTTGGGTGTCGCCTTCTTGTTTTGTATAATTGTATTCTAGTGTATAATTTTCTCCCCATTCAGTAGATTTTGACAATACTGCATAGTGAGTACTATCAAACATAACAATATCCATTACTTGCTCATCATATTCACCACCCACACTACCTGATACAGTTATACGAATATTCTCCATAATATTATCCATTTGTAGTTGAGTTCTAACTTCGGCAAGTTTCAACAAATCATATGCTTCAGATTTGTCTAATTTTTTGTTTTGCTTGTTAAGCAAATCCATTGTGTCCTTCATAAATTTATCTGAGTTGTCTACTACTGTAATAATTTTGTCCATTTGTGCTTGGCTTAGATTAATGTCAGCACAGCCCGCCAAAGTTACTGCACCGACCCCACATAATGCTACCGCTGAGAGTATTTTTGTTAATTTTTTCATTTGTTCTCCTTTCTATTTTCAAAACATATTATTCATTATCCTTATTATACCCCCCCCCCGGACATAATTTGCAAGTGTTTTTAGGTGATATTTTATAAAAAAATTAGTTATTTTAATTTTTTCAAAATATCTATTGAAAAATTGCAATTTAAGCAAAAAACTCCGTTAAATATCCCCCTTTTTATGAGTTTTTCTTCACTAAAAACAAGATATAATTAAACTTCAATACCAAAAAAGAAAAACTCGTCCGTAAAATCTTACAAACGAGTTTGAATTTTAAATTTATTCAGATTTTAATAATAGCCACCCATAGAATCATACATTCCAGCCATTACAACACCCGAAATAGCACCAATAATAATGCTTACACCAATTGTAATACCAAAAGTAATACCCCAAGCCTTGATAAAAGTCTTTCTAGCAACCGTACCTTCTGGATAAATTAATACTCCAATAAGTAGTCCAACCAACCCAAGCAAAAGTCCAAGCAAAACACCCATGCCAGTCTTTGGAGTATTGAAATCTTGAGCATTAGATACCGCTGGTTTTTTGTCATCAACTGCACAACCACAATGAACACAAACTACAGCATCGTCATTGATTTCTTTTCCGCATTTTTTACAATACATATACACTTTCTCCTTTTATTAATTACATTCATTGTAACATAATATATGTGTATTTTGCAATAAATTTGTATAAATAACTACAAAAGTTGCAAAACCTGTCTAATTAACCTTGAGTTTTTGCAAAACTCACTCGCCAAAAAATTAAGCACACAAATTTATTACACAAAAAAACCCAAACAAAATTGTTTGGGAATGATTTAATTGAGAAATTGGTCGAATTTATTTAAGATTTCAAGTCTTCCAAATCCAGTTTCGCTGGAACTAGCAAATACATTATCTTTACCAACACCCAAGGCATTAGCAATCTTTTGTAATTGTGGCTTGACTTGACTTTTGCCAAATTTATCGCATTTGGTGGCAATTATTACAAAAGGGATACGATAGTAATTCAAAAACTTGAGCATTTGCTTGTCCCCAGCAGTTGGCTCTATCCTACTATCCACAAGTGCACAGACACACTTTAGGTTTTCGTTTTCGACTAGATATGGCTCAATCATAGATTGCCAGCCATCTACTTCGGATTTGCTCGCTTTGGCATATCCATACCCAGGCAAGTCAACAAAATAAGTATTGTCGTTTATCAAAAAGAAATTAATAAGTCTAGTTCTTCCAGGTGTGGAACTAGTTTTGCAAAGTTTGGAATTTTTGCAAAGCATGTTAATAAGTGAACTTTTGCCAACATTACTTCTTCCAACAAAGGCTATTTGATTAAGATTCTCTATGCCTTTGGGACTAAAGTTTGTTGCACTAGTGAAAAATTTGGCACTTTTAATTTCCATATCCTCTCCTAATTAAGCGGTTTTTTCTTCTGAATTCAATTCACTTTCGGATTTTTTGACTTCAATCTTTTTGTGTTCGATTATAGGCTCTGAGCCATTTACGGTCTCTTTGGTTACTCTAACTTTGGTTATAGTTCTATCATCAGGGGTTCTAAACATAATGTCTAGCATTATATCTTCCATTATTGTCCTAAGTCCCCTTGCGCCGGTTTTGAGTTTCATTGCCTTTTGAGCAACAGCCTTGACAGCATCGGCATCAATTTCTAGTTCAACTCCGTCAATTTTAAACATTGTTTTGTATTGTTTAACAAGCGCATTTTTAGGTTCGGTCATAATCTTGATTAAGGCTTCTTCGGTTAGTTCGTCTAGTCCCACAACTATTGGCAAACGTCCAACAAATTCAGGAATTAAGCCATATTTTATTAGGTCTTGTGGTTGAATTTCCTTGATAAGTTCGCTTACCTTTCGTGGTTTTTGTTCTTCATCTATCGAGAATCCCAAAGACGATTTGTTAACTCTCTTTTCAATAATCTTGTCAAGTCCTACAAAAGCACCACCACAGATAAACAAAATATTCTTTGTATCTATCTGCAAAAGTTCTTGTTGTGGGTGTTTTCTTCCGCCTTGTGGTGGAACATTGGCCACAGTACTCTCAATTATTTTGAGAAGTGCTTGTTGTACACCTTCACCACTAACATCACGAGTTATGCTTGTATTTTCGGATTTGCGTGTAATCTTGTCTATTTCGTCAATATAGATTATTCCTTGTTCGGCCTTTTTAATGTCATAATTTGCATTTTGAATGAGTTTCAAAAGCACATTTTCAACATCGTCTCCCACATATCCCGCTTCGGTCAAAGTAGTTGCATCGGCACAAGCAAAAGGCACTTCCAAGATTTTTGCCAAAATTCTTGCGAGCATGGTTTTTCCACTACCAGTAGGGCCAATGAGCAAAACGTTACTTTTGTCCAAATCCAAAACTTCGTTTTCTTTTTTTGAGTTTTGAATATCTATATTATAATTAATTCTTTTATAATGATTGTAGACCGCCACTGACAAAACTCTTTTTGCTTCGTCCTGACCAATAACATATTCATCAAGCATTTTTTTGAGTTCACTTGGAGTTGGAAGAGCAATTTTGTTCTGCCCAATACTCTTGTGTGTTTTGGCTAGCATTTCGCTACAAATCGCCACACAATCTTCACAAATAAAACAAGTGCCATCTGGACTGGTTATCATGTTTTTGGTCTCTAATTGGCTACGTCCACAAAAGGAACATTCCATTATAATTTTGTCTAAATCTTTTTCCATAATCCCCCTTTAGTCAAAAAGTACTATGCAAGGTAAATTAGCATAGTACAAAAATTATTAGTTACTTAGTTTTTCTAGTTATAACCTTGTCAACTAGTCCATAAGCAACTGCTTCATCTGCAGTCATAAAGTAGTCTCTATCGACATCTTTTTCAACTTTTTTGATTGATTGTCCTGTGTTTTTGGAAAGCATTTCAATCATTTTTTTCTTAGTCTTCAAAATATGATTTGCAGTAATTTCTATATCACTAGCCTGACCTTGAGCCCCACCCAAAGGTTGGTGAATCATAACTTCGCTGTTTGGCAAGCAAAATCTTTTGCCCTTAGTTCCCGCAGAAAGCAAGAATGCACCCATCGAAGCAGCAAGACCGATACAAATGGTCGAAACATCGCATTTAACATATTTCATTGTGTCATAAATAGCCATTCCAGCAGTTACACTTCCACCCGGACTATTGATATAAACACAAATATCTTTTTCGGGATTTTTGGCTTCGAGATATATTAGTTGTGCCACAATTGTATTTGCACTTGCATCGTCAATTTCGCCCGAAATAAAGACTATTCTATCTTCAAGAAGTCTACTATAAATATCATAACTTCTCTCGCCAGAATTTGTCTGGTCTACTACATAAGGTATAAGCATATTATCTCCAATTATTTATTTTTTTCAACCAAGAATTCAAGTAGTTTATTCATAAGAATTTCGTTTGTGATGTAATTTAATCTTTCTTCAGTTAGAGTTTTCTTATACTCGTCAACGGATTTATTTGCTCTTTTTGCGATTTTTTCGATATATTCGTTCAAATCTTTGTCTTTTACGTCAATTGTTTCTTTCTTCAAGATTTCTTGCAAAGCAAGTCTGATTTTAACTGACTTCAAAGCATCGTCTTTTCTTTCTTCTCTAAGTTTGTCTACAGTTGTATTTAGATACTTAGCATATGCTTCCAAGTTTGCACCTTGATACATTAGTCTATATTCCATGTCTTGCATAATTGCATCAAGTTCTCTATTTACCATAATATCTGGAACTTCAACTTCCATAGTTTTGATTATTTCGTCAATAATCTTGTTTTCTGTTTGAACTTTGGCATCTTCTTTTGCATGTTCGCCAAGGTGTTCTCTAATATGATTTTTGTATTCTTCCAAAGTTTCAAATTCACTAACATCACTAGCAAGTTCGTCATTAATTTCAGGAAGTTCTTTGGTTTTGACAGCATTAACTGTTACTTCAAACTTAGCATCTTTGCCAGCCAAGTTTTCTGCTTGATAGTCTTTTGGGAACTTAACCATAACGTCTTTTGTATCCCCAGCCTTCAAGCCGATTAGTTGGTCTTCAAAGTTGTCAATAAAACTATGACTTCCGATTTCCAAATCAAAAGCGTCCGCTGAGCCACCTTCAAAGTATTCGCCATCAACACTGCCCTTGAAATCGATGTTTGCTATATTTCCATTTTCAATAGCACCATCTTTTTCAACAAGTCTTGTGTTTTGAATTTGAACTCTTTTTAGTTCATCTTCAACGTCTTTGTCAGTAATTTCTTTTGGTTCAACACTAATTTTAAGACCAGTATAATTTCCAAGTTTAACTTCAGGTCTAACTGGAATTTCAGCAACAATTGTAATTCCTGTGTTATCTAGTTTTTCTACACTTAGTTCTGGACTATCAATTGGGTCAATTGATTTGTCTTTGTTCAAAATTTCGGTGTAATGTTTATTAAATCCTTCCAAAATAGCGTCTTCAAAGAAAACTTCAGGTCCATAGATTTTTTCAATCATTTTTCTTGGTGCTTTTCCATTTCTAAAGCCTTCAACTTTGTATTTGCCTTTTGTTTTATTGTAAGAATCTTCAACCAATGCTTCCCATTCTTTTGAATCTAATTCAAGTTTTAGTTGAAGATTTTTGTTTTGTAATTTTTCTATATTATATTTCATTTATTTTCTCCTTAAAATACATTCAACAACTAGTCTATTATAACATACCCGTTTGCAAATTGCAACAAAAAATTCACATATAAAAATACATTAAAACAACCTATTTTGTATAATTTTTGCATGAAAATATTTATTCCTATTTATTAATACTCTTTGTGTTTTCAAAATAATCACATACAACATGCACTCAAAAAGTACAAGTTAGAAAAAACTTTTAAAAAGGGTATTGACACACCCCCACTATGATAATATAATGATATCAAATAAAATTTAAAGGTGGATAAATTATGAAATATTTAGTTAAAGAACTTTATACAAAATGTTTTTATGGTGACAAATATAATAACAACCAAGACAAATTTGTAGTAGGTTACAAAAATCACATAGGAAACAAACTTAAAGATGTAATTACAGGACAAATTGTCGAAGCGGATTACTTTGAAACATTGTCAGATATGGTTATACACCATATGACATTAGGATACATGACAGGTCTTGACTCCAAAAGTGCTACTATTAAACAACAAATTCTAGCAAGATACATCGACAAAACCATACTCAAAAACGACATTCTTGATTCAAAACAAATTGCCAAAATTAAAAACATTATAAACAAAGAAATTGTTGCTTCACACGAAAAAGATGTCAAAAAGCAAAATGCTAAGGCAAAATATCAAGAAGAGATTAATCAATACAAAATTGACGAATCAGACAAACAATTCTAACCAAAAAAACTAATACTAATTTAAGTTAATTAAAACTTGACTAGTATTAGTTTTTTCTTTGTAAATTTATAATTTTAAAAATAATTAATAAACTAACTCATACTCAAAGAATTGCCACAAAAAGTAGTGCAAGTCCCATGAAAAAATAAAGTATTGCTTGAAAGATGTTGCTTTTTTTTATTAGTTTGTTTCTTTTTTCAAGTCTTTCCATATTTATATTTTCAATTGCAAGCTTGGACTGAAGTTCCATATTTTTGTCTATTTCTTTGTTTTTTACCAATGTTTTTATTCCAAAAATCACAAAGAAGACCGCTTCAAAAACTAGTGTCAAAACAAATGCCCATCTACCCTTATTTGCAAAGCACAAGAAAAATAATGCAATAACTTGGGATGCAAGAAGAAAAATATTTAGTTTGCTACCAAAAAATTCTTGAAAAAATTTTTTCATGTTTTTAGATAACCATAAAGATGATAATAAGCGCTACACAAATAACCCACACCAAATAGTATGCCCAATGATGACGTGAGTAAGCAAAATAAAATGCCGAGATTGCAACAATTGCATAAGCCAAAATTTCGCTTATTTGTCTTAGTGAACTAGCAAGATTTCCGCCACCGATTTTTCCTATCACAAGTGCAAGCCCGATGCAAGCAATTGCAATAAATGAAAGTAAGTTTATAAATCCACGCCAACTAGCGCCACCTGTATTTTTTGCCATAATCAAAATCTCCTTATTAATATAATAATTTTAAAATTTTTTTTAGTCAATCAAATTTTCTTTGTTTTAATAGTATTGAGAACTTTTTGAAAGTACTCGGGCAACTGAGTCTCAAATGTCATAGTCTCACCCGTTCTTGGATGATTAAGAGTGAGTTTTTTGGCATGCAAGAGTTGACCATTTAGATTAAATTTACACTTGTTAGGATTATATAGTTTGTCTCCAACAATAGGATGATGCATATATGCACTATGCACTCTTATTTGATGTGTTCTTCCCGTTCCAAGTTCAAACTCGACTAGTGAATAGTTTGAATAAGTTTCCAGTACCCTATATTTTGTGTCCGCCACCTTCCCCTTATCTACTACAGCCATTTTTAGCCTATTTTTGGGGTCTCTACCAATATTTGTTGTAATTTCTCCGTCAGATTTTACAATACCTTCGACCAAAGCCCAATATATTCTTTTGCAAGTTTTTTTTGAGATTTGTTCACTAAGACTTACGTGCGCCATATCATTTTTTGCCACAACAAGTAGTCCGCTTGTATCTTTGTCTAGTCTATGAACAATCCCAGGTCTTATTACTCCATTAATACTGCTTAGACTATCTAACTTAAACATCAAAGCATTTACTAATGTTCCGTCATAATTGCTAATAGCGGGATGAACGACCATTCCCTGGGGTTTGTTTACAACAGCAATATCGTCATCTTCGTAGACAATTTCAACGTCAATATCTTGGGGCTTGGCACTAAGAACTTTTTCTACAATCTCTTTAAGAATAACTTTGTCGCCAACTTTCAAACCATATCCGGCCTTGACAACCTTGTCGTTTACAAGGACGTCCCCGTTTGTTATCCAATGCTTGATATGCGACCTAGTTTTATCTTTGTTTTGGTTTTGCAAAAACACATCTAGTCTTTGCCCACAACTTTCGTTATTTATTTCCCATTCCATTACTCTTCTCCTTTTTCTCTTTGATTAATGAAATGAGCAAGTATACAAGAAAACAAATAACTCCCGCCGTTATAAACAAATCCGCCAAGTTAAAGACAAAACTAAATAGTTTGATAGATATAAAGTCTCTCACGTATCCAAGAAATAGTCTATCTACCAAGTTTCCAATTGCACCGCTAAGTATTAGTCCAATTCCAAAAATGTATAGCCAGTCGTTTTTGTGATTGAAAATATCAAACAAAACAAATCCTATAATAAATAGAATTGATACAACCGATAGCATAACTGTGCTATCTCCAAATATTCCATATGCCGCACCCGTATTTTTGACAAATACAAACTCAAACAAATTGGGGATAACTACTATTTTTTGTGAGTTAGCCTCAAATCTCAAAGCAAAAAAGTGTTTGGACACCAAGTCCAAAACAATGCCAACAACTATTATGCTAAAAATTATTATATAACTCGTTCGTTTTTTCATAATTAACTTACAACCCAGTTTAACACATATTAGCGGGTTTTACAAATACTTTTGAGTGTATTTATGTGTCATACTCCAAAGTTTGACAAAATATTAAAGCAAGTTATATAGATTATATTTGTTCTCAACTACACATGCAATTGAATTTTTGAGAGTGTAGTTTGTGGCGGAATTATCTATGATTATAAGTAGTGCTGAGTCAAGTAACTCATCAATTTTTGTAAGCGAATTAATAATTTCTTGAAGTTGTGATGAGAAACTATTTTTTTGAAGGCTTTGGATATTTATAATATTGCTTTTGAGTTCTCCTCGCAACATAGAAATCCCATTACACACAGCAAAATTATTCATATCTTTGCTATCAAACTTAATGGAATAATCATACAAAGTCTGATAAATTTTATCAATATTTTCTAGTCCAATTCTTATTTTTTTGACATCGCTATTTTCCAAATCATCGAAGTTAAACTTAATTTTTGGAAATTTAATTTCAAAAATTTCAGTTTTATATAATTCATTTCCAATATTCTTTTTGACATTTTCGGCATCTTGAAGACTTGAGTAAATATTCCCCACCACCAAGTAACTATTATTATCTTTCCAAACAAAGCCACTTGCACCCCTAAGAGTTGAGCCTAGTGCTACTTCTTGAGCCTCGTTTAAATCATCATATCTACCTAATGCCACCATGTAATATGAGTGAGCCTTAATGCTTATGTCACTTCCACCAAAGACAATTGCTTGGGAGATATTCCCCACACTCAAAGCCTTGCTAAGATATACTGAACAAAGTAGCACTCCTCCAAATATAAGTGCAAACAAAAAAAATGCAAAGATTGTTTTTAATCTTCTTTTAAAGGACTTTTTTAGAACTTTGACATCTTCATAAAACAAATTTTTTGGCATAAAACTTGATTTCTTACCACCTTACCATGTTATAACAAAATTGCCAAAACTAGTTGGATAAACTTTGACTTTATTAATTTTGGTCTTAATTATAAATATTATCATTTTTCAAAAATTATACAAAAGATTGTAAAACTAGACAAAATTAAGCCCAAAAATAATTAAATCAAATTTAAGTTTATTTTGTAAACTAAATATAAATAAAGGAGAAAGAAATGAAACTAAAACCATTATTTGATAGAGTTGTAGTCAAAACACTTCCAATCAAAAACGAAAAAATTGGAAATATTATTTTGCCCGAAATCACCAAACAGCCCGAAGTTAGCGAAGTTGTTGCACTAGGCACGGGCAAAGTCGACGGCAAAGATGTTGAATTTGAACTAAAACTTGGTGACCATGTAATTTTTAACAAATTTAATGGAAATGAATTCAAAATCGGAAATGAGACTTTTACGATTATCAAAGAAAAAGATATTTTAGCAATACTAGAAAAATAAGGAGAAACAAATGTCAAAACAAATTTTATCAGGATTTGATGCAATCAAAAAATTAGAAATGGGAGTTAGAAAACTAAGTAATGCTGTCAAAATTACGCTTGGGCCAAAGGGTCGAAATGTCGTTTTGGACAGAAAGTTTGCCACTCCATTAATCACAAACGACGGGGTCACAATTGCCAAAGAAATCACCCTTCCCGACCCTTTTGAAAACATGGGTGCAAATTTAATCAAGGAAGTCAGTATCAAGACTAACGAAGTTGCGGGCGACGGAACAACTACCGCTTGTATTTTGGCTGAAAGCATTGTTAGTGTTGGTGTCAAAAACTACACCGCTGGAGCAAACCCAATTATTCTCAAAAAAGGCATACAAAAAGCAATTTCGGTAGCGACTGAGCATTTAAGAGAAATCTCCATTCCAGTGTCTAGTTCCAAAGAAATCTTCCAAGTAGCATCAATTAGTGCTGGCGACGAAGAAATTGGAAGACTAATAGCCGACGGCTTTGAAAAAGTCGGCAAAGACGGAGTTATTACTGTCGAAGAAAGCAAAACTCTCAAGACCGAACTAAAAATAGTCGAAGGCATGCAATTCGACAGAGGCTACTTGTCTCCATACATGGTAACCAATCCGGACAAAATGGAATGTATACTTCAAGATAGTTATATTCTAATAACAGACAAACGCATCAAAAATTTAAATGAAATTATTGGAGTACTCGAAGCGGTTTCGCAGAGTGGAAAGTCACTACTCATTATTGCCGAAGATATCGAAAACGAAGTACTTAGCACTCTAGTTCTTAACAAACTAAGAGGTGCACTTAACGTTGTAGCGGTCAAAGCACCGGGTTATGCAGACAAGCGAAAAGCCTTGTGTCAAGACATTGCAGTACTAACACATGGAACATTTATTTGTGACGAACTTGGTTTTGAATTAAAAGATGTAAATCTTCAAAAATTAGGTTTTGCTAGTAGTATCAAAGTCACCAAAGATAGCACTACAATTTCTGGTGGCAAGGGCCTCAAAGAAGAGATTGAAAATAGAATTCTCGAAATCAAAGGTCAAATTGAAAGTGCAAACAATGAGTTTGACAAAAATCGTCTTCAAGAGAGACTTGCAAAATTAATAGGTGGAATAGCCATAATTTATGTAGGAAGTGCAACCGAAGTTGAAATGCAAGAGAAGAAACTTAGAATTGAAGACGCAATTGAGGCCACAAAGTCTGCCACCCAAGAAGGAATTGTTTGTGGCGGTGGTGTTGCACTACTCAACTGTGTTGATTGTGTTCAAAAATTAGTAGATACTCTCTCAGGTGACGAAAAAACCGGTGCTGAAATTGTACTAAAATCACTCTTTGCACCTATTAATATGATAACTCAAAATGCTGGGATTGAAGGTGCTATTGTTATTGAAAATATACTTAATAAACACGACAAAAATTATGGTTACAATGCACTAACTAATGAGTATGTAAATTTGATAGAAAGCGGAATTATTGACCCTACCAAAGTTGCACGAACAGCACTTGAAAATGCAGGAAGCGTAGCGTCTACACTGCTTACAACCGAAGTGCTAGTCTGCGATATCGAAGAAAAGATAAACCCCAAAGACCCAAATGCCATTCCCCAAGCATATGGCATGTAAAAAAAAGTGAGCAAACGCTCACTTTTTTTTATTTCTTACAAATCATAACAATAAATGAAAATAAAAAAATGCTTAAAACAATTGCTACTATAATTTGTGGAAGTTTGTGTTTAATAAAATATACATTTTCTCGTATCCTTTCCCTATCTTTTTGCAAAAATACTTGACCACAATATGGGCAACATTCGTCACTGGTCTCACTATTAGCAAAATCTACCTTGACTTTTCTATTGCATCTGCTACATTTTATAATCACCCTACGCCTCCGCAACTATTAAATCATCTATTCTAGTAACCCATTGAACACCATTTTTGTAAAAAGACGACATAGAAAAATCATAAATACCATTGCCTGTATAATCAATAACAGTAAAAATAGGAACATAAAAATTATTATACTCCCCTTTGGCTTTTGCTCGTATGATAATTTTTTTTGACTTGTAATTTTCCAATTTAATCGTTCCAAATACTTTGAAAGTATTTTGATAATCTAATCCTTGACCATAACTTGCATCTTCAATACCTGCCAAATTTTGAATACGATAGTCTATTGAAAACTTTGACTCATCTGTTTTTAATTTTGATAAAACAAAAAAACCAACTCCCATGACCGCAAAAATAATCAAAACAACTATGACTATTTTTAGTTTAGATTTACCACCATTTTGATCTTCTACACATTCCATTGATTACCACAATTTTTACACACTGCTCTGGTTTTGGATATTGTTTTGGAATTTGTTATCCCCATAAAGTACAAAAATAATAGTCCAATTCCAAAAGTAAAACAAGCAATCAAAATCCAAAACAACCAAGACAATGCAGACCTATGTTTGCTTTGAGTATTGCTAATAAATTGAATATCATCACTTCCACATTTTGGACAATGCATATAAACTCCTCCTTTGTATAATTTCTACCTACATTATATATTAGCCATTGGCTAAAAGTCAAGTAAAATTTTAACTATTGGCTAAAATAATTGTAAGGAGGATTTATGAGAGCAGAAATAATTAATCGTATGTTTGAAGAAATAAATTCATGTGGACTAACTTATACTGAAATTGCAAAAAAAGTTGGAATATCTGTTGTTATGCTAAGTCAATACAAAAATTTGTCTAAACTACCATCACTAGAAACCTTTACAAAAATTTGTAGTGTAATCAATGCATCCGCAGATTATATTTTAGGATTAAAAGAATATTAAAATAACTTTACACATTTAGCGAAAATATATCAATAAAGTGTTTATTCTATCACAACATAAAAATAAATTATGTTTAGACACCATATCGCAATATTTATCAGTTAAAAGCAAAAAAGTGAGCATATGCTCACTTTTTTATTTTCTTTTTAGAGTTATTTAACAATATCCAAATTAAAGACGTTCCATGGGGTTATGTCTTCGGGTGGATAGCATTTGAAGGTCATGTTTTCCTTGGTGGTTGGATGAACAAATTTGAGTTCATAAGCCCAAAGTGCCAAATTGTGTCCTTTGGCTAATTTGTCGCCACCATATTTGACATCACCATAAATAGGACAACCTATATTTTTGAGTTGAACTCTTATTTGATGACTTCTGCCAGTAGCCAAGTTTACTTCCACCAAAGAAACTTTTTCACTATCGTCCAAAACAACATAGTCTAATTCGGCACGTTTTGCATTTGTTGTGAGTTCCGGAACGACTTGGACGGTATTAGTTCTTGCATTTTTAAGCAAGTAGTTTACAAGTTTTGCTCGTTTTTCTCTTGGTTTTCCAACAACCACTGCCAAATATCTTTTCTTAAAATCTCCGGTATGCATCTCTTGAGTAAGTCTACTTGCAGACTTGCTTGTTTTGGCAAAAACCATAATTCCGCCCGTTGGTCTATCTAGTCTATGAACAAGTCCAACGTATACATTGCCCGGTTTGTTTTCTTTGACTTTTATGTATTCTTTGACCATAGTAAGCAAGTCTTTGTCCTTGCTTTCATCTTCTTGAGTTGGTACATTTTGTGGTTTAACAACCACAATTATATGATTGTCTTCGTACACAACATTTAATTCTTCCATTATTTACTCCCGATATTTTTAATTAATTTCGGATACAAGCAAGTACCACCTTGTTGTACCATTAACCTTGTTAACGACACATTTGCCAGCAACCGTTACATTTGCACCACTTTTTGGAGTACTGACACCGCTATCCATTCTAACTTCAAATTGCCATCTACAACAAGTATTATTTTCGTTTAGTGTATAGTAGCCACTTGACCCCTTAAACTTCCCCCACACTTTAAGCGTTTTGTCTTTGTATCTTGCGGGGTCGTTGTTGATATTGGTAATTATGCTATTTGCAAAAGTGTCATTTCCAACTAGGTTATAATTAATTTTCATTTCACCACAAGCGGTTAGACAAGTTAGCGAAATTACTAATACAAGTAACACCAAAAAATTTTTGAATAGTTTTGTTTTCATACTCTTTTTGTTCCTTTTGAATTTTTAATTATTATTTCTAAAAGCCAACACACAAAGTACGTAAATATATTTATTACAACAATAGTCGCTCCAACAGGAGTTCCCCAAAGCATAGACACAAGTATGCCAAACACTGATGACAACACACTAATGATGCTTGAAAATATTATAACCATTTTGTAAGATTTAAACAACCTAATTGCACTAAGTGCCGGAAAAACTATTAGTGCGGATATTAGTAGCGAACCTACTAGTTTCATAGCAAGTACTATAATTACTCCTGTTATTATAGCCATTATGCTATTATATACACTAACTTTTGTGCCAGTTGCTTTCAAAAAATCTTCGTCAAATGTTATTGCAAAAATTTTGTTGTGAAAGAATACAAAGTAAAAAAGCACAACAATTGTTAGACCCACACAAAGCCAAACATCCAAGGTACTAAGTGTAAGTATGGATGTAGAACCAAAAAGTGTACTACACACATCACCACTTATATTTGCACTAGTTGAAAACAAACTAACAATTAAATATCCAAAGGATAATGCACCTACAGATAGCATTGCAATTGCACTATCGTTTTTAACTTTTCCTTTGTTGGTAAGGCTAATAAGCAAAATTGCCACAAGAATTGTAATAGGAAGCATAAGATACATGTCCGCAATAGTGAGAACCATTGCAATTGTCATTGCCCCAAAAGCAACATGAGATAGTCCGTCTCCAATCATAGCATATCGTTTGAGAACCAAAGTAACACCCAAAATAGCACAACAAAGAGAAATAAGTGTGCCAACAATCAATGCATATCTAACAAAGTCATACTGAAGATACGACCCAATTTGTTCAAAAATATTCATATTACTCCCCTACTTTCAAAGCAGACATAATATCACTGCTTTCAAATTCTTGTTTGGTTCCGTTAAAAATCATGGAGTCTTTGAGATATACTATATGGCTTGCATACTCCATAACCTTGTCTAAATTATGTGAAACCATAATAATAGTTAGCCCCGAATTGTTCAAATTTTTGAGTAATTTATAAAACTGATTAGTTGTTTTTGAATCAAGTCCATTTGTTGGCTCATCCAAAACCAAAATCTTGTCTGTTGCACACAAGGCTCTTGCAAGCAATACCCTTTGCTGTTGTCCTCCAGATAGTTCCTTGAAGCCATTTTTAGTTAAATTTTCAAGTCCCAAAAATTCAATAATTCCGTTTGCTTTATTTTTTTCTGCCTTGTTATAAAAGGGTCTAAGTCCCATTTGACTTATAAATCCCGACATAATAACTTCTTTAACTGTTGCTGGAAAGTCCTTTTGAAAATCATTCTGCTGTGGAAGATATCCTAGTTTGTTTTTACTAAGAGATTTTTCAAAGATAACTTTACCAAAAACCGCCTTATTAAGCCCTAAAATAGTTTTTAAAAGAGTGCTTTTGCCCGACCCGTTTTCGCCCAGTATACACAGGTAATCACCCTCTTCGACTTTGAAGTTAATATCTTTGCACACAACTTTTTTGTCATAACCAACACTTAATCTTTTACACTCTATTAATGTCATCTTTCCAACACCTTCTTTAAAACTTCCAAATTGCCAAGTAGAACATCATACAAACTTACTTTGTCTTTTTGCTTATAACTTACCGACTGACAAGAATCTAAAACTTCTACTTGAACACCTTTTTTGCATTCTTTGTCATTCAAAACTGAATTTGCAATAACCCTATCCGAAGTTTCGAGAACACAAATATATTTTGCATCTTCTTCAGATATTTTTTGTATAAGTTTTGAAATCATATCAGCACTAGCCTGCGTTTCTGTCGAACAACCCGAAAAACAAGCGTAGTACTTAATCCCATAATCGCGATTTAAATACCCAAACGGAAATCTATCCGCTACTATTAGTGTTTTGTCCGAGTTACTACATATTGACGAATATTCTGTGTTTAAATTTTGAATTTTGGATATATATTTTTCCGAATTAATTCTAAAAATTTCCTTTCTTTCAGGAAAAATTAAACTTAGACTATCTCTAATTTTTTCTGTCATAACAATTACATTCTTTGGGCTTAGCCAAATATGCTCGTCCAACTCTTTTTCTGCATGTTCGGAATGACTTTCGTGAGTATTGCTTTCGTGTTCATTATGTTCGTGACTATGCTCACTATCAAGAATTCCTTCTTTGCTTTCTTCCATACTCTCAATTTCATCAAGCAATTTGACTGTTATCAGGTTTGGACTATTGGTTGTCTTCAAAACATCACTAACCCACTTGTCACTCTCTCCACCTACATACAAAAAAAGTTCACTTTTTGCAATCGCAGTCATATCTGATGTTGTAGGACTAAAATTGTGAATATCTACGCCATTATCTTCAAGAAGCATAATGTCATCGGCATTACCCATAATTTCACGAGTTATATCATAAATAGGAAAAATTGTTGCAATAACTTTGGAGTTTTTGCTAGGCTTGGAAAAATAGTAAATAGCATATCCGCCACCTACAAACATCAAAACTATTAGTATACTACATACAATTGCTTTAATTTTGCTTGCCAAGTACATATCTCCTTTGGAATTTTGATTAAATGACTAGTTACATCGATTGTCATATCACGAGTAAACAAATATTCGAGTTTTGTTCTAAAAAAT
Source organism: Clostridiales bacterium (assembly GCA_003524095.1). Classification (GTDB taxonomy): domain Bacteria; phylum Bacillota; class Clostridia; order Christensenellales; family UBA1242; genus UBA11490. The sequence goes on from DOEE01000003.1 coordinate 795,827, forward strand.
TTTAGTCAGAACACATTCGCATATACTACAGTCTAAATGCGAACAATTCGCAATAACTTACAATAATATAGTTTATTTTGCATATATTGTCAAGTAAGATTGACAATTTATTTTGAATAAATTAAAATATATTTGAAATAAGTTAACAAATAAATATTTTGACCAAAACAAAAGGAACAAAAAATGTTAAAAAATACAAAAACAAGAACTCTTGTTAGAGAAATTTTAGACAAATCAAATTCGCCTTTGACTCCGGCTGAAATTTTTGAAAAATTAAAGACTTTGGATGTAACTTTGTCGTCAATTTATCGTACACTCGATGCATTTACAAAAGAAGATATAGTTATCAAAGCAAACGACCAAAAAGGCACTGCACTATATACTCTTAACAAAGACGACCACTATCATTATTTGGAATGCAAAAACTGTCACCAAAAAATTCAACTAAATTATTGTCCTTATCACAAAGTTAATCACGAACTGTCCAAAAAATACAATTTTGATATTGACGAAAGCAATGTTGTCATATATGGAGTTTGTAATAATTGCAAAACAAAGTGTCCAAGCGGACATGCTATATGCAATCACGAACATAACAATAACAATTAAACGCATGAAAAATCAACCTGATTTTGCTTAAATCAAAAAAGTTTTTTACTCAAAAAAGACCAAAAATAGGAAGAAACTCCAAATTTCTTCCTATTTTTTTTTTATTTTCAGTGACTCCACGGAATTCACTTTAAATATGCATAACTTTTTTTGTTTAATTTTTAAATTAATTACTTAGAAACTCTCAATTCAAATTCAACTTTTTGACCATTTCCAACTTCAACTTCTTTGGTAATTTCTGGAGTAAATGAAATTTCGTTAAATGTATTCCCAAGTACTTCGGATTTGATTTTGTCATTGTTTGAATTAATTATATTTTGAATTTCTACATCTTTTGATTTGATATTAATATCAATTCTATCGTCTATTTCAAAATTGGCTTCTTTTCTGAGAATTTGAGCATTTCTAATGATTTCACGAAGTATTCCTTCGTTTATTAATTCTTGAGTTAAAGTTATATCCAAAACAACTGTCATATCGTCAGCACTTTCCATGATAAACTCTTGTTTTGGTTTGGAGTTTTTGATAAACATGTCACTTGGCATTTCACCAAAGTCTTTGATACTTACTTTGCCAGTCTCTAGTTCTGACACATATTTATTCATTGTTACATCGTCAGTATTTTCAAGTGCAACTTTCATTTTTTGAACATCGCCTTTGAGAACTTTGCCAGCATTTCTAAAGTTAAGTGTCAAGTAGTGGTCATTAAATGTTTCAACATCGGTTGTAAGTTCAATTTCTTTGATATTGAGTTCTTCTTCAATAATTGATTTATAATCTTCAATTGCCTTCAAAGCATTTGTATTTGCACTTATTACAAAGGCTTTTTTGAGCGGTTGTTTAACTTTTAGATTGTTTTCATTTCTTAACTTTAGTGCTGATGCAATAATTGACCTAACTATATTTGTTTTGTCTAGTACACTTTCGTCATCAATCTTGTATGTAGCAATATCAAAACCAGACATCATTACACTAAGCGATGCTGTTTTTTCAACTTCTCTTACTTGATTTTGCCATATATATTCCATCATAAATGGCATAATTGGAGCCATAACCATAGCAATATTTTTGATTGCATATTCAAGACAGAAGTAGGCATTCAACTTGTCGCCATCTTCTTGAGACTTCCAAAATCTACGACGATTTACTCTTATGTACCAGTTAGAAAGTTCGTCAACGAATCTTTCAAATTCGCTTACAACTTCACAAGTTTTAACTGCTTCATAATAACCTTTGCACTTGGTTGCAAATTCGTTTGTTCTTGCAATCAACCACTTGTCGGTGATATGTAAATCGCTTTGTTTTGGTTCAAAGCCATCGAGTTTTGGATTATCTATGATTGCATAGGTATTAAAGAACACAAACACATTCCAGAGTGAAAGTAGTCTTCGTCTTACTTCATCTGTTGATGAATAACTAAATATTACATCACTTTGTGGATTTGTCGAGCAGAATGTATATCTGATTACATCTGCACCGATATTATCAAACGCTTCGTTAAGCGGGATATTGTTTGGACTACTCTTGGATAATTTCTTTCCGTCTTGTGCAAGAAGTGAGCCATAGGTAGAAACTTTTTTGTAAGGTGCATGACCAGTAAGAGCCACACCCATAACAAGCATTGAATAGAACCAAAGTCTTATTTGTTCTTTCATTTCAATTACACATTCGGCTGGATAATTTTTTTTCCAGAATGCGTGGTCAGAAAAATATTTGTTTGTGCTAAATGGAGCAATTCCCGCATCAAGCCAACAATCCCCAACATCTTTGATTCTCTCAACAGGTTTTCCGCAATGTGGACATTTGATTTTTATTTCGTCAATATATGGTCTGTGTAAATGTGGAAGTTTGTCTACTTTTTCTGGTTCAACTGCAAGACTTTTTAACTCAGACTTGCTTCCAACAACAGTAATCTCACCACAATCACAAACGTAAATTGGAAGTGGCAAACCATAATAACGTTTACGAGAAATCGACCAATCCCCCATGTTTGTCAACCAGTCAAGCATACGTTTTTCATAAAAAGCTGGTTGCCATTCAACATTTTTGGCTTCTCCTATAAGCATTGGTCTAATTTCATCCATAGAAATTGCCCATTCTTTGATAAGTCTAAATAATATTGGACTCTTACATCTCCAACAATGTGGATATCTATGAGTATATGAATGATGATAATATAGTTTATTTCTCTTTTCTAGTTCAGCAAATACCAAATCTCTTGTTTCGTCTTTGTTTGCATCAAGTCCAGACAGAAAACCAAAATTATTGTAAAATATTCCAGCATCGTCAATAGGACAAATATTTGGAAGTCCAATGCTTTGACCCAATTCAAAGTCTTCAGCACCACAACCCGGTGCTATATGAACCGAACCCGCACCTTCGGTCGCATCAACTTGGTCCCACGCTACAATTTTGTGTTCAAAATTTTGAAGTGGAAACTCTTCAAAACAAGTCTCATAAGTCTTGCCTACGAGTTCACTACCCTTGACAACACGTTCAACAGATATAATATCGTCTTTGAGAACTTTGGTGGCTGTTGAACAGACACAAATTAATTTGTCGTCCGATTTGACTTTGCAAATGGAGTATTCAAGTTCGGGATTGACCGCTATTGCCACGTTGCTACTTAGTGTCCAAGGAGTGGTTGTCCAAACAAGCATCTTAAAGTCTTGATTGATTACAGGAAGTTTAATAAATACCGCTTGACAAGTATCGTCTCTATAAGCATCAGCATCACTCATTTCGTGTTCGCTAAGACTTGTTCCGCATCTTGTACACCAAGGCATAGGTCTATATTTTTCAATTAACCAGCCCTTTTGTTTGCAAGTTTTCAAAAAATACCAAATAGTTTCGATATTTGTATCCGAATTTGTAAAGTATGAATCATCCCAATTCATCCATTGTCCAAGTCTAATTGACTGCTCAGTCATTTTGCTAGCACAAGTTTTAACTTTTTGCATGCAATATTCTGTAAATTTATCAATTCCATACTTTTCAATATCTTTTTTGGAGTTAAGACCCAAATCTTTTTCGGCATTAACTTCAACCCAAAGCCCTTGAGCATCAAATCCATTTTGATAGTGCATATCATAACCATTAATTGCCCTAAACTTAATCATAGCATCTTTGAGAGACCTACCGAATGCATGATGCAAACCCATAGTCATTCCGTTGGCCGTAATAGGACCGTCCATAGTTGCAAAATATTTTCCAGTCTTTTTGTTTTGTTCTTTTAGTTTCTCAAAAACTTGGTTGTCGTCCCAAAATTTAAGTATTTCCTTTTCATTCTCCACCAAATTTGGTTTTATGTCTTGTTTTTTCATACAAATTTCCTTTTAGTGTGTGTAATTATCCAAGATTTTGTTAACATCCATAATGTCCGCAATAGCAATAACTCCAATTGGCTGTTCAAGCAAACTTCCAGTTTCGGTTATGATTATCAAACTCAACTTTCGATTTTCGCTAAATAGTTGCAAAATTTTGTCAAGTGTTACATTTTTGTTTGCTATTGTATAATAATTGTCTTCACCAAAATTACATATGGCATCTTCAATTCTTGTGTTGTTCAAAAACTCGTTAATATCTCTTTTTTCATAAACTTTTTTGCCAATTTCCTTAATAAGACGTCTAGAATTTGCTACACCAATTAGCATACCATCTTTGTAAACTGGCCAGTTGCTATTCCCCGACTTGTAAATATTTTCTACAACTTCGGCAACAGATGCATCATGATTAATAGTCTTAATATCCTTGTTGCAAACTGTATCCACTGCAAGAGGTGGTGTACAAATAATTTTGGCAAGTCTTTCGTATTCTTCGACCACATCGGTATGTGGTTCTGCAATAACCATGTTTTCATTAAATGAATGAACTATGGCATTTCTAAGTCTGCCATAATCGACCAATTGATCTTCATATTTCTTAACAAATGCGTTCATTCTTGACGCACGTCTAATAACTTCGGTGTAACTACTACTTTTACTCAAATCATATTGAGTCCTAAGACTCTGGTCAATGTTGTTATAACAAATTATAAATCTTCTTGCGTTATCTGTAAATTCAGCCATATAAATCCTTAAAATTCATTTTTTATTTTTGCACATTAATAGTTTACATAAGAATTATGTAAAAATCACATTAATATCTTACATAAGAATTATGTAAAAATCAAGCGTAAACATTAATTTCACAAGTTAGTTTAGCACATTTTGATATTTTCGACAAATTAAAATAATACAAAATGGTCAAATGATATTAATTAATCTTGCAAATTTCAAAAATATTTGTTATAATACTAGTACTGTGCTAAGCGGGGAGTTAGTGGTGCCCTATATCCGAAACCCACTATATGCGGAGCCGAACACTATTCTAGGTGTCACTGCGGAATAAGTACTTTGTAAGTATTGAAGTGATGATATCAAGGTCTTATGCAATATTTTGCTATGAACCATGTCAGGTCAGGAATGAAGCAGCATTAAGTAGATTTAAAATATGTGCCATAAGGTAGCTTTGAAGGAGCGGATTATTTGCAGATATTTATTCTTGCACCATCGAAAATAGTTGCACAGTTTTTTTATTTTAGTTTAACTTGTTCAAAATCAAATGCAAAAAATATTATTTGCAATTCAATTTAAATGTGTTCAATAACCTTTTATAAATATTTTCAGCCTTAATTTTCTTGTGTTGCAATTATCATATTCACAAATAAGAGTATTTTTTAACGATTTTTAAACTTTTCATTTCTCACTAGCATTGCTAGTGATTTTTTATTTTGAATAAAAAACAAAAAACTCAAAAAAATTATAGTTTTTGAGTTTTTTTGATTTCAATTATTTTTCTTTTTTGTTATAATAAGAAATTGCTTTTTCGCAAACTTTCATATCTTCGTTAATTCTGTCTATTTGTCTTAAAATTAACTTGTTGTTTTTTTCCAAAACTGGATATCTATCTTTGTTTTTCTTGATAACTTCTTCGCAGTGTTCTACACTATCTTTAAGTTCGGCAAGACTACTTAGATTTTCGTCTAGTTTTGCCTTTTTAACTGGGTCGACTTTTGTTGAGGTAACTCCATACAAAGCCACTTTTTGTTTCGCAACTTGAATTTCTTTTTTACGCAATTTTTCACTATCTCTAGCATATGCTTTGTGAATTCTTGTTAGTGGAATGTATTCAGATTTATTAATTCTAAGTTCTTTTTCAGCTTCTCTTAATTCTTCGTCAAGTTCATTTAGTTTTTGTTCATAATATCCCTTTTCGAATATTGGCTTAGGAGTAACTTTCATAGGTTCTTTTTCAACAGTTTTTACAACAGTATTTGTTCCCGGAATTGTTTGTTCAACAGTTGTAACAACTTCTTCAACAACTTCATGATGAGTGTTTGCAGGTTCTTTTGAAACTCTTACAATCGCATTATCTAATTTGTATTTTCCAGCACGCTTGCTAACTTCATTTAACTTTCTGTTAATTTCGTTTTTCTTACGCAACGCTTCGGTTTGTTTAAGTAGCATTTCTTGATTTTTCTTTTGAATTTCAAGACGTTTTTCTTGTTCTTTGATTTTTTCTTCTTGTTCAAGAGCAATTAGTCTTTGTCTCTCGGCTTCTTGTTTTTCTTTTTCTTTTTGTTTTTGGCTTTGTAGTCTTTCGGCATCTCTTATAATTCTGCCCAAACGACTATTCATTCTCATCAAGTTTTTGTATTTAAGTTTGTTTAGTTCTTCTTCGTCTTTGATTATTGTCTCTTTGACAATTTCTTCTTTTCCGCCATCAACAACAACTTCTTTGACTTGTTCGCTTTCGAGTTTTTGTTTTTCTGCTTCAAGTTTTTCTTGTTCCTTAATGGCTTCTTGTTTTAATTTTTCAAGTTCTTCTTCTTTGGCTTTGTCCAAATTGTCTTTGAACATCGCTAATTGTTCTTCTTTTTCTCTTGCGAAATCTTCTTTCATTTTCTTGAATTCTTCGATTTCTTTTTGTTGTTGTTCCTTGAGTGCCCTTAGTTCTTCAAGTTCTTTTTGAGTAGCATCGTCAACTTTAGTTTCTTCTTTTTCTTCTTTTTGTTTTTTGTCCCCACCCTTTGCTTCCTTGATTACATCGTCAAGAAGAGTAGTAAATTCTTCGTCATCTTCAACATTCCAAAACAAATCTTCGTCTTTTTCAACTTTTTTAGGCTTTGGAGCAGGTACTGGAGCAGGCATAGGTTTTGGAGTTTCAACTCCTTTCTTTCTGCTAAGTGCTTGTTGTTCTTCAACCGCTTTGTCAAAGTCAATTTCCGTTACGACTTCGCCATCAACTGTGTCAACTTTCTGTTCTTTTGAAATAGTTCCATTTGGATTAGTCTGATTAGAGTAAACAACAATGTCGTCTTTCTTGACAGTATCTTCTTCGATTGTTTCTGTTTTTGATTCAGTCTTTTTCTTTCTACGAAAAATAATTCCTTCATGGTCGTCAAAACAACACAAAATCAAGTCAGCAACAACAACTACAATAAAAGACCCAAAGACTATTATTGCAAGTATTGCCAAAATATCCAATATAACATTAATAACTGTTCCCATAAATTCCCCTTACATAATTATAATATTTTTTAAAATCATCCACCAATGATTTGTCACATGCCATTTGCACATAACTTTTATTATACTTATTATACATTATTTTGCAAAACTTTTAAAGGTTTTTGCCCTATTTTTTGATTTTTATATAAGTTTTGCGTCAATCAGCAACAATATTTTATACTATTTGAAACATTTTTTCAATAGTTATTTTAAAAATTTTATCAAAAAATATAAATATTTTGAAAAATTAACAAAAAATCAAGACTAATTATTGAAAATTTTATTAAAATATGCTAAAATCTTTGTACTGCCAAACAAGGAGAAAAATATGAAACTTATTGCAACAAACAAAAAAGCCTATTTTGATTATTTCATAATTTCGACTTATGAAGCAGGAATAGTTCTACTTGGAAGCGAAGTAAAATCGATAAGACTAGGACACACAAATCTCAAAGATAGTTTTGTAGCTTTCAAAAATGGCGAAGCATATATCAAAAACATGCACATTGGAGCATACAGCGAATCAACTATTGACAAAATTGACGAAAAGCGTAACCGAAAACTACTGCTTAACAAAAAAGAGATTGAAAAAATTGTCTCCAAGACTCAGGAAAAAGGTTTTACTTGTGTGCCTCTTAAGATTTACTTCAAAGATAATCTAGTCAAACTAGAAATTGGCATAGCAAAAGGCAAACATTTGTATGACAAAAAGAAAGCACTAGCCGAAAAAGACATCGCTAGAGAAACCGAGAGAGAACTCAAAAAATTTAGATAATATGGGCATGACTTGGTTTCGACATTTATCTGGAGCAAAAGCAAAAGCATAACGAATTAGCCACGTTACGGTTTAAAATTAAATTTAACTGCAGATAGTAAATCTGAATTAGCATTAGCTGCGTAAATCGCATAATGCATGTTCGCTTTGGTTTCGCTATTGACCAAAAACGAGCATTAATCAAATAGCGGAGCAAGTATTGTGAGCATGTGAGCATACTTGTGACTATAATCGCATGCGACTTGTTTGATTTTTTGTTTATGGGTTGCAAACAAAGTCTATTTCAAAAAATAAACTAATTATGTAGAAAGGTTTTTGTAGGATATATGGACGCGGGTTCAATTCCCGCCATGTCCACCAATCAAAATTACACAAGCATTCGCTTGTGCTTTTTTTATCCCACTGGCGGGAATTTTTGTGCCTTTGGCACATGTGAGTTTCACTCACGAACCCGCGTACCACTCTGTACTCGCTTTCAGCGAGATATTTCGACACTCCCCGAATGTCTCAATAGCCACTTCCCGCCATGTCCACCATGTAAACAAAAAGAAAAGTCAGTAGGACTTTTCTTTTTTGTTTACAATGATATTTCCTAACGGAAATGAAATTCGTTTCACGAATGATATTTTTTTAAATATATGTTTCCGAGTGAAGCGAGTGGCACATATATTTAAAAAAATGATATTTTGCTATTGCAAAATGATTGATGGAAAAATAATATCATTACGAATATAACGAGTAATATCATTAGCCAAAGGTTAATATCATTGGCGGAACACCAATATCATTTAATTAATAACTCTGTACTCGCTATTATAAGTTCACCTTTCTTTCTTTTTCTTTTTATATTCCAAGTCGCCGACAATTTCTTGCTCTATAATTCTATTCAAATTCAAAAACCTATTGTTCCACTTTTCCATAGGATATTTTGAATCAATAACTTTTGAAAAGATTAAACAAGTGCCTTCATAATTATAATCATTAGGACAGTTATATTCTTCTTCAATATCCATAATTTCACGATACAAATTACATGCTATTGGATTTTGCGTTGACGATGTATAAAGTCTAAAGTATTTAATATTTGAATCTTTTTTAGCATAGTCTTTGACCATATCAAAAGTCTTTAAAAGCACTTCTTTTCCATAACCCAGTCTTCTATGCTTTTCTTCGATTCCAAACCAACCTAGCCACAAGGAATTTGTTTCTTCAACTGGCTCAAACGAATAAATTCCGGTTATTCCAATTAGTGTTGACTCAAGATACACTAGATAGTATGAAAAGTATTCATACTGCGAACCCAGTGAAATCAAAAAATGCTTATATCCACATTCACTCGAAAAAATTGACATCTGAAATTCAGTCGCCAAATCTATATTTTCTTTTGTAATTTTAACAAATTTGAGTTTATCTTTCATAATTAAATGTTATCATAAAAAATCATATAATACAAATAAAAACCGATAATCTTACAATCTTTGCCATGCAATATCCTTTGGCAATTAACATGAACTCTAGGCACTTTTCATTGACAAAATCGTATTTTAAATGTTAAAATCTTAAAAATTATTTTTTTAAATTAATTAAGAAATCGGAGTAAGTATGAAAAAAATTATTGTAATTGGGTGTCCAGGGTCGGGAAAATCCACCATGGTATTCAAAATGCAGGACATTCTCAAAGATTATGCGGTCTTGCATCTAGACAAAGTCTATCATATTGACAATAATACTCGCATCAGTAGCGAAGAATTGTTAAAAATCATTAGAGACTTTGCAAAAAATAATGAAAAATGGATTATTGACGGAAATTATATATCGTCAATGGAAGAGAGAATAACCCTTGCCGATTCGGTAATTTTGCTAGATATTGACACAAATACTTGTATTCAAAATGCAATTAATCGTTCAAAAAAGGCTAGAACTCCCGACATGGCGGAAGGTTTTGACGTATCTATTATTAAAGATGATTTTTTGGATTTTATAGCCAAATTCAAAAACGAAACTTTGCCAAAGATTATGGATTTGTATCAAAAATACAAAGACAAAAAGCAATTTGTAATTTTACATAATTACAAAGAAGTCGACGAATTCTTAAACAATCTGAAACCCGAATAAATTAATTTTTATAATAAAAAAAGCATATTGACTGTAGTTCAATATGCTTTTTTGGTTGAATACTAAAAAACAATTTTACTTATCTTTTGAATCTTTGGTTACTTGACTTTTACTTATCTTTTCCTTTTTGAAAATATCTATTAGACAAATAGTCGATGATACCCCTTCAATAAAATTGCTTACTACATATAGATATGCCCTAACCAATGTATTGTATGTCATCAGTAGACAACAACGCACTATACAAGCAATCTTAAGAACTTTGACATTATCTTGCCATGTGGCATAAGTCATGAGAATGGAATTTACAAGCATAAAAATGTCAAACCAGTTTTGCCAAAGAAAAATGCTTGCACCAATAATTAATGCTTCAAAGAGTATCAACATCCAAATATTTGGTTTGATTTTTTTGAGCGAAAACAGATAGAATACTAGTGTTTTTATGGTCAGTATTCCAACCAAAACCATTCCTAAATATTTTCCGAGCAAAAGATATACTCCAATGAGCCAAATATCATCTAGTACATACAAAAACATTATGGTCGTTTTGTTTTTGAGAATCGCTGAAAGAAGAATAGTAATAATTGAAAATGCACTTAAAATATATACTAAAATTTGCATACTTTCCACCTACTTATTCTCAAAATATTTGATTAGGATTTTTTTGGCAAGTTCGGTGTTGACATATGCAAACCATTTAAGTTCGGCATTGTTTTTGAGTTTGTCATTTATTTTGTCGACAACTATTTCAACTTTGTCATTAGAATTAAGTTTTGTATAAGGCGGATATTTGGTCTTTCCATCATTTATAATTGCGTACTTAAATGCAAACCCAATATCTTTGTGAATTTTGAATGCAAAATCCAAAACTGTACTATTTTTGGCGATATATTTAATTTCGTTAGAACGAGTTCTAACTTTGATAATTTCATCATCTAAATGGTTAATATTATCTTCGTCCAAAGACTCCAAATGCTGACCATCAAGAGTCCCTACTTGAGTTTCGACAAACTCACTCTCACTCATAATATACATATTGTACTTGATGTAATTATCGTCTTCGAGTTGAAAGTACATTTTGTTTGTAAATCCGCCAATTTTGGCATCAATTATTTTGAGTTTTGTATTGTTTTTTAATTTCTCCAAAACCAAAAACACTGCTTCTTTGTGGGATTTGCTATTATATAGCATATAAATATTGTAGTTTGTAACTTTGAGTATTTGACCTTGAGAAACTTTGGAAATTTCGACGTTTTTATTAAGGCGAACCAAGTCCTCAAAGATTTTGTATTCTTTGACATTTCGAAAGACTATTTTTTTGATATTCGTTCCTTTAAATACTGCATTTAACGAATTTTCAAGATTGACAATTATCTGGTTGTTTGTTTTGTAAAAATTATTATATTGTTCAAAGTATCCAAGTGAAAATTGATTAACTATCTTAAAACATTCGTTTTTTATTTCCCTATAAAAATACTCCGACTGCAAAGCCTTGGCAATTGGAATAACCCATTTTTCAGTTTCTCTAACTTTTTCGAGTTGCTTTGGATATTCAAAACTTGAAATTGTCCTAAGATTATGTAGCCTGTCGGCAAATTTGATAGCAAACCCACAAGGATTTTGTTTGCCAAGGCTAATAAGCTTAATAAACGTCTGTTCTTCGGCAGAAGACTTAACAAAATTTGTATCTTCAAAAACATTGTCTTTGTTGAATACATAGTTTGTATTATCTATTGCACTAACACAGTCCACAAGGTCAAAAATAGTTTCGTTAAAGTCGCTTTTTAGTTGTTCGGGTGTATATCCACAATCTTCCATAGTATCATGCAAAAGTCCACCAGCAATAACATTTTCATCAAAACCAAGTTTAGCAAGAATTAGTGCTACTTCAACTGGATGATAAATATATGGCGTTCCATCTTTTCGCTTTTGGTCTTTGTGCAAATCTTTGGCTTTGAGATATGCTTTTTCTATAATTTGAGTTGGAACTTCAAACGAGTTTGCAGTATCAATAATTTGTTTAAAAATTTGGTCAATACTATTCAACTTTGATTCCTTCCTTAATTAATTTATAAATTGTATCGTCTTCTTTGTTTGAAACTTTGGCAAATCTAAATGAATTAGCTTCCAAAATATCATTAAAGTAATACTCAAGTTTGTTTTTGACAATTGCTTGTTTTTGATTGTCGGTTAGTTCCAAGGATAGTTCGTTATTTTCGGCATAAAGTCTTTTGAATAAATCTATTATATCCTTAATAGCATAATCCATATTAACGCCATAATCACTAAATTTGAGTAAATTGTAAAGTTCTCCATCTGGAGCATCAATAAGAGTTTTTGACAAAATTAAAAATTGTACGCATGGATTGTGTTCTCTTCCCCTTGCTATAGAATTAACCGTTCCTACACCACCTATATAATCTTTTTTGCTAGGAGGATTGGACAAAATTATTGAACACTTATCACCGTTTTCAAAATCATTAAGGTCAACAAAGATACTCTGTTCATTCAAAGAAATTTCTCCCGAATACTTGTTTCCACACTTAGAATAAATCTCTTCGATTGAGACATTCTCACTATTTAATGATTTTAAAAGTTTGATAGCCCCGCCTCTATCTTTGACAAATGTTGCCAAAACTTTGACAGCACTATCTAGGTTGTTGTTTTTGAAAATACTAAGAACGCCGTAGTTTAGAGTACTCGAAATATTTGTATGAACTTCGCCTTTGTATGAATTATTATTGTAATAATATATAAGGTAATTGCCTATAAACTTATCGTACGAAACATCAAAAGCAATATCAAAATCCGAAAACAAAAAATTTTCTACACTAATTCCAAATGCATTCTTGAGTGCAATTAAAAATTGAATGGAAGGTTCACTTGAACCAGCCAAATAATTATTTATACTAGATTGTGAAAATCCAGTTTTGTCAGCAATACTCTTTTGAGTATACAATTTTGTTAATTTTTTGAGATTTGTTTGAAACATCGAATTCATAAAAACTCCTAATTTTTGTTTTAACTATCTTTAGATATTATTTTACAAAAAAAACGACTTGAAAGTCAAGTCATTTATCAGAATTTTGAATTGAATATTAAAATATTAATATATTTTGATTTAAATTATCAATTTTTTGGTATTAAAATATTATTTTGGTCACATTTCAATGTGTTTGTCGTCAAGTTGAATGTCTGGATTTTTGATATATTTGTTTCCACATTCGTCAAACCAAATATCTTCAACATCTTTAGCCCTAATAACCGAGCCGTCCACACACAAGTCAAGATAAGGCACACTGTCTACAGAAATAAGGCTATTTCCGTCAATGCCCTTGACCAACAAATAAGAATCAATAACTTTGTCAGAACTATTACCGTTGTCATCAAGTCTTGTATAAGTTCTTGTAACTTTTAATTTTCCAAAACCACCGAGTAGTCTAACAACTTCACCATATTTTTTTAAACGTGGTGCTTTCATTCTAAGAGTATAGTAATCCAAAATCTCACTATCTGTTAATTTCATATTGTCCCCCTTTTTCGCAAAATAAAAATATCCTTTATAATAAATAATTTATTGAGTATTTTTTGAGATAAACTATAGCACAAGAAAAATTCAAAATCAATACTTAATCAGAAAAAATATTCAAAATTATAAGAATTTTTGATTTCACTATTGAAATTGCAATTCCCGCATGCTAAAATATTTTTAATAAAACATAGTTGGGTGGAAATTATGAAAAAATCAAATGTGGATATTCAAAGCGAAAATGCCTTGCTACTTGCACTAGCGATAGCCGATGGATATTTTCCAATGTCTCAAAAAGAGTATAATACAAAATTAAAAAATCGCATGTCAAATAGTGGCACTAGCGATTACAAAAAGTCGTATGAATTTGCAATTGCTGGAATGCCAGAGTACGCACTTAGAAATGCAATAATCTGCGGAAGATTAACGCTAGCAAACAAAGAAGACAAATATCTTAGCATGATGATTGGAAATAACGAACAATTTGAAACCGAGTTCGACAACGTCTCCAAATTTTTAATTGAAGATTACAATCAAAAACACAATATTAACATAGATTCTGATAGTGCATCTCAAAACAAATTTACTTTGTACAAATATTTTGAAGAAAATGTTGTGCCAAATTTAATAACCGCCAAGGAAGAATACTTGAGTGACAATAGTGTCAAAAATATCTATAGTGAAATTCTTAGTAGAGATTTGATAGGTGCTTTGTTTGAATACAAGTTTGATGCCTTTAACCTATTTGACTATTGTCACACAAAAAGAGACAAAACTTATTATGCACTAGCACATGGCGAGATTGATGCCGTGCTTGATGTTTATGATAGTTTAAAACACGGATATGACAAATTGGATATGGATCTAAGAGCAATTAGTCCAAACACCATAGACTTTGATAGAGATAATAGAAGATAAAACTTTTGGTACTTGCAAATTTTATTTTCAAGCAAAATCAAATATTATTTTTGTATTTAATAATTTTTTAAATATTACAAACAAAAAACTAACGACATGCACATTCGTTAGTTTTTGTTTTTTTGTTTATGTAAAATAGCAACTCAAAATATCGTTAGAATTATACAAGTTCAAAATCTATTTCACGAGAAAGTATATCTGCCCTTACACTCTTAACTTTGAGTTTGTCGCCAATTGTGTACAAGTGATTATAACCTTTGAGACAGAATCTATCTTCAAAATATTCATATTGGTCTTGTGGCAAATTTTCAATCTTTATCATGCCCTCACAAGTGTTTTCTAGTTCCACAAAAATTCCAAAGTTTGTAACACCACTAATTACTCCTTCAAATTCTTCGCCAATGTGATGTGTCATATAGAATACTCTATACAAATCATCGACATCTCTTTCGACACTCTCAGCATTTCGTTCCGTTTCGGACGATTGAATTGATGAGTAGTTGACAAATTCTTTGAGAATTAACTTTTCTCTATCATTAATTTCGTTATGCAAATATTCTTTGATAATTCTATGAATAGTAAGGTCAGGATAACGCCTAATCGGACTTGTGAAATGGCAATATTTTGGACTTGCAAGACCAAAGTGTCCAATGCATTCAGGACTATACTTTGCCTTTTTCATACAACGCAAAGCAATTTTATTTAGCACATATTCACAAGGCTCATTCTCTATACTCTCAAGCAACTTTTGAATGTCTTTTGGCTCACATTCTTGAGTGTTTATGCTATGCTTAACTCCAAAATTATCAACCATTCCAACAAGTCTTTGAATTTTTTCAGAATCAGGACTTTCGTGTATTCTGTACACAAAAGGTATATTTTTTGACAGAAAGTGTGTAGCAATTGTCTCATTCGCCACTATCATGAACGATTCAATAAGTTTATGACTTTCGTTATGTTCACGTTTTGTCAAATTCAACACATCACCCAAATCATTTAAATACACTTGGACTTCGGGTATATTAAATTCAATAGCACCCCTATCATGACGTTTCTTTTCTAGTTGACTAGCAAGCGAACGCATAAGATTTAATTTTTCGATTAATTCTTCGTTTTGGTCATGCGCTCCGTCAAACACTCTTTGGACTTCGGTGTAAGTAAATCTCTTTTTGGAATTTATGACACTTTCACAAATTTTATAATCAACCAAGTTTGCATTTTTATCAAACTCCATAAAGCAACTTAGTGCTAGTCTATCCACTCTTTCGTTTAGTGAACAAATTCCATTGGATAATTCTCTTGGAAGCATTGGCAAAACAAGATTTGGAAAATATACACTAGTTCCACGTTTGAATGCTTCCTTGTCAAACACATTATCTCTTTTGACATATTCTCCAACGTCTGCTATATGTACACCCAAAATTCTATTGCCATTTTTTGCAATATCAATAGACACCGCATCGTCAATATCTCTTGTGTCTTCACCGTCTATTGTAAAGCAAATATTATTTGTATAATCTAGTCTATTTGGATAGTCGCTTTTGTTTATACTCTCTGGCAAGAACTTAGCACTCTCTTTGACTTTGTTTGGAAAGTCTTCGATGAGTCCATAACTTCTAATAATTGCCATAACTTCAGTATCTATCTTGTTTGGCTCGCCCAAGACTTCAACAATTTCGCCATCAGGGTTTCGTTTGCTTGAATAATATCTAGTAATTTTGGCTACAACTTTTTGTCCGTCTTTTGCTCCGTTTAGACTCTTCAAAGGAATGGATATATCTTTTCCAAACTTAACATCATCTGGAGTAACGTATGCTAGTTTTTTGACTATATGCAAAAGCCCAACAATACGCATGCTGTTTCGTTCAATAACCTGAATAACCTTGCCTTCCATTTTTTTGCCACCAGTATTTTTGACAGCAACAACAACTCTATCGTTATTCATTGCACTTCCCAATTCTCGTTCAGGAATAAATATATCATCGAGCGTTATATCCGTTGGTATCAAAAAAGCATAGCCCTTAGATGTGCCTTGAATTTTTCCTTCGACCTTTTGAATCTTGGAATTAGATTTTTTGTCTTTTCTGCCAATTATATCATAGGCCAAATCAATGTTATTTTGTCTATCAGATGAATAAGGCGATTTAACCGAGTTGTCTATTTGTGTAATTCGTTTTTCTTTTTTCGGTTTTGCAGTTTCGCATTTGGCACATTTAAGACTTACCTTGTTTTCACTAATAAGCCTATCTAATGTCAATTTCATAAGTTCATAAGGTTTGTTGTTTAGCACAGATAATTGGTTTATTATAAGGTCATAACTAAGAGAACTTAGTTTGTTTTGTTTTATTTGATTTATAATTAATTTGTCTAATTCTTCCATCGTAATCCTTTTTTTATGTTAGTTTTTTAAGTAAGATTTAAAAAAGACTTTTTGTTATGGAGCAAATTCTAACATGTATTTCAATTTGTCCCACTATCAAAAAGTCTTAATGCACATTAACCTGCAAAGAAATGCTCAATTACATAAAATGCTACAGTCAAAACAAGAATAATAACTGAACAAATAATAATAATCTTTTTTAGTCGACCTTCCTTAGTATCGCCTTTGTTTTGAGCATAATAACTATCATTTGTTCCAGTAATTACATTTCTTCCGCCGTCAGGATTTGAAGGTTGAATCAAAACTGCAACGATTATAGCAATAGCAGCAATTGCAGTAAGTATTAACAAAATTGAACGAATAGTAGTAAGCGCTCTTGCTGTTCCAGCAGATACATCTAGCAAATATCTAAACATAATATTCTCCTTAAATTATAAAAAACTTGCAATAATTTTAACATATTTATTATTGCTTGGCAATATAAATTGGCTAAATTGACATATAAACTATTCCAATTATTAGCAAAATCATCGAAATCCAAAACAAAAACCAATTATTAATAAGCATTCCCTTGTTTTTTCCTTTGGAACAGATTACAAACAATATCATTGAAGCCAAAATTATTGCAACTCCTATTGAGTATCTAAGTTTGACATCAATATTTCTTATACACGTGTTATAAAAATTATTCCAAAGATTTTGCAAGGCGCCAAGTAATAAATTCATATTTTTATCCTTCTAGTTTATTTTGTATGCGGTTTCAAAATACTCTCGCCGGTCATTTCGGCTGGCTTTTCTAGTCCTAATATTTCAAGCATTGTTGGAGCAACATCACAAAGTGCTTTGTTTTCTCTTAATTCACAGCCTTTGTAATCATCGCCAATAACACAAAACTTAACAAGATTGGTTGTGTGCGACGTACATGGCGAACCGTCCTCAAACGTCATCTTTTCGGCATTGCCATGGTCGGCAGTAAGTAGAGTAACTCCTCCCACTTCTAGCACACGGCTTGCAAACTTATTTACACAAGTATCAACAGTTTCAATCGCACTAACAGTAGCATTAAATACACCTGTATGTCCCACCATATCACAATTGGCAAAATTAAGTATAATAACATCGTATTTGCCAACAGCATCTACGGCTTTCTCGGTTACTTCATATGCACTCATTTCAGGTTTTAGGTCATATGTTGCAACTTTTGGAGAAGGAATAAGAATTCTATCTTCATTTTTGTTTGGAATTTCAATTCCACCATTAAAGAAAAATGTTACATGTGCATATTTTTCTGTTTCGGCAATTCTTAATTGATTAAGTTCATTATCTGCCAAGTACTCACCCAAAGTGTTCTTGATTTCTTTTGGCGGAAATGCAGTATGAATGTTTTTGAGTGTCGCATCATATTCAGTCATTCCAACATAATAAACATCTTTTTTAATTCTAGCAAAACTATCAAAGTTTTCATCCAAAATCGCATGAGAAATTTGTCTCGCTCTATCGCTTCGGAAATTATAAAATACTACACTATCTCCGTCTTTGACACCATTATATCCATCAATAATGCTAGGCTCAACAAACTCGTCAGTAACGCCATTTTTGTAACTATTAAGTATTGCATTCTCGGCAGTGGCAAACCTAGTTCCAACTCCATTAAATACGCAATTATAGCCTTTTTCTACTCTTTCCCAACGTTTGTCTCTATCCATATAATAATATCTTCCGACAATAGTTGCTATAGTTCCCAAACCTAGTTCTTTTGTTTTTTCTTCAGTCATTTTGATAAATTTAACACCACTATCAGGTGGAACATCACGACCATCGGTTATGGCATGGATATAAACATTTTTGATACCATGTTTTTTTGCCATTTCAAGCAAAGCAAACAAGTGATTAATTGAACTATGAACTCCACCCGATGAAAGCAAGCCCACCAAATGAAGTGAATTTTTGTCACTTAGATTTTCCATGGCTTTTTTGAGTACTTCGTTTTTGAAAAACTCTCCGTCTTCAATTGCCTTGTCTATCATTGTGATATCCTGATAAACAACTCTTCCTGCACCCAAATTCAAATGTCCTACTTCACTATTTCCCATTTGACCTTCAGGCAAGCCAACCGCTCTGCCAGACGCATTAATAAGTGTAGTAGGATAAGTACTCCAAAATCTATCAAGATTTGGTGTCTCGGCAAACTCTACAGCATTGCCTATCTTGTTTTCGGAATATCCGCAACCATCCATTATAACTAGTGCTACGGTTTTTTTCATTTTTCTACCTTCGTATCAATAATTTTTTGAAATTCGTCAAGTTTAAGACATGCTCCACCAATAAGCCCACCATCAATACTTTCCTTAGATAGTAATTCTTGGGCATTGTCTGGTTTAAGGCTTCCGCCATACAACACAATTGAATCATTCAAGTCAAAGTTGTCATGCAAAAGTCTTTTTACAAACGAACAAATTTCTTCGGCCTGGTCGGAAGTCGCACTAACCCCAGTGCCAATCGCCCAAACTGGCTCATAAGCAAAGATTATTCTGCCTATATCATCAGAATCAATATCATTAAGTGCGCTCATAATTTGTCTTTCAACTACGTTATAAGTGCTTCCCGCCTTTCTTTCGTCCAAAGTCTCCCCAAAGCATAGAATTGGAGTTATCCCAGTTTCTAGTGCTTTTTTGACTTTTAGATTAATATCTTCGTCTGTTTCGCCAAATATATGACGTCTTTCGCTGTGACCAAGAATAACTAGGTCGCATCCAAAATCATTAAGCATATGTGCACTTATTTCGCCCGTGTATGCGCCTTTGTCGGCATGATACATATTCTCAGCACCAAACAAAACCTTTGAGCCTTCAAGCATGTATTTAGCCATATTAATATAAACATAAGGCACACAAACACCTACAACATTATTTGAATTATTTGCAATCCCAACAATATGCTCAAAGTACGGCTCAAGTTCGGATACAGACATATTCATCTTCATGTTGCCAATAAGATATAATTTTTTCATAAAATCTCCTAATTAAATATTGTCAATAACATCAACACCCGGCAAAACCTTGCCTTCAAATAGTTTAAGCGAAGCACCGCCACCAGTTGAAATGTGAGTCATCTTATGAGCAAGTCCCATGTTAATTACAGCACTTGCACTATCTCCGCCACCTATTATTGTAGTGCCTTTAACCTTGGTTAGCGCCTTGGCAATTGAATAAGTTCCAACTGCAAATTCTTTTTTCTCAAAGACACCAACAGGTCCATTCCAAATAACAGTTTTGGCTTTTTTAATAGCTTTTGAGAATAGTTTAATAGTCTTTTTGCCAATATCTACACCCATATATCCATTATCAATATTTTGGTCTTTGGTATATTTTGCATCACTAACATTGTCAATTGCAGTAGTTTCATTAAAATCTACTGGAAGCAAGAAATTAACGCCCTTTTCTTTGGCTTTTTGCATAAGTCTCTTTGCTTCTTCAACGTTTGTTTCGTCAAACAGTGACTCGCCAATTTTGTATCCCAAAGCATACAAGAAAGTATATGCCATTCCGCCACCAATAATTAATGTATCAACATTATCAAGTAGGCTATCTATAATTCCAATTTTATCCTTAACTTTTGCTCCACCCAAAATTCCTACAAATGGTCTTTTTGGATTATTTATAGTTCCAACTATTATATTTAGTTCTTTTTCAATCAAAAAACCAATTGCATTAGGAAGTAGTTTTGCAACACCATAAGTTGATGCATGTTTTCTGTGTGCAGTTCCAAAAGCATCATTAACATATACTTCAGCCAAGTTCGCTAGTTCTTTGCAAAAATTCTTGTCGTTTTCTTCTTCTCTTGCATCAAATCTAAGATTTTCAAGGAGTAATACTTGACCAATTTTTAAATTTTTTGCTTTTGCCTTGGCATCTTTGCCAGTTACATCGTCAGCCATAATAACTTCGGTGTTTGGCATAAGTTCTCTAAGTCTATCTGCCACAACCTTAAGTGAATATTTAGGATCAACACCTTCCGGTCTTCCCAAGTGGCTCATAAGGATAACCGAAGCACCCTTTTCAAGCAAGTAGTTTATAGTAGGCAAAGCCTCCTTAATTCTATTGTCGTCAGTAATTTTTCCGTCAATTACTGGAACATTAAAGTCCACTCTTACAAGCACTTTCTTATCATAAACATCAATATCTTTAATAGTTTTTTTATTCATATTTTCTCTCCATTTATTTTTATTTTTAAAAAACTAAATTAAATGTATTTCAATACACTTTAATTATATAAATATTTTGAAATTTTAGCAAATAATTTAACTTAAATAGTCAAATTTGCATCTCCTTTGAGGGTCTTGTGGGTTTTAATTTTGCAAATCATCAAAAAAGTCTTTGAGTCTAGTTAAGATTTTTTCCAAATCAGGCTCAAGCGATACAAATTTTTTGATTTCACTTGCACCCCTTTCGCCCTTGAGATACCAAAGCAAATGTTTTCGAATATGCCCAGACACAAAACTCAAAGGATAATAATTGAGTAGTGTTTCAATATGCCTTTTAATTATCTCAATCTTGTGTTTGTTTGGGACAATTCCACGTATTTCTTCAAATATATACGGATTTCCAAGTGCGCCCCTGCCTATCATAACCGCATCGCATCCCGTGAACTTTAGAGTCCTAAGATAACTCTCTCTATCTACAATATCTCCACTTGCAATAACGGGGATATTTACACTTTGTTTGACACTTCTAATAATATCCAAGTCCACACTGCCACTATACATCTGAGACCTAGTTCTTCCATGAATAGTAATTGCACTCGCTCCCGCACTCTCACACATCTTTGCAAACTCAATAGCATTAATACTATTATTATCAAAACCGCTTCGAAACTTGACGGTTATAGGCTTATTTGTTGCACTGACACATTTTGAAATAATTTCTCTTGCCAAGTCAATCTTGGTCATAAGAAAACTGCCTTCGCCATTACTAACAATTTTTGGCGCAGGACAGCCCATATTAATGTCAATTATATCAAACTTTTCCAAGTATTTTGATGCACAAATCTCCGCCATAATATCTGGGTCTGAACCAAAAATTTGAACAATCTTAATCTTTTCATTTGGTGCGGTTATGAGTAAATCTTCGGTCTTTTTGTTCTCATATTTTAAAGCCTTGGCACTAATCATTTCTGTCACACCAGCATCTGCTCCAAAGTCTATACAAATCGACCTAAATGCAACATCAGTCACTCCCGCCATCGGTGCCAAAAGTATGTTGTTTTTGAATTCAATGTTTTTAATTTTCATATCTTACTTTGTTTATTATTTCCTTAAAATTGTCTTAACTTCGTTGTATCCCAAATGTTTATAAAACCCAAAAGCATTTTCATTTTTATTAATAGAAGTAATTTCGACTACAAAATCCTTTTCAAAACATTCTTTTGCCCAATTTTCCAAAGATTTCATAAGCATTTTGCCAACGCCTTTTCTTCTATAATGTTCTTCGACAAACAATGCTTCCAAGACAATTACATTTTTGCTATTTATTTTTCCCTTTGGATTTTTTAGATAAGCAAAAATATATCCAATGGGACTTTTATCAGTCACATAAGCGATATAAACATTGTCATGTTTAAGGCTATTTTTGTGAATATCTTTGACCTTAACGTTTTCAAGTATTAAGCTATCACAACCCGCTTCAAATTTAATAAGTTTTTCCAAAAACTCATCACAAATCTGACAATCGCTATCATTTTTGACTCTAATAATCTCCATACAATTCTCCTTTATTTAATATAATTATACAAAATTTAATATCGTCTTAGCAAACAAAAAAACACTAGAATATTTTTAAACTAAGTCAAAAATAAAAAAGACGCAGTAAAAATATACTACGTCAAAAATTAAAGATAAATTAGTTATTATTTGTTAACAGCTTCTTTAAATTGTTTGCCAGCTCTAAAAGTAGGAGCTTTGCTAGCTGGAACAGAGATGGCTTGTTTTGTTCTAGGATTGATGCTTGTTCTAGCAGCTCTTTTCTTAACAACAAACTTTCCAAATCCAGCGATGTTAACTTCTTCTCCTTTCTTTAATTCACTGATGATAGTGTTAATCATTGTGTCAACAACACCAGTAACTTCTTTTTGAGTTAATCCTGATTCTTCAGCGATTACTTTAACAATTTCTAATTTATTCATATTTATCTCCTTTAATGGTTGATACCTAGATTATAGCATAAAAACATTTTTTTGCAAAAAGATTAAACAAAAAATTTTAAAATTTAGCCTATTTTTGGCTTGAAAATGTAAAATTTTGGGTTGTTTTTAGCAAAAACGCTCTTAATTTAATCAAATTTTTGTATTTTCTTGATTAAAATCCACCTAATTATTTACTTTTATGCCAAATTTATAACTACTAAAAATTAAAATTATTAGGTTTTTAATGAAATTTTAATGACAAACATAGCACTCAATACAATGATTAATTTAAAATCTTAATTATTCAAATCAAAAACTTGACATAAAACGAAAAACCAATCATCTAAACTTTTTCTTTAAATTTGCCAGCATTAGTGAGTTTCTTTTTTCCAAACAATTTGAGTTCATGAGAATTAAACACTTTGCCAAAGTAAACTAAAATTGGATACACAATCAAACTAACAAGTGCCAATATTATTGTAGTATTTATATATCCCAAGACATTTTGCAAAGCCATATGAGAAAGTTCTAATACACTTAGCAAGATTATTCCATACAAAAGCGGTTTAAATAGTGATATTCCATTAAAATTCAGTTCAATTTTTCTGATAATAACACATGTCAAAACCATATCTGATATTCCTAAATATACAATGTTTGATATAACTACGCCATAAATATTAATACTAGGAATTTGGGTTAGCACAAACACCATAAAAGTTCGCAAAACAACAGCAAAAAGTAGTGTTAGAAATGGCACATGAGATTTTCCTATTGTTTGAAGTATACTTGTAAAAGTTTGAAGGAACGCATAGTATATAATTGAAAGCGAACTAATTTTGAGCATATTGGTGGCAATTTCGAGTTCGTTTAGCACTCCGTCATTGAGACCTTCGCCATAAAAAAATCTAAGAATGTCTGGCGAAAATACGTACAAACACACAAACATAAATATGGATAAAACCCAGGTGAGTTTAATATAAAAAGCGACTTTTTTTCTAATCTCATTTGTGTCGTTTTTGTAAACTAAACCACTAAGCGATGGAACTAGCGATGTTGTTATGGCAGATATTACAATGGTTGGAAGGGAAATCAA
Source organism: Clostridiales bacterium (assembly GCA_003524095.1). Lineage (GTDB taxonomy): Bacteria > Bacillota > Clostridia > Christensenellales > UBA1242 > UBA11490. The sequence continues at coordinate 819,980 of DOEE01000003.1, forward strand.
AGATTGAATAACTCCACCCCAAAGACCGTATAGAGATGTGGAGACTATCATAGAATATCCAGACTTAAATAGCAGGTTTATAATCATAAAAGTATCTAGCATCGAACTTATTGGAATTAAAATACTCGAAAGTGTTGTAGGGAGTGCTATTTTGAGTATTTTTTTGATAGCCACTGAGTTTGTATATTTGACCCATTTTGAATTACAAACATAATGATTTTTTTTGGATTTATAATTGGTTTTGACTAGGTTTCTTTTGGATTTTATTATGGCTGGAACTTGAATTTTTCGTTTTGGTTTGTAGCATATATTTCTAAAATTAAAGTCCAACTGTCCTTTGTATAACAAAAAATTAATAACAATTATAATTAGTGCAACAACCTCCGAAAGGGTAACACCCAAAACCGCGCCAAGCACCGCATATTCAATACCATAAACACAAAATTTATGTGCTAATATAAGCCCCAAACCAAGTTTGACAATCTGTTCAACAATTAGCGAAATTGTGGTCGGAATCATATTCTCAATGCCTTGAAAGTATCCTCTAAGAGTCGCTATTAAACACGAAAGAATAATACTCGGGGCAATTGCAATATAGCCAGTATAAGCATTAACATTGCCCTGAAGTGATGCCAAATATCTGGCAGAAAAAATAATTATAATAGCAAAAATTAACGACGAAAAAAAACTAAGCAGTAGTGACACTCTAAGTAGTTTTTGTTCGTTAAATTTGTGTCTAATCTTTCGACACTTGGCAACTTCGCATGTAAGTGCAACACTAACTCCACTGCTACAAAGCGAAATTATGAGTGAGTAAATAGGAAAAATAAGATAATATACACCCATTCCACTACTGCCCAAAATATTTGTTAGTGGAATTTTGTATAATGCACCAATTGCCTTTGCAAAAAATCCACCAAGCGTCAATATAATTGCACTAATTACAAAAGTTTGTTTTCTCATATTATTCCATTTGAATACTCAAAAATTTTGATACGACTTTGAGAGCAATAACATGCGACTCGTCCATATCCATATTCCCTCTAACATCAGCCAAAATAATAACTCCTTCATGTTCGCCTTGAATTGTTATCGGATACACAAACTGAGTTATGTATTCATTTTTGTCGTCTTGCAAAATAGGAATAATTGTTGTATTGTTTTTCTTGGATGCAAAATACTGACATTTTGAATCTATGACATCCAAAATTTCATTAGATAGTTTAAACCCAAGCGTATTTTTTTTGGATACATTACTACAAGCGATAACTTTGTCTCTATCTCCAATCAAGACTATGCAATCAAATATTTCGCCAAGAACTCTTGAAAAGTCGTCGGCGTAATCACTTATTTGACCAACTAGAGAGTATTTGTACAAAACAATCTCTCCCGTTGGAAGCAATCCAAACTCAATTGGCGAGCCCTCCTTAATTCGCATACAACGTCTAATTTCTTTTGGGATAACTAGTCTGCCTAAGTTATCTAATTTTCTTACAATTCCACTTTCTTTCATATTTGCACCTTAAATATATGTATTTATTTTTAGTATTAGAAAAATTAAATTTATTATGTAACAAAAAAACTCCATAATTTCAAAATATATTGAAACATGGAGTTGTCTTAAAAATTTTCATTTAATTATTATTTAGAACTATCATTCTTAAGTGAATTTTTGGAAGATTTTGTGTCCTTTGAAGATTTGGTTGTCTTTGATTTTTTTGGAGTTATTGTGTCTGTCGGTTTTTTATCTACTTTCGACTTTTTGTCTTTGCCTACTTTGGAAGAATTATCTTCCACTTTAGCCTGACTATCATCTGCTTTGGACTTATTCAATTTTTCTTCCTTGACACTTTCATTTGGTTGTTTTTCCAAATTTTTTGATTTGTCCGAATTCTTTTCTGTTTCGGAATTTAAATTTTCGTTTTCGTGTTTTTCTTTCAATGCCATAATGCGTTCTTTTTCGGCTTTGATTTTTGCTTTTTTTCTTTCGTTATACATAAGGGTATCTTCAAAGAAGATTTGATTGCAACTATGATAATAAACAGTTATCATTGTGTACATAAATATAAACACTATTGTGCTACAAAGTGCAACTATATAACTAACTAACAAACTATCTTCGGCAAGCATTAGTACAAGTCCCATACATAATGCACCCACCCCAAACAAAAGCAAATAAACAAAGTAGAAAATAAGTTTGTAAGAAAACATTGCGAGTCTGTTTCCAATCATTTGTCTTGAACAATCATTCATGGCTTCGCTTAGTCTTGGATACTTGTACTTTTCTAAGAAGAACAAAGTCATTGAGTAGAATGAAACAGCAAAGCCTGCTGGAACTATCCACAAAATTCCGCCAATAATATATATCACAAATAGAATTAGTGTAATAAATATTGTTCTAAGTGTAAAGATTGACCAATTCAAACACGAGTAAACTCTTGTAATTCGTGGTTGTTTGCCATCTATAGTTTCGTTAAAGTACTTAATGTATCCAATTTGCAAAGGACCCACTAAAACTGCAAACAAAGCAATTCCGATTGACATAACCCAATATGTATCAGTTAGTCTTGAAATTAAATATGGTATCAAAAATATAAGTGTCAAAGGTGTAACCATTGCAAGTGCACCCATAAATAATGCACTGAAGTTTCCTTTGAGTCTAATCGCGCCATACTTAATTAACTCAAGTCCATTTTTAGATTCTTTTCTATCCATAAATTCTCCTAAAAATTCATTTTTGTTAGACTACTAGATGTAGCCTAACAAAAATTTATTCCGACACTGGATTAAGCGTAATAGTAAATCCAGTATCAAAAGTAATTTCACCTATTTTAATTGTGATTTTGTAAGTTTTTGTGGTTTCTTCAACTTTTAAATTGTCATAAGTTTTTATATTTTCCGAATTAGAACTATCAACAAATTTAATATCTGAAGCAGTTGAATTTCCTACAAAGACTTTAAGATAACTAGTTGTAACTGAAGTGCCTTTTGCCAAAGTCAAAGTTAAATTCTCTGTCATCAAATATCCGCCTGACAACAAATAAGCATAATTATCAGATGCGATTTCGCCACTCACATTTCTAAATAATGTCACAACCTTGAGTGTAACAGATATATTAGTTTCGTAAACAAGTTCGAAATTTCCATTATTTAATACTGCAAAACCTAATTTTGTGTTACTTAATAAATTATAATTGTCTACTGTTACATTATGATAGATATTTTCACCACTTACTAGAACTGCATACAAGTTAGTTTGAACTGAATTGCCTTTGCTAAATACAGCAAAATATTTATCCAAATTCAAGTTTTGACTATTTACATAATACAAATCTAGTGAATTTCCATTAAACTTATTGTCTGTTTTGATTCTGTCATAAGTATCAACCCTATCTTCGCCATTATTCAAAGAATAATCTTTGTCTATGCCAAAGTAAAGTTCATATGCCTTAACTGTAACATTAAACTCAATCTCTTTGAGTGTATAATCATTTTGTCCAATCATTTGCAATCTGGATTTTTCAAATGTTCTATCTAAAGTCCAATCGTCCAACTTGACAATTCCGTTATTTAAGTAGTTGTTTCCTTCAAGTGTAATCTTGATTGCACTTGCCAAAACATTTTGATATGTTTCGGAATCTGTAACTTCTCTTAGTTGTTTGTTGCTATCCAAAGTATACAATTTGATATATTTGGAGTCATACAAACTTTGACCATTAAGAACTGTGATGTTCTTGTCTTCCAAATTTTTCAAATCAAATACATAGTCTGGTGTTACGTCAATCCATAACTCATCTTTGAGTTCAAACTTCAAGTTGTCATCAACATAAATACAGATTTTGAACTTTAAGTAATTTTTGGATACTTTGCCATTTTCATCTAGATAACTATAAGATTTATAGATATTTAGATTATCTTCATTCAAATTACTCAAATTAGGAGTTTTAAGGTCTCCGTCAATATTTTTTAGTTTGATTGAAATTGCCTTAGTGCCTTCACCTATATATGTACAAGCAAAGAAGTCATTGATAATTTCGCTCACACTATAAGCAGTGTCACTACTGGACTTTGTTATTCTATAACTCTTTGATTCCGAGTCATATTTTATGTCACCATTCTTTAGTTTGTCTTCTTTTGCTCCAAAAGGATAATTTCCTTTGACATTTAGACCCATACGTTTGGATACATTATTGCCATTTTCGTCTCTATAGGAAATTTTGATTACCGCACTAGTCTCGCCATTATAACTATCAGGAATAACCAGTGTAACCGTGCTATCATTTGAAATTTCGCTTAATGTATACGAATATGAATTTTCGGCTAGTTTGAATTTGATACCAGCATTATTTCCAGCACCGTTTTCAATTTCTATCGTACAAGCACCAAAGAAATCTGGTTCTATTCCTACATTTAATAAATTAATTGAAGACTGGGTATTTTCGCTATCACTAATTTGTGACTGATTTCCAAATTTAAACTCAATATTTGACCCTGCATTGACTCCAAGCCATGTTTTAACTTCATTTTCGATAATTACAGATTTATTACCTACGACATTTGCAACAATCTCAATTGGCTCTTGAATTAATTCATATTCCAAAGCCTTGACAATTGTTACATCTGAGAAAACATATTTAATCATCAAATATGCAATAATTCCATGTTTTGAATATCTAGTAACACCTGTTTCTGTTTGGCTTGCTAAAACAAAACTTCCCTTAATACCATTCAAAGTGTATAATCCATTATTGTCTTGAACGAATTTGTATAGTCCGTTATTATCTTGAACAAATTTGTATCTAAACTCGCCATTGCCTGCGTCTTCTAATTGTGCGCCACCCTTTCGGAAATTAACTTTGGCTGATATAACTTTGTTGTTGGAATCGACTTCTTTGATTAAAGCAGTTTCGCTACTAGTATTTGTGCCATCATTTATGTAAGCATGTGGATTGTATACAGTTGAACTGCCTGTTAATTTAAAGTTTGTTTCAACCCTGCTTGCTTTTTGATATTCATTTACGTCTGGGATTGTATTGATAACATTATTTCCGCCCGAACTATAAATTCTAAATTTCTGTCCCATAATTAGTACGTATTTGGAAGTGTCTCCGCTTACTTCTACTTCTGGATAATAAGTTCCGGCTTTCAAAATAACTTGCTTAATTTTTTCTTGTCCTTGAGTCACTACATCATAACTAATTCCATTGACTTCTATTTTGCCACCTAGGATTGGATATGATTCATTGCCAATATAGATACTATTTTTTTCGGAATTTATCTCGCTATTATATCTATTAGTAAATACCAAATCATCCTTGAGTCCAATAACACTCTTTGGATTTTGATAACTAATTTTTACGCTATTAGAATTGATTGTATAGTATTCAATATAAGAACAAATATCTTTGAATACTTTGTTTTCGTAATCATTAGTTGCATCGGCATTCTCGTTTGTATACACAAGTTGAGAGCAATCTATCAAGTTTTTGTTCAAAGTAGAACTATTTAAATCATACAAATTAGTTAAAATTGTATATTTAACATTGTCTCCCGCCGAGCCTTTTTCTGGTTTATTATCACCTTCATCAAACCGATACAAATAGAATGGTGCGAACGTATAATCCGAAGAAGCGCTGTCATAGTTAACCATTCCAAATTTTTGAGAGCCATCTGAATTTCCAGAATATCTTGAATATAGTTTTTCGAAGGCCTTGGTTTTTTTGTAATTAATTTGGACATCATCTATAACAAGATTGTTTACTTCCCAATTAACACTATCGTTATCGTTCAAAGCATTAGTTACATTTGAATTGGCTTTGATATAAATATAATCACCCGAAGAAGTGCCAGTTCCGTCAGTAGTTGAATTTTTGCCAATTGATACAATATCAAATTGGAAGCCAATTATTGTTTCATCTTTTTCAATTAGGGCAACATTTTGTACCGCATTTGAATTAAGTGAATTAATATTTAACAAGTAATTTTCTCTAAAGTATGTAATTATCTCATCTTTGCTTGCAAAATTAAATTTATTGAGTCCAAGCATTTCGTTTAATGCAAGTTGTTTGTTGTAAGTTGTATTAATTGCAAATTCTTTGACAACATTTTTTCCAAAGAAATCTATCATTTTGACACTTTGAACATTTTCACCATCTTGAGCAATGATGTTTCCTTCTCCGTCCAAATCAAAGTTAGTTGCATACAAAGTAAACTTGTTGTTATAAAGCAACTTTAATTTAAGAATACTCTGCAATTCTTCAAGTGCTTTTTGACCCAAAGTAACTCCGTCTTCAGTAGTAAACGAAGATATGTTATTACGTCTCAAAAATTTTCCATTGCCTTCGGAAATTGTATAAGTATTTTCAACTTTTTCGCCGTCTTGAATACTTTCGTTAGTAATCTTAATTTCAGCCATGTTTTGAGTGTAGTAATTAATATTGTCTACAAAGTTGTCAACATATACTTTTGAAATTCCGTCAGTTGTATTGATATGAGTTATTTGGAATACTACAAGCGAAGTTGGTTCTGCTCCGTCCAAAGACTCATTTATGTTAATTAGTCTACCATTACTATCAATTGGATTTCCATCTTTGTCAGATAGATATACTACGGCAAACAAATAAGCCGGGTCAATTGACGCATTGAGTGCTCTTAGATAATTTTTGGTTGTACTCTCGGCATCACCAAATAATGGGAGTCTCTCACCTATTAACTCTTCGTCATCAAACAATTTGACAGTATCATTCATAGCGCCAGTACTATCAAGTTGTGGATCCATGTATTTGAATTTATACTTTCCAATAGATGCTAGTTTTGAGCCACCTTCTACACTATTAGATTTTTCTTCAACAAAGTACATAACTGACTTGTATTGAACTTTAGAGTAATTATTAAGTATAGAATTTAGGTTTAAATTAATTTCTTGATATTTAATTTTGTCGGCATATGAGTCTTGGAAGTTAGTAGTGAGTTTTTGATTTATAGCCATACGCTTGATAAGACTATTATCAAGATAAATGTTGTCTATTCTTGGTTTGCTAGTATCGGCTGGTTGAACAAAATTATAATCTGTATAGCCAATAGCAACTCTTGAATAAGTTGTTTTTGTAGTAGCCTTATTGGTTTTGACATCTCTACCTGTTACTTTGAACTCAACAAATAGTGCTTTGGATACACTGTTTATATCATCGGTCGCACCTTTGGAAATAGGAACATTGAACGCAATTGTCCACATTTTGCTATTTGCATTAGGACTCATAGAAATTGTCATGTAATCTTTGTAAGTCTTATCCTTAAACTGAGACGACAAGTTTACAAGAAAACCTTTTGCATTTTCTTTGTTAATGCTTCTTAAGTATTCATCAATTTCTGAAATATAGTCATTTCCCGCAAGCGAGTTTGCCAAATTACTACTAATATTGCCTAGAGTGCAAACTGGCTTTTTGCTTTCAAATCCATCGACCAACAAAATTTCTTGATAATCTTTCCACGCATAATAGTCGTTTGCAAAAACTGTTTTTTCGATATAAATAAATGGAGTAACTTCCAAGGTTGAAAACAAGTTAGATTTTTCTTTGTCAATTTGAGCGACATTATCTTCTTCGAGTTTGATATCTAGTTCAAAATCATTGATTAATTGAGTAAGGCTATATGTTCTCGTTGTAAATACATCAAAGTATGTTTTTTCGTTTGAACATTTAACAACGTCTACACTTGAAATACTCTTTAGATTAACTGCCGAAATATTGATTGTAGATGTACAAGTTTGGAAGATAAAATCAAAAGCATTAGTTTGATTAGAACCATTAATTGCACCATTCTCCCAATCAACTTTTGTAAATCTAACCTTTCCGTCTTCGGTCAAATAATTTTTGAAGAAATTGTAACTTGTATCACTTGTATCAAAGTATGTAATAAAATCATTAATAAATTTGTTAAATTGCAAGAGTTGGTATGAATGTTGGTCTTCAAAATAAGAAGGATATTTCATATCGCCAAAATCATTTTCTTCAAAAGCCTTTTCGATTTCGTAGGTCTTGTGCATTTTGGCATAAACTTGAATTGTTCCTGATTCTTTTGGAGTTACTGGAATTTTGTAAAAATAGTTATAAGACCCAGTCGTTGCATTGTAAATTCTTTCACAAACTAGATTGTCTAATTTTTTGTAAACAACAGTATCAACTGTTTTGTCGTTGTCCACATCATAATACTTTCCATTTAACAACTTGTAACTATAACTAATTTGAGCGTTTTTCATGTTTTTGTTGTTTGCTTGCAAATAGAATGCATTGACAAGTTCGCTTTTGAGAAGTATATATTGTTGGGAATTGCTAATGCCCATTGTAATAGTCTTTCCGCCAATAGAATTGTAATCATCACTTTCGTTTCCTGCAAAGTAAAGTGAATTGTTAGGAATTTCAACATCGACAATAACTTTTAGGGTAAAATCTGTAATATTCTTTTCAGTGTTCAAAGGTCTGAAGGTAATACTAACTACTCCACCAATATTATTTCCCTTTTCGTCCTTGTTGATTTCAACATTAAATGTATCGCCCGCATTAATCTTTTTTGGAACATTTTTCAAAATTCCTTCTTTGATTAAATTTCCGCTTTCGTCAACTTGACGCAAAGGATCTGAAATTATTACTTCAAGTTCCTTGTTAGTAGCATCGAGCGGTTCATAATTAATTTGGGTCGAAAAATCTGACAAAGTATAAATTTGTTTTTCCGCTTTGTTTGAGTCGTCTATGTAGATTTTAATAATATTAATATCTTTTTCTTTGAAACCACCAGTCAAGGCATAAATACCCATCGATGCACCGACTATTACAACGAATCCTGCCAAAACTATGGATACAATTTTCAAAATTCTTTTAAACATTTGCAACACCTTAAAATTTGTTTTGTTTTTCCATTTATTTTCTATCTTTATTTTTTGCTAAATACACCCAAAAAAATACAAGCATTTGCAAAAAATAATATAATTCATAATAATTATATATATATACAAATGCTTTGTCAAACAATTAAAGGCACAAAATCCTTAAGTCTTATTCTACAATAATGGTAACATTTCCAACAAAATTTTGGTTTAAATATACTTCAAAAACATATGTTCCGACACTGTTAAGTTTAATAGAACCATTAACAAATTCACACGAGTCGGCGGTTTTTAAATAAACTATTGGATTTTCATTAATCTGATTACCTTTGACAAAAAGAATAAATGCAATCCCTGTTTTTGCTTCGTCTAACGCTAGTCTATAGTCCCCGTTTTCATCAGGGTATTTAAAGTAGGTTCCACATGTAATTTTAACCGAAATATCCTTTGTACTAGCAACATCAAATCTCAAATTTTTAGTAAAATTATTTTCTACTCCAGCAAGAGTATTTTTGTAAGTGATTGAGTACAAATTATCACTATTTGTACTCAAGACAACAGTGGTCTTAAATCCGATATTTTCCACAAATTCAAGCGGTTTTTGACATATAATGTTAGGCGAAAAATCAAAGGATAAATTAGGATAATTTTGAGTAACTCCGATTATCAATGTGTACTCTTTCCCCTCCAAAAATTTGCTTACATTTTGATTATTTTCATCTAGGATTCTTACGCCAAAATCTTTTGCTTTTTCTATCACTTCAACCCAAAAACTACCCGTCGAAGAACCCGACGTTTCACTTTTGAAATACTCATATTTCACTTGAACTTTATCAAAAACTTCGCCTTGGAAATAATAACTTCCGTCTTTTAAAACTATAAGTTCTTTGCTATCAGACCAAAACCTAAGCACTGTTGCATTTTCGGGTTTAACTATGTACTCAAACTTTCCCTTGGAGTCTTTGAAAATCTTTTGGTCCTGGACTTTGAGTGACTCTGTATAAACTTTTCTTACAACATTTACATCAAAAGAAATTTCACAAAAAAGATACTTGACCGTAACAACTGTTTGACCAGTCTTATATGCCGTAATCAATCCGTTTGTGTAATCATAATTAATAATTTTACTATCAAATCTAACAATAGGAATTTCAGTAGCATCGCTATTTACAAAAATCTTATTAACTGCCGTGTTTGAAGTTTCTGTCATGTTAAGTGTTACAATGTTGTTTTCACAAGATATGTTTTTGACAATTTTGCCCACCAAAACTTCAAAATCAAAATCGTAGTATATGTCCTTTTTTGTATTCAACTTTAGTCTTATTTTAGTTTTTCCAGCAGACACTGGAACAACAAAATTATCCCTAATTTTGGCGATATTTGTATCCAAAGATATAACCGAATATGAATTTGTTTTGCCTGCAATGCTAATCTTATTTTCATCAACTTTGTATTCTTGATTTTCATAAATAGAAACATAATTTTCGCTATACGAAATTTTGGGTTTGTCACATCCAACAAATCCAATCGAAACAACGCACAAAATCAAAAATAGAATTAGTTTTTTCATACAAATATTTTCTCTAAAATTAAAATTATTATAATCTATGTAATGTAAAATTTTAAACAAGTTAAAATTTTGTTTGCTTTCGCAAACCCACGATTACATCGTGGTTACATAGATTGAATTGGTCGTCAGATTAATTCAAGGTGTCCTTGCGGACTACTTTGCTTAATCTTCCTAGGATATTAATTATCTATAAAATAATACCAAATTTATCAATTTTTTACAAATATAATGAAATACTTTTTGAAGTTTTGTATTTATTTAAATTTGTACAAAAGAAAAATTCAAGGCAAAAACCTTGAATTTTTTTAAACAAAATAAATTATCTCTTACGGAATTGTGGAGCTTTTCTAGCCTTCTTAAGACCATATTTCTTTCTTTCTTTTACTCTCGCATCACGAGTTAAGAAACCAGCCTTTTTGATTTCAGCTTTCAAACTTTCGTCAGCTTTTACAAGTGCTCTAGCAATACCATGTCTAATAGCGCCAGCTTGACCGCTAAGACCACCACCATTAACATTAACAACTACGTCGTATTTTCCCATAGTGTCTGTTACTTCGAATGGTTGATTAGCAACTAGTCTATAAACACCTAGATTAAAATATTCTTCGATGTTCTTTTTGTTGATTACAAAGTTACCTTTGCCGTTTGGAGTAAGTCTTACTCTAGCAATAGAATTTTTTCTTCTACCAGTAGCAGTATATTCTACATTTTTGTTTGCAGGAATTTTCTTTGTAACTTTCTTTGTGCTTTTAACTTCTTCTGCCATATTAGTTTCTTACCCCCTTAATTTTTAGTTCAACTGGTTGTTGAGCTTGATGTGGATGTTCAGCACCCTTGTAACATTTAAGTTTGTTAAACATTTTCTTTCCCAAAGAGTTCTTAGGAAGCATACCTTTGATAGCTTTTTCCAAAGCAAAGTCACTTCTCTTTTCCATCAAATCTTTGTACTTAATTTCGGTTGTACCACCTGGGAATCCAGAATGACGGAAATAAATTTTTTGAACATCTTTGTTGCCAGTAAGTATCATTTTGTCAGTATTAATAACGATTACATAATCGCCAGTATCTACGTGTGGAGTATAAATTGGTTTGTTTTTTCCTCTAAGAACTGCAGCAACTTGGCTAGCAACTCTACCCAAAGGAATGTTTGTTGCATCAACAATGTACCACTTTCTATCCACAGTTTCGTTTTTTGCCATAACTGTTGTTTTCATTGTTTTATCCTTCTTTATTAAAATAATTTTGTAAAAATTTTCAATTTTAGCCAAATTTCCAAAACCAAATATTTCAAAAATTCGCCAAAATAACCAGTAAAATAATAGTAGATGTTTAAAATAACTTAAAAACAGGGGCTAATTGCTTAAATTAATCTAAACTCATGCGAAAGTATTATATATTATTTGATACTATTTGTCAATTGTTTATTTAAAAATATTTTTGAAATATTGGCATTTTTTAATATGGCAAAGGGAACTTTTTGACAAGATTATTCACTTCGGATTTTATCTTTTTGATATTCTTTTTGCCATTTTTGATAACATCACATATCCAATCAGCAATCATAATCATTTCGTCTTCCTTCATTCCACGAGTTGTAACACTTGGCGTGCCAATTCTTATGCCACTAGTCACTTGTGGAGAACGGGTTTCGTTTGGAACGGTGTTTTTGTTGACAGTTATATTTGCACTCTCCAAATAAGATTCAAGTTCCAACCCCGTTATATTCTCTTTCGTCAAATCAACCAAAAGCAAGTGATTGTCCGTACCATTCGAAACAATCTTAATGCCATTTTGCAAAAGTCTATTTGCCAAAGCTTTGGCGTTTGCCACAACTTGTTGTTGATATCTTTTGAATTCTTCGGTTCCAGCCTCTTTGAATGCAACTGCTTTGCCCGCTATAACATGTTCAAGCGGACCACCTTGTGTACCTGGAAAAATGGCTTTGTCAATGGCTTTTGCCAAATTTGCTTTACACAAAATAATCCCACCCCTAGGCCCTCTAAGGGTTTTGTGTGTAGTGCTTGTAACAACGTCAGCATATTCAACTGGATTTGGATGTAATTTTGTAGCAACCAACCCTGCAATATGTGCCATATCCACCATCAAATATGCCCCAACACTATCAGCAATTTCTCTAAATCTTTTGAAGTCTATAATTCTAGGATATGCACTAGCACCTGCCACAATTAGTTTTGGTTTGCATTCCAAAGCAATTCTTTGAACTTCATCATAATCAATCATCTCAGTTTCGGGGTCAAGGCCATAAGGAACAAAATTAAAATATTTTCCACTTATATTAACCTTGCTTCCATGAGTTAAATGCCCGCCATTACTAAGACTCATGCCCATAATTGTATCACCGGGTTTGCAAAGTGCAAAATAAACCGCAAGATTTGCATTCGCACCGCAATGTGGCTGAACATTGGCATGTTCGGCACCATATAAACTTTTTAACCTGTCAATTGCAAGTTGTTCAATTTTGTCGACATATTTGCATCCGCCATAATATCTATGACCTGGATAACCTTCGGCATATTTATTTGTCAAAACACTTCCCATAGCATCCAAAACCGCATTACTCACAAAATTCTCACTTGCAATTAACTCTATTGTGTTTTTTTGCCTCCCAACTTCTTTTTTAATAAGTCCAAAAATCTCGCTATCTTCCTTCTTTAAGACACTGTATCTCATCAAAATCCTACCCCCTATTTTTAACACTGAAAATAACTAATTTCTATCTGGAATTTTTAACCAATTAACAAGATAGATTATTTGAAAATAATATAACAAATATTATCCATTTGTGCAAATCTTTTTCCAAAATAATTTTTTAAAAATCTATTCAAATGTCTCCATACAAACAAAAAAAACAACCCAAAAAAATTTATGGATTGTTAACTAACGTTCTAGGCTGTCAGAATCGGGACTATTAGAATTATCTGATGACTCTTTGTTTGAAATATCGCCATTTTGAGTGTTTTGTAAATTGGTCAAATATTCATCCCAATTATAACCTTCAGAATCACGAATTTTTAAGCCCACAAAATACATTATAAAGTTGTAACTATTAAGTTTTTTGTCAAGCAATGTATATTCACGATTTTTGAACCAATCTCTAGTATTTAATTTGTCAGCATAACTAGAATATGGTTCGCCAAGACTTTTGTATACTTTTTTAATTTTATCAAAATAAAATGGTCTTTGAACCATTATATAAGCATCATCATCGCCTTTGATAAATTCCAAAACGTCTAGTTTGTCTAACATAACTTTTCTCCACAAAACCTAAATAAACTTCGCTTTCTACATAACAATTTTACCACAAGCAAAAGACAAATTCAATACCCTATCCCAAAAAACTTTTGTGAAGTTATACACAAAAAAGACATCTCTAATGAGATGCCTTTTTATTAACTTCTAAATAGTGTTTTAATCAATTACCTATGTAGCCTATTCTCTCTTACTGCTATATAGGATTTTTCGTTTCGTCGTTATTGGCTTCGCCAATATTTGCTACGCAAATCCGAAAATCTTTTCGGATAACTCCGAATAAATATTCGTCAGATAAATTCAAATGCCACTTCGTGTCGCTTGCTTTATCTTCCTTTATTTGCGTAATATCCTTGTGAGTAAGGATATTTTGTTAAAGATTTCTCTTTAAAAGGAGGTGATCCAGCCGCACCTTCCGATACGGCTACCTTGTTACGACTTAACCCCAGTCATTGGTTTTACCTTAGGCAGCTGCCTCCATTGCTGGTTAGCTCACCGACTTCGGGTACTCCCAACTCCCATGGCTTGACGGGCGGTGTGTACAAGACCCGGGAACGCATTCACCCCGGCGTGCTGATCCGGGATTACTAGCAACTCCGTCTTCGTGTGGGCGGGTTGCAGCCCACAGTCCGAATTGAGAACGGCTTTTTGAGTTTTGCTCCATATTACTATATCGCTTCTCTTTGTACCGTCCATTGTAGCACGTGTGTAGCCCAAGACGTAAGAGGCATGATGATTTGACGTCATCCCCACCTTCCTCCGTATTATCTACGGCAGTCTAATCAGAGTGCCCAACTTAATGCTGGCAACTAATTACAAGGGTTGCGCTCGTTGCGGGACTTAACCCAACATCTCACGACACGAGCTGACGACAACCATGCACCATCTGTTTATATGGACTTAGTAAACTAATTCTTTCTCTACTTTCATAGATATGCATATATATGTCAAGTCTTGGTAAGGTTCTTCGCGTTGCGTCGAATTAAACCACATGCTCCGCTGCTTGTGCGGGTCCCCGTCAATTCCTTTGAGTTTCATTCTTGCGAACGTACTCCCCAGGCGGGATACTTATCGCGTTAGTTTCGATACGGAATAATATTATTACCCCACATCTAGTATCCATCGTTTAGGGCGTGGACTACCAGGGTATCTAATCCTGTTTGCTCCCCACGCTTTCGAGCCTCAGCGTCAGTTGTGGTCCAGTAAGCCGCCTTCGCCTCTGGTGTTCCTCCTAATCTCTACGCATTTTACCGCTACACTAGGAATTCCACTTACCTCTCCCACACTCTAGTTGTCCAGTATTAAGTGCATTTCTGGAGTTAAGCCCCAGGCTTTCACACTTAACTTAAACATCCGCCTACGCTCCCTTTACGCCCAGTGATTCCGGACAACGCTTGCCCCCTATGTATTACCGCGGCTGCTGGCACATAGTTAGCCGGGGCTTCCTCGTAGAGTACAGTCACTTTCTTCGTCCTCTACAACAAAAGTTTACAACCCGAAGGCCTTCTTCCTTCACGCGGCGTTGCTGGGTCAGGCTTGCGCCCATTGCCCAATATTCCCCACTGCTGCCTCCCGTAGGAG
>DOEE01000003.1:835481-836095 GCA_003524095.1 Clostridiales bacterium
TGCTGCCTCCCGTAGGAGTCTGGTCCGTCTCTCAGTTCCAGTGTGGCCGTTCACCCTCTCAGGTCGGCTACCTATCACGGTCTTGGTAGGCCATTACCCCACCAACTAACTAATAGGACGCGAGGCCATCTATATCCGATACATATCTCTTTTACCCCTGTATGATGCCATACTGTGGTCTTATGCGGTATTAGCAGTCGTTTCCAACTGTTGTCCCCCTGATATAGGCAGGTTCCTCACGCGTTACTCACCCGTCCGCCACTAAGTTAAATCAAAGCAAGCTCCAATTTAACTCCGTTCGACTTGCATGTGTTAAGCACGCCGCCAGCGTTCGTCCTGAGCCAGGATCAAACTCTTATGTTGATCTCTATCTCATTACAGAACACTTAGCTTAAAAGTATTCGTAAATATTTAAAATTTAATGAATTGACTAAATTTAATTCTTTACACTATTTAGTTGTTATTGATCACTCGCGTTTTTTGTTAAAACGCATTGGTAGTATACATCAAAGCAGGTTTTAAAGTCAACACTTTTTTGAAAGTTTTTTAACTTTTTTTCGCTTTTTGCTATGTTAAAAACTCCCGACTGAGTTACACACAGCCGGGTGTTTCAA